>NZ_JBHMIW010000017.1:0-176983 GCF_042436655.1 Sinorhizobium sp. P24N7 | reverse complement strand
CTGATCAAGGCGGCGAGCGAGGTCGGTCCGGCGCTGTTCTTCAGCCTGCTGATCATCACGGTTTCGTTCCTGCCGATCTTCACGCTCGAGTCTCAGGAAGGGCGGCTGTTCGGACCGCTCGCCTTCACAAAGACCTTCGCCATGGCGGCGGCGGCGCTCCTGTCGGTGACGCTCGTGCCGGCGCTGATGGTCGTGTTCGTGCGTGGCCGCATCGTCCCAGAGCACAAGAATCCGCTCAACCGTTTCCTGATCTGGATTTATCGGCCAGTCATATCGGGGGTTCTTCGCGCCAAGACAATCACCATCCTCCTGGCAATGGTTGCCTTGGCCGTGACGGTCTGGCCGGCGCGGCAGATCGGTAGCGAGTTCATGCCGAGCCTCAACGAAGGGACGCTGATGTACATGCCGACGACCTTGCCGGGCCTGTCGGTGACGAAGGCGGCTGAACTGATGCAGACGCAGGACCGGATCATCAAGTCCTTCCCCGAAGTCGAGACCGTGTTCGGCAAGGCGGGCAGGGCGCTGACTGCCACCGATCCCGCGCCGACCGAGATGTTCGAGACGATCATCACTTTGAAGCCGAAATCCGAATGGCGGCCTGGCGTGACGATCGACAGCCTCAAGGTTGAGATGGACGCAGCGCTCCAGTTCCCCGGCGTGTCGAACGCGTGGACGATGCCGATCCGCGCCCGCATCGATATGCTGTCGACTGGCATCAGGACGCCCGTCGGCGTCAAGGTCTACGGGACGGACCTCAAGGAGATGGAGCGGATCGCCCGCGATGTCGAGACGGTGCTGAAGACGGTCCCCGGCACATCGAGCGCCTATGCCGAGCGGGTGATCGGCGGCTACTACCTCGACATCGTTCCGGACCGGCTAGCGCTCGGACGTTACGGGCTCAACGTCGACGACGTCCAGGAGGTGATCGGCACGGCCTTGGGGTCGGAGGTGGTGACCTCGACGGTCGAGGGGCGCGAACGCTACGGCGTGGCGGTGCGTTACCCGCGTGCCTTCCGAAGCGATCCGCAAGCGATCGCGCGTGACGTCCAGGTCTCGCTTCCGGACGGTGGTACCGTGCCGCTGGGCGAGGTGGCGGATGTCAAGCTCACGCGGGGGGCGACGACGATCCGTACGGAAAACGGCCAGCTCGCCGTCTATGTCTTCGTCGATATCGCCAACCGCGACCTCGGCGGTTACGTCGCCGAAGCGAAGGAAGCCGTTGCCAAGAGCGTGGCGATGCCTGCGGGCTACTCGGTCGCCTGGAGCGGCCAGTACGAATATCTCGAAAGGGCAAAGGCGCGTCTGGCGATCGTCGTCCCCCTGACGCTCGCGCTGATCTTCCTGTTGCTCTACCTGAACTTCAAGAGGTTGACCGAGACGTTGATCGTCATGCTGTCGCTGCCGTTTGCGCTGGTCGGCGGCATCTGGCTGATGTGGTGGCTCGGCTTCAACGCCTCGGTTGCCGTGGCGGTAGGCTTTATCGCGCTCGCCGGCGTGGCGGCCGAGACCGGGGTGATCATGTTGATCTATCTCGATCAGGCGCTTGCCGAACAATGGCGAGAGTGCGTGCGGTCGGGCCGACTGCTGAGCCGGCAAGATCTGAACCGGGCGATCATCGTCGGCGCCGTCGAGCGCGTGCGTCCGAAAATGATGACTGTCGTCGCAATCATGGCGGGGCTGGTGCCCATCCTCTGGAGCACGGGCGCCGGCTCGGAAATCATGCAGCGCATCGCCGTGCCAATGATCGGGGGCATGGTATCGTCAACGGTGTTAACGCTGGTCGTCATTCCGGCGGTCTACGGCCTCGTCAAGGGCTGGCGGCTGCCCGCGAAATCCCACGACGCGGCGCGGGCAATCGGCATGGAGGCTCAGCCGGCAGTCTTAAGGGATGCGGCCGAATGAAAGGAGCATGCCATGATGAACGATATGATGGGCGGCATGATGTGGGGCATGGGTCTCGCGGGTCTCATCGGGCTGGTGTTGGTCGCGCTCGTGATTGCGGCACTGGTCAAATATCTGTTCTTCCGCTGAAATACGCGGTCGCGGCGTGGACACATTCGCGCCGCGATCGTCAAAGCGCAGCCAGCCGCGGCGGCTTGTTTTTGGCGCAGTTCGGCGTCATTCTTTGTGGTATGAAACACTGGTCGGCTCAACAACTTGTCGCTTTGTCCCTCGCCGTGTTCATCGCCGCGGGGCTGGGGATGTCGGTCGCCGCAGCGAGCGGCATGACCACCAAAATGGCGATGATGTCCGAGATGGCGATGTCAGCGCATGGTGATTGTCAGGACTGCCCCGACAAGCCCGGCAACGATGGCATAACGGCGATGGCCTGCGGAAATGTCTGCCCGGCCCCGATTTTCGCGGCCGTGGCTGCGGCGATCCCGATCCCAATCGGTAGCGCGACTACCGCCTTTGCCGCGAGCGGACCGCTCTTGCACGGCAGGACGTTGTCACCCGATCCCTATCCACCTCGAACCTCCAACATCGGTTGAAAGCTCGGCCGCCGGACGACCGAGCCGGGCAAGCGAACGCGTGCGCGTCAGTTTCGCACCGAGCGGCCATCAAGGTGAGGACATTCAAAAAGGCCCGACGCGTTCCCTCATCCACGATGATCGGAAGGATCGAACATGAATACCGAATCCAACTCTTCAGTGTCGCGACGGGGTCTCCTCCAGGCCGGCGCGGGCCTCATATTGACCGTTGCGCTGCCGCCGGTGCCGACAAGGGCGGCAGAATCCAATTCGTATCGGATCGCCGCCGCGCCAGCCCGTGCGCGTCTTGCTGGCCCGGCTCGTCCGGAGACCGATGTCTGGACCTACAATGGAACTGTGCCAGGTTCCCTCGTGCGCCTTCGCCAGGGTGAGCCTGCCCGCCTCGTCGTCGAAAACAGGCTCGACCAGGAAAGCACCGTCCATTGGCACGGCATCAGGCTGCCCAATGCCATGGACGGCGTGCCCGGCCTGACGCAGCCGCCGATCAGACCCGGCGAGCGCTTCGTCTACGAATTCACTCCGCCCGATGCCGGAACTTTCTGGTACCACCCGCATGCCAACAGCCTTGAACAGCTGGGCCGAGGTCTCGCCGGGGCCGTGATCGTCGAGGAGCGCGAGTCCATTGCTGTCGATCGCGACCTTCTCTGGGTGCTCGCCGACTGGCGGCTGACGGAAGACGGCAGCATCGCCCGCGGTTTCGGCAATCGTATGGAAGCGGCGATGTCCGGCCGTGTCGGCAATACCGTCACGCTGAACGGCCGCGTCTCGGAGGCTGAAACGGTCCGGGGCGGCGAGCGCGTCCGCCTGCGCCTCGTCAATGCATCGCTGGCGCGGATCATGGCGCTGCGGTTCGAGGGGCACCGCCCGGTGATCGTCGCGATCGACGGTCAGCCCTGCGACGCACACGAGCCGGAGGGCGGACGGATCCTGCTCGGTCCGGCCATGCGCATCGACGTCATGCTCGACATGCAAGGGGTGCCGGGCAAACGCTACGGCGTCGTGGATGATTTTTACGACGGCCTGTCCTATCGGCTGACGGAGCTTGCCTACGTCGAAAGTCCGCCTATCCGGGCGCATCCTCTCGATAACCCTCTCGACCTGCCGCGCAATCCCCTGCCGGAACCCGATATTGCCACGGCTGAGCGCCACACGCTGACGCTCCAGGGCGGCATGATGAGCATGTCCGGCATGGGCGGGATGATGGGCGGCGGCATGATGGGCGGGGGAATGATGGGCGGCGGCATGATGGGCGGCGGCATGATGGGAATGGGCAAGGGAGCGGCCTGGGCGGTCAACGGTCTGTCGATGACCGGCGACGGCCATGCAGGCATGGAACCTGCCCTCACGTTCCAACGCGGGCGGAGCATCATGCTTACCCTGCGCAATGAGACCGCCTGGTGGCACCCGATGCACTTCCACGGTCACAGCTTCAGGGTGCTGAGCCGGAACGGCAAATCCGTCCCGCACCGCCAGTGGCAGGACACCGCGCTGATGGCACCGAAGGACGTCGTCGAGGCAGCCTTCGTTGCCGACAATCCCGGCGACTGGATGCTGCATTGCCATGTGATCGACCATCAGATGGCCGGTCTGATGACAGTGCTGCGCGTCGCCTGAATCAAGTAGCTACCAAGGAAAATGGAAATGAACCGCACGATCCGCTTTCTGAGCCTCACCGCTCTCGTCGCCCTCGCCACGCCGGCTCTCGCCGAGCCGCTCCAGGCGACGCTATACAAGAACCCGCAATGCACCTGCTGCGAGGGCTATGCCGCCTATCTCCGCGACAACGGCTTCGCCGTCGACGTGAAGCCGACTAACGACCTTGCCGAGATCAGTCGCAAGGCCGGCGTGGCTGAGGCGTTCCAAGGCTGCCACACCATGTTCATCGACGGCTACGTGGTCGACGGACACGTGCCGGTGAACGTCATCCGCAAGCTGCTGACCGAAAAGCCCACCATCGCCGGCATCACCCTGCCGGGGATGCCGATGGGTTCGCCCGGCATGGCCGGCACCAAGACTGAGAAGTTCGTGATCTACACCGTCCCCAAGGACGGCAAGGCACCCGCGGTCTACGCGACCGAGTGAAGTCGGGAAGGAGGTCATGGCCATGGCCGAGATCAACACGAACGACACATGGAAGACGTATGGGCCATCGCCATCCGTCTCGCGTCGCCGGCTGCCTTTGGCCTTGCCGGCCGACGGTTGTTCCGGACTTTCGAGCCGGTCAATTTGGTCGTCTTCGTCAACGCGCTCACCAACCGGACGCAGAAGCCCCACGGCCATCCGGAACCGGGACTGTGGGAGAGCCTGAAGGGATTGATACGATGACACCCGAGATGTCCGACAATCAGACGCCCGCTTCGTCCGAGGCTCAGCCCGCGAAGCCAGCCCGAAGCCTGAAACCGTGGGTGTTCGGCTCCTTCGCGCTTGCAGGGGTATCAGCGGTCCTTTCGGCGCTGGCGCTGCTGTTCGCCGCAGGCGTCCTTCCGCCGCCCCGTGACGGCGGCGCTCTCGACCGCCAACTGCGCACCTACCTTCTCGACAACCCCGAAGTCATTCTCGAGTCCGTCAACCGCAGGGAAGCCCGCCGGCAGGCCGCGGCGGACAACGAGTTGACCGCAGTCATCTCAGAGCGGCGCGATGAAATCTTCAACGATCCGGATTCCCCGGTCGGGGCCAATCCTGAAGGTGATGCAATCGTCGTGGAGTTCTTCGACTACAACTGCCCCTATTGCCGTCAGGCGGGGCCGATGCTCGACAAGCTTGAACAGGCTGACAAGGGGTTTCGCCTTGTTTTCAAGGAATACCCTATTCTCGGACCCGGTTCGGTCTTTGCCGCCCGCGCAGCGCTCGCAAGTCGCAAGCAGGGAAAGTATCTCGACTTCCATAAGGCGATGATGACCTATTCGGGCCGGATCACCGAGACGACCACCCTCGAAATCGCCGCCGAGATCGGTATCAATGTCGAGCGCTTGAAGAAGGACATGCAAGATCCGGCGATCGACGCGGCCATCCGGCGCAATATCGCCCTCGCGGAAGCCTTGCGCCTCTCCGGCACACCTAGTTTCGTCGGCGGCAAGGAAATCATCCGTGGCCTCACCGATGAGGCCGGGATGAGGCGGCTGATCGCATCGGCGCGCGGAAAGTAGGCGACATGTCGGCCATCTCGAACATCGGATTGATTACCGCCTTTTCGGCGGGATTGATTTCGTTCCTGTCGCCCTGCGTTCTGCCGCTCGTGCCGGGCTACATCTCGTATGTCTCCGGCAGTGCGCTTGGCCGGCAGGGGATAGAGAGGGTCGGCCGGCTGACGACGCTGTGGCTCAGCCTCTGCTTCGTGCTCGGCTTCTCGACGATTTTCGTGGCGCTCGGTGCGACCGCAACGGCTCTCAGCAGGCTCCTCCTTTCCTATCGCTACGAGGCGACGCTCACCGGCGGCGTAATCGTCATGCTGTTCGGCGTGTTCATGACGGGCCTCGTCCGAATCCCGTGGTTCGAGCGCGAGCTGCGCTTCCATGGCGCTATCCCCGGCGGCCGTCCGCTCGGGGCGTTTCTGCTGGGACTCGCCTTCGCTTTCGGCTGGACACCTTGTATCGGCCCGGTGCTGGGCGCGATCCTGACCGTCGGCGCCCTGTCTTCAACGGCTGCTGCGGGTATCGTTCTGCTGGCTGTTTACTCGCTCGGTCTGGCTGTCCCGTTCGTGATCTCGGCCACCTTTGCCCATGGACTTGCGCAACGTCTGAAAGCCATGCGCCGCCTGGGGCGGATGCTGCAGGTCGGCGCAGGTGGCGTGATGGTCGCCATGGGGATCGCCATGATCACCGGAACGATGACGGCATTTTCGTTCTGGCTACTCGAGAACGTGCCGATGCTCGCCCGAATCGGCTGAAACGGCACGAGACGGATGAGATCGTGTGCCGAGGTTTCCGGAGCTTAAAGTGAAGAAGAGCGATCCCGCTACACACGCAGTCGTCCTCGAATGCGTTCTGACGTGCCCGCATTGCGGCTTCGCCAAGCAGGAGACCATGCCGATGGACGCCTGCCAATTCTTCTACGAGTGCACCAACTGCAAAGCGCTCTTGTGCCCCGAGCCGAGAGACTGCTGTGTGTTCTGCTCGTTCGGCTCGCTCAAGTGCCCGCCAAGACAACAACAGCTTGGATGCTGGGAATAGTGCATTCGGCTTTGACGGCCCTTGCTACTGGCCGATCAGGGACGCCTGCGCTGACGAAGTTGCGCGACGGTGCGATAGGCGTCGCTCAGCAGACCGCGGGCGAAGGGGAGTCCGTCACGGAGCCTCTTTCGCTCGATGTTTCGAGCGCCCGCAACAGGTGATCGGCGACATCGAGTCGGCCTTGTCGACATGCCTGCTTGAACAGGCTGAGAATGTTCTCTTCCAGTCTGTCGCGGTGAGTATCCATCGTCTGTAACCTCCATTCTTACGCAATCCTACGCCTTCCAACGGTGGCAAGGTCAAGTGCTTGACCAGCTCAGGATTGGTTTGTCAGGCCGAAGTGTCTGCTACATTAGACCTGAACAAGGAAAACCGCGGGGAACGGAACGCGGCCCCGGCCGTCTGTCGAACTCTTGGAACAAGGAGGATCGGTTATGCATAGCCCCAGGCGGCAGATCGGTCATTCTCAACGGTTATGGACTGCGCTGAAGGTGCGCGATGCCGCACGAATGTCGTTGAGCTTGGTCTTGGGGCTGATCGTTGGCGTTTCCACCCCCTTTAAGGCGGCCGCGCATAGCGCCCCTTCTGGATGGTCCTATCCCTACCAGTGCTGCAGTGACCAGGACTGTCAGCCGGTCCACGGGGCCGCGGTAAAGGAGGGACCTGACGGTTATGTCGTGGAAGAAACGGGCGAGGTCATAGGCTACCGGGATTCGCGACTGAAACCCTCTCCGGATGGAGAGTTTCATCTATGTTTGCGTCCGGGCAACGCCCATTCTCGAGCGATATGTCTGTTTGTGCCTCCCCGAGCTTTCTAATTTAGGGCAAATATCAGCCAGCCTGTAGGGTTTCGCGTCCGCCACCGTCGAAGCGCGGCTCGCAGGAACTTGGGCCGCATCGGTCGGTGTTGAGGCTATCATGGCCGCCATGAGGAACTCACAATTTAAGGCCGGGCGCTGCCCTCGTACATGAACGTCATCGGCTTCGGTCCGCGCATGTAACCGGTCTCGAGACGATCGATCTTGAATCCACCGTCTTCCAGCATGGATTTGATCGGGCGATTGAGATGGCAGCCGCCGCTGATGCGCCGCCAGACGGGCGTGAGCCGATCCTGCCACCAGCGCACCCTGGCGTCAGGTGATAACCCGTGCTCAACAAACAGCAGCTTTCCGCTGGGTTTGAGCACGCGGCACATTTCCCCGATCGCTACGGTGGCATGCGGGATCGTGCACAAGGTCCAGGTGGTGACTATGATGTCGACGCTCCTGTCATCGAGCGGAATGGCTTCCGCCGAAGCTTCGATGAAGCTGACGGGCACTTCCGCGTGCGGGACATTGCGGGCCATCGCCAACAGCTTGGGAGCGGGCTCGAGCGCCAGAACTTCCCGCACTGCCGGGCGATAAAACGAAAGATTCAGGCCCGAACCGGCCCCGATCTCCAGGACACGCCCTTCCGCCGCGCCGATCACTCGCTCGCGATAGGGCCGCAGCCGATCGTTGCGCATCGAAAGATCGCAGAGCTTCGGCCAGATGATATCGCTGTAAAGGCCCATGGACCCGATCTCCGAAAAAGAGATCTGCGTTTTCGAATTTTAGCGTGCTGTCCAGCCGAAAACAAAGCTGGCGTTTCCCTTTTTCTCCCAGATCGAAACGACGCTTCTAGAATTTATTCCAGGTCAAGGATTTGTCTGGATACCCGGTGCTGGTGACGAAAATCTGCTCATCGCAAGCTGCCACTAAGCAGGCGGCGGAGAGCTTGCGTGCGTTGGGAGCGAGGATCGTTACCCCCAGACGGCACCTTTCAGGGCGTTCAGTGGGAATTTGAGATATCGCTCGCCGTTCGCTTCGGGTTCGGGAAGGCGTCCGCCATTGATGTTCACCTGCAGGGCGTGGAGGATCAACTTCGGCATGGGAAGCGTCTTGTCCCGTTGCTCACGAAGGTTCACGAAATCAGCCTCGCAAGCGCAGCGGGTCAAATGAACGTTCTTCGTCTTCTGGAGACCAACCGTGCTTTCCCATCGCGGCTCCCGACCGCCGGGCTGATAGTCGTGCCCGACAAAGATTCGCGTGGCATCGGGCAAGGACATAATTTCTTGTATGCTTGCCCACAAAGCCCGCGCACTGCCTCCGGGAAAGTCCGCGCGCGCCGTCCCGCTGTCAGGCATGAAAACTGTATCGTGGACGAAAGCACAATCGCCGATCATGTAGGTGACTGAGGCAAGCGTGTGGCCCGGCGAAAAAAGGATCGTCGTCTCGATGTTTCCAATCGAGAAGACATCACCTTTCTTGAACAGCCTGTCCCATTGAGAACCGTCTGTGGAAAGATCCGACCAGTTGTAGAGCCCCGCCCACAGTTTCTGGACATCGACGATCCGCTCGCCGATAGCAATCGGCGCGCCCGTCTTTTCCTTCAGATAAGCCGCCGCCGAGAAGTGATCGGCATGCGGATGGGTGTCGAGGATCCATTGAATCTCAAGGTTCTGGGAGGCAATGAAATCCAGCAATTCGTCGGCATTACCAGTGGAGGTTGCACCGGACTTCTCGTCAAAGTCCAGCACCGGGTCGATGATCGCACAGGCTTTGGTTTTCGGATCGCTGACGACATATTGAACCGACCAGGTTCGCGGATCGAAGAATGCAGCAACATCAGGTTTGCGCATGCGTCAAGCCCCGTCGAGCGTAGCGCTCGGAAAGAAGATGGCTCGCGCCGGATCGAAATCGTAATCTGGTTCGAAGATTGGAGCATCTTTGGCCATCTGGGCGACAGAGTCTAGAATGAACCTCACCTTCTCGTCGGACAGAAGCACACTCAAATTCAGCCGTGTGAAGCCGGGCTTCTTGAATTCGTCGCCCGCGAGAATGCCTTGGCGCATCTGTTCCGATTGCACTGCGTCGATCGACAGCAGTCTGTGGACATATGGCCCGGCGCATGCGCATCCACCGCGTGCCTGGATTCCGAACCGGTCGCTGAGCATCCTCGTGACCAGTTGCTGATGGACATAGCCGCCCTTACCATTCCTGATCCGAAAAGAGAAGATCGGAAGCCTATCGGACAAGGGTAAGCCGAGCAATTCCAGTTGCGGGATATCCTTCCAGGCGGAGAAGGCACGGCGGGTCAGCTCGTGATTGCGTCTTCCCATTTCATCCAGGCCGATCGCGTGCTTGACGATGAAGGCGAGCGCGGCGCGAATGTCGCCGACAACGTTCGGCGTGCCCGCTTCCTCGCGGGCCTCGAGACTGTCGCTGTAGTCATGCGAGGTCGGAGATACGAATTTAACCGTTCCGCCGCCGGGCCAGGAGGGCTTGTTTGTGACGACGGCGTCACGACGCACGATCATCACGCCCGAAGCGCCAGGACCGCCGATGAACTTGTGCGGCGAGACCACAATGGCATCGATATCGGCCTGATTGCACATTGACATTGAAATGGGGACATAAGGACCGGCCCCCGCATAATCCCAGACCATCTTGGCGCCGGCGGCCTTGACCTGCTCCGTCACCGCAGGAACATCAGTGGTAATGCCGGTGACGTTCGAGGCTGCCGAAAATGCGCAGATCGTCAGATCGGCCGAAGTGCTCCGCAGGGCCTCCTCCAACAAGGCCTGATCCGGACCGCCTGTCGGCGCCTCAGCCAGTTCGATGATATCAGCGCCGCTTTCGCGCCAAGGCAGGATGTTCGAATGATGCTCATAGGGTCCGATGATGATGCGGACGGTTTTGCCAGCGGCGACGGCATCGGCGACACCGAGCAATTTGACCAGCCGATTGAGGCCCGCGGTCGCGCCCGAGCCGGTGAAGATCACCCCGTACTTGTCGCTTGCCCCGCAGAACTCCGCGATTAAGGCCCGCGCTTCCCTGCGCATGCGGGTCATGAACCCGCCGCAGAAGGAGGCTTCCGTATGACTGTTGGCGTAATAGGGCAACACTTCGTCGAGAACGAAACTTTCGACCTGGCGAAGCGCTCGGCCCGACGCCACGTAGTCGGCGTAGATCAGGTTTTTGCGCCCATAAGGGCCATCGATCGTGGCCGCCGATCCGACAAGACCGTCACGCAGAGCGGCGATCAGATCGTTTCGGACAAGGCTTTGCTGAAATTGTCTCAGGGAGCTCAAGGCGTCACGAGATTGATGGCGAACAGTTTGCACGGTCAACTCTCCATGATGGACATTGACAGAGAATCTATTCCGCAGCAGCGTCGAAAACTTCACCTATTTTATGCCACTTTTGCCGGATTTCGTGTCACATGATCGCTAAATCAGAAAGAATTGATACTTTCGATCTAAAGATTTTGACCTCTCTGCAACAGAACGCCAATCTGTCGCAGCGCGATCTGGCCGAGCAGGTCGGACTATCGCAAAACGCCTGCTGGCGACGCCTTCAGCGTTTGAATGCGATCGGCATGATCCGCGGGTCGCACAGCACCATCGATCTTTCGGCACTCGGGCTTGACCTTACCGTCTTCGTGATGGTCCGTACTCGCCATCATTCAAAGGAGTGGGCCGACAGTTTCCGTAAACATGTCGAACGGTTTCCAGAGGTCATCGATTTTTATAGGATCGGCGGCGACTGGGATTACCTGATCAAAGTCGTGACCAGAGGCATGGCCGGTTACGACGCCTTCTACCAAAAGCTGATCACCGGTTTCGATCTGGCCACGGTTACGGGCTTCTTCTCGATGGAGGTCATCATCAACAATCGTGCGATCGACCTCAGCCGTATTCCTTAAATCCTCGCCCTGCTTGTGGACGATGAGAAGATAGGCTTCCACAATCCGTTCGTGCGCGGCCTCGTCGACGGCTCTTCCCTCGAGAAAGTCGTCGATCTGGGTAGATGAACCATAAGTCTCTTAATCAGGCCGCAGGGGCACATCGCTTGGAAGCGTCGTCGACGGAGTCTTGGTTGGGCGGCCCTCCCAATGCAGCGGGTGGAGCAGTTTCAGTCGAGTCACGGCTATAGCGCAGAAATATTAGCAACCGCCCTTGCAGCTCTAGTTGCTAGAGGTCTTATTCTGCGGAAAATTTCAGAAGGAACCACTCATGACGAAAGCTTCCGTGGAATCCCGATTCCGTGTCGAAGGGATGGATTGCGCCTCCTGCGCGGCGAAGATCGATACTGCTGTTCGGCGTCTCGATGGCGTCGACGATGTTTCCGTTTCCGTGACGGCCGGTACAATGACCGTGCGTCACAAAGACGACGCGAGCTTCGCGCAGGCGATCGAGAAGAGGGTATCGGGACTAGGCTATAAAGTAGCGCCGATTTCCCCGCGGCCGGGCATGACGGCTGCGCCGAAACAGCATGCCGCATGCTGCGGCGCGCATCAACGTGAGATCAGCGTCCCCCAGGAGCCCAAACACCCGCAAGGCGAGCCGGCGAGCGGCGTTCCTTCTGCCGAGGGCCTGCACGGGCACGACCACGATTCCACGTCTGCCCCATGGTGGCGATCCGGCAAGGCTCGCCTGACGATCGCAAGCGGGCTGGCGCTGGCCGCAGCCTACGGCGTCGGAATGCTCGTGCCGGGAATGGGGTCCTGGATATTCACCGCGGCAATGCTGGTCGGCCTGGTTCCGATAGCCCGCCGCGCCGTTATGGCCGCGCTCGCCGGAACGCCGTTCTCGATCGAGATGCTGATGACGATCGCCGCGGTGGGCGCGGTAATCATCGATGCGAGCGAGGAGGCCGCAGCGGTCGTTGTCCTTTTCCTAATCGGTGAGCTCCTCGAAGGCGTGGCCGCGGGAAGGGCGCGTGCCAGCATCCAGGCACTGACGGCATTAGTCCCCAAGACAGCTCTTCTCGAGACAGGTGGCAGAACGAAGGAAGTCGCAGCAGAGACCTTGGCCATAGGGGCGGTCATCCTCGTCCGTCCTGGTGACCGTATCCCCGCCGACGGCGTGATCCTTTCCGGAGACAGTTCAATCGACGAGTCGCCAGTTACTGGCGAAAGTACGCCGGTGCGCAAGACGGTGGACGAAACCGTCTTCGCAGGCACCGTCAACGGCGAGGCGGCCCTGCGCGTCAAAGTGACGGCGACCGCTGAGGACAACACGATCGCGCGTGTGGTCAAGCTCGTCGAGGAGGCTCAGGAGAGCAAGGCGCCGACGCAACGGTTCATCGACCGGTTTTCGCGCTACTACACGCCGGGCGTCGTGGTGGTTGCGGCGCTCGTTGCGGTACTGCCGCCCCTGCTGACCGGTGCCGAATGGGGTGAGTGGGTCTACAAGGGCTTGGCGATCCTGTTGATCGGCTGCCCTTGCGCCCTGGTAATCTCGACGCCAGCTGCGATCGCCGCGAGCCTTTCGGCCGGCGCGCGTCGCGGCCTGCTCCTGAAGGGCGGGGCTGTTCTCGAGAGCATCGGCAAGGTGACGGCCGTAGCGCTGGACAAGACCGGCACCCTGACGGAAGGCAAGCCGAAGGTCACCGACGTCGTCGGCTTCGCCTTGTCTGGAGGCGAAGTTCTGACGCTTGCGGCGGCGCTCGAGACGGGGTCGAGCCATCCGCTTGCCAAGGCGATCCTCGCGAAGGCTGCGGACGATAGGATCGACGTTCCGCCGGTCCAGCATGCGAAGGCGATCGGCGGCAAAGGTGTGTCGGGTACGATCGGCGGGCAGGAAGTCTTCCTCAGTTCGCCGAAGGCGGCGGGAGAGCAGAACGCGCTCACGCCGGACCAGACCAGCACGATCGCCGCCCTTAACGATGAGGGAAAGACTGTGTCGGTCCTTCTCGTTGACGGAGCAATCGCGGGTGCGATCGCGATGCGGGACGAACCGCGCGTTGATGCCCACGCCGGACTGAAGGCGCTCGCAAATGCCGGCGTCAAGACGCTTATGCTGACAGGCGATAACCGCCGCACAGCGGCCGCGATCGGCAGACAGCTCGGTATCGAGGTCAGGGCCGAGCTCCTTCCCGAGGACAAGCAGCGGATCGTTGGCGAATTGAGGTCCCAAGGCCATTTCGTCGGTAAGGTCGGCGATGGGATCAACGACGCGCCCGCCTTGGCGGCGGCCGATGTCGGCATCGCCATGGGCGGCGGCACGGACGTGGCGCTTGAGACCGCCGACGCGGCGGTGCTTCATGGCCGGGTCTCCGACATTGCGGGCATGGTGGATCTCTCAAAGCGAACAATGAGCAACATCCACCAGAACATTGCCATCGCCCTCGGCCTGAAGGCTATCTTCCTGGTGACCACCGTCATCGGCGTCACCGGGCTCTGGCCGGCGATTCTGGCCGACACGGGCGCGACCGTTCTTGTGACGATGAACGCCCTGAGGCTTCTTCGCGCTTAGTAATTGAGATATCAGCGAGGGAAAGGGGAGCGGCGACGCCGCTCTCCTTTTAGATTCAGGTGGGCTCTTGGCCGCCAACGAGTTGATGAGAACGGGTGGGATGATGGGAGAACGGGCTGACGCTCGCCACGTGGATGTGCTTGTGATCGGCGCGGGTCAGTGCGGCCTGGCAGCCGCGAATAAACTCGCGAAAACAGGGCTCAAGTACCTTCTGGTAAATTCCGGCAGTTCCATTGGCGATAGCTGGCGTGCCCGGTATGACTCCCTGACGCTGTTCACTCCCCGCAATGTAAGCTCCCTGCCCGGCCGCGAACTTCCGGGCAATCCGCTCGGCTACGCGAGCAAGGACGAGTTTGCGGACTACCTTGCCGCCTACGCTCTCGACGGGGGTTTCCCGATCGAGACGGGTGTGGACATCGTTTCGTTACAAAAGCTCGATACGAGATTCCTCGCGGTCGCGAGGTCCGGACCGAAATTCGTAGCCAAGGCAGTCGTCGTCGCAACCGGCGCTTTCCGGCAGCCTTGGATTCCACCGATTTCACAAGGCCTTTCCCCGACCATATCCCAGCTTCACGTTGATTCTTTCCGTAACGCCAGACAGATACCGCCAGGTCCTGTCCTCGTTGTCGGCGACGGAGCGAGTGGCCGCGATATTGCCGCCGAGCTATCGCAGTACCATGAGACTTATCTTGCCAGAGGCCGGATGCGCCGCTTGCTTGCGGAGAGAATATTCGGTCGCAGTATTTGGTGGTGGATGAGCAAGCTTGGGCTCCTTCAGGCGTCCCCGGAGAGCATAATCGGCAGGGCGATGCGCAAGACAGATCCGTTTCCAAACCGTCAGCGGGACGACGCTGCTCTGTCCCAAATGGGCGTGCACCTCGTTGGGCGACTGGTTTCCTGCAGCGGCACGGAGATGGCATTCTCGGACGGCGTCGCCATCGCACCCGAATGCGTCATCTGGTCGACAGGGTACCGGGACGATTTTGGTTGGATTCGCATCCCCGGCGCTATCGATGGCGAAAGTCGGGCGATCCACATGCAAGGCGTCTCGCCCATACCGGGAATCTATTTTCTTGGGCGGCCATGGCAGCGTAACCGAGCGTCGGCTCTCATAGCTGGAGCCGGAGCGGACGCCGCTGTCGTGGTCCACAAGCTGCAGGAGTTCTTATGCTCGCCGTCCGGCGAGAGCCTCCAAGTAGCGTTTCAGAGGCGCGGAGTCGCCGCGGTCGGGTCCGTCACCTCGGCGCGAGCTAGTGATTGACAGCGGGATAGATCGTAGGTCCAACGCGCCTCCGGAAGTGCAGTCTGGTTCCGCTCGCCGTATGGGTCCCATCGTGTTGCCGGAATGCAGCGGATAGGCGGCTTTATCGCGGCGGCCGTTCGGCGGTATTTCCAAAACCGGCATCGTTGATCTCTCCAAACGAACGAATGGATTGCTGTCGATGCGTCCTTTGATCTGAGTAAGTTCGTGCATACAACTGTTTCATTCGATGAAAGCTGTCGCACGCAAACTGCGGTTGATCCTGTAGTTGCTACAGGATGTACACTGCAGGATGCATATTTGACGACGCGGCCGGTCGGATCCTTTGCCCAGGGCGCGCAAGTTATGCATTGCAGTTGCGTCGCTGAGAGGAACAGCGGCTCCAGGACGCAGGTTAGACACGTCGTTCCGGCTGCGACCGCGACGAGCTGCCATACGACCGCCTGTGCATTGGACAAATGCTATGCCCCAGATTCCAGGTGCGAAGGGATTCGATTCAACTCTCGCCTTGCTGAGCGATCCGTACAGGTTCATCTCCAGTCGATGTCGCCGCTATGAAACGGACCTTTTCGAGACGCGAATCCTGTTACAGAAGACCATCTGCATGACAGGACCAGAGGCCGCCCGGCTTTTTTATGATGCAAACCGTTTCGCCCGCCACGGAGCAATGCCCGTGGCGATCCAGAAAACCCTCCTCGGGGAGGGTGGTGTGCAGGGCCTCGATGGCGAGGCGCATCGCCATCGCAAGCAGATGTTCATGTCCCTGATGACGCCGGAGCGCATTGGCAGGCTCTCGCAATTGAGCGCCGCCGAATGGGAAGCCAGCATCCGCAGGTGGGGTTCGAATCGTGATATCGTGCTCTATGCGGAGCTTCAGGAGCTTCTGACACGCGCCGCATGCTCATGGGCGGGCGTGCCGCTAACGGAAGGGGACGTCAAAACGCGAACGCGAGAAATCACGGTGCTGTTCGACCGAGCCGCCTCGACAGGCTTCGGGCATCTCTGGTCACGGCTCGCTCGCAAGCGAACTGACCGTTGGCTGACAGACGTCGTCGGCCGAATCCGCAATGGCCAACTCCGCCCGCCTCAAGACTCACCCGCCCATGTTATCTCCTGGCATAGGGATTGGAACGGTGAACTTCTCCCCCCTCACGTCGCCGCGGTCGAACTGATGAACGTCATTCGGCCAACCGTCGCCGTTTCGGTCTACATCGTTTTCCTTGCCCATGCTTTGCATGCTCACCCTGAATTTCGTGAACGTCTGAGCACGGAACGCGACGCTCATGTAGAAGCCTTCGTCCAGGAGGTCCGCCGCTACTACCCCTTCTTCCCTGCAGTTGCCGCGCGGGTCCGGCAGACATTTGAGTGGAATGGATATCCCCTGGCCGCCGGTCGACGAGTGATCCTTGACCTCTATGGGACGAACCACGACGCGCGGAGTTGGGAGCGTCCCAACGACTTCGACCCGGAGCGGTTTAATCGAGGGGAGGCGGGCACCTTCAATTTCGTCCCACAGGGTGGTGGCGATCACCACAACGGGCACCGTTGTCCAGGCGAATGGATCGCGGTTGAACTCATGAAGTTGGCCGCGGATATCCTCTGCCATCGCATTGAATATCGTGTGGCGGAACAGGATCTGCGAATCGATTGGTCGCGGCTTCCCGCCTTGCCGCGAAGCCGGTTCATCATCGGCGAAGTCAGGGCAGTCTAAGGTGCAAAGGGATGAACCGAAGCGCTGTGGTCGCGCCTGGCAGGCTTGTATTTCGGTTGATCCATGCGGGACACAACCATGATGCAAGCATTCGCATCGGCGGCGAAGCTCCGGGCGGCGGGCCCATTCTAAGCAACGGCTTCCGGGCCAACGGGAAATGCGGGTCACCGCCACCTCGGATCGTCATCGGCGGACCGACGGAGCCGCCAATTTGTTCGGGCGTGGTGCGAGGTCCTTCCGCGTGCATCACGCCGGACGCAACACTACACCCTCGGGCACGTCGCCCGTGGTGACAAGGCGCCACAGGGCGATCAGCAGCTTGCGGGCGAGCGCCACGATCATCGTCTTCCGTGTGGCGCTGCGGCCGTCGCTCGTGCGCGCCTGGAACCGTTGCGCAAGCGCACGTCTTTCCGGAAGCGGAGAAAGCGCCACGCCAACTGGATCATCCCGCATCGCACGCGACGTGCGTGACAATCCCTTCTCGCGCCGGCGTTTGCCGCTCTCGTCCGGCGCCCCGGTGGGGCCGGCGTAGCGCGCCACGGCACGCCGATCGCGCAACTTGCGTGGCAGGATCTCGTGGACCAGCATGTCGGCGGTCTCGACGCCGACGCCAATCACCTTCGCGAGCAAGCGCCGGCGGATGATCTCCTGCCTCGGTCGGCGCCGCCTCCAGCAGGCGCAGCCGTTCCTGCTCGATGGCGCGGATATGCTCGCGCACGAGCCGCAGCCGCTCGGAATGTCTTATTTGCACGATTAAGTGGACGTCTCGTCCCGAAGTCCGGAAGAGTCAGCAAGAACTTCGATAATCCGGCAGTTCGCAACCTTTCCGTTTTCGCACTCTTTGATCATTCGGGTAAGCTCCGTCCTCAGCCCTAGGAGGCGACGGATACGGCCCTCAACCGCAGCGAGCTGATCGGTGGCAATGCGGCTGACCTGCTCGCATGGGGCCTCCGGCACCTCCTGCAGAGCGAGCATCGTCTTGATGGCCGCGATGTCGAAGCCGAGGTCCCTGGCGTGGCGGATGAAAGTCAGCCGCCGAACGCCCTCTGCTCCATAAAGGCGTCGTCCACTTTCGGTTCGGGGCGGCGGTGGTATCAACCTGATCCGCTCATAATAGCGGATTGTCTCGATATTGACGCCCGTGCGTTTGGACAAGGCTCCGATAGTGATCATCAGGGGTTGATTCTGTAGTGGCTACAGGAGGTAGGTATAGCAATTGACCGGAGGTGTGTGAACCGAGAACGACCATGACCGAGCATGTCGTAAGCCTGATCTGGGACTCGTGGCGCGCTCGACGAGGCGGCCCGGAAGCCATCGCTCGGCGGCAGCGCGAACGTCTCGCCGCGATTGTGGCTCACGCGCGGGCCAATTCGTCCGTCTACGGCGACCTTTATCGAGATATTCCCGAGCGAGTGGAGGATCCGTCGCTGCTTCCCGTAACCGACAAGAAGATGCTGATGGGCCGGTTCGACGAGTGGCCTACCGATCGTGAGGTCACCTTGGCGAAGGCGCAGGCGTTCATCGAAAATCCGGATATGATCGGCGAGTACTTCCTCGGGCGATACACGCTGCTGACGACGTCAGGCACCACCGGCCGCCGCGGAATCTTCGTGATCGACGACCGCACGATGGCGGTCGTGACCGCCATGATGTTACGCTGGATCGGCGACTTGCTCAGCCCGGGCGATTTCCTCAAGATCATCGCCTGTCGCGGCCGGATGGCCATGGTCATGGCCACCGGCGGACACTTCGCGTCTGCGGTTGCCGCTGCCCGCTTGAAAAGGAGGCTCGGCGATCACGTCGAGGTGCTCTCGGTGCATTCGCCCATGCCCGAACTGGTTGCGCGACTGAATCGCTTTCGTCCGGCGCTCTTCACTCCTTACGCCAGCATGGCTGCGCTACTTGCCAACGAGCAGGAGGCCGGCCGCCTCCATATCAATCCTGTATTGGTGGCCCTCTCCGCAGAGGGTTTGCCCGAAGGCGAGTATGAACGGATCGCTCGGGCGTTCGGCGCCAAGGTCGGCAACAGCTATGCCGCCACGGAATGCATGTTCTTCAGTGGCAACTGCGACCACGGTTGGCTGCACGTCAACAGCGACTGGGTGGCGTTCGAGCCGGTAGATGCCGACTACCAGCCAGTGGCGCCGGGCGAGGAGTCGCATACCGTCCTCATCAGCAATCTCGCCAACCGCGTGCAGCCGATCCTCCGTTACGATCTTGGTGACAGCGTGCTGCAGCGGCCCGACCCTTGCCCGTGCGGCAACCCCTTGCCCGCAATCCGCGTGCAGGGGCGATCCGCGGACGTTCTCACGTTCCGGACTTCGGGCGGCGATGTCAGGGTGCCTCCGCTGGCGCTCACCCAACCGATCGAGACTGTCCGCGGAGTCACGCTATTCCAGCTCGCGCAGTCCGAGCCGGAAAGACTTGAATTACGTCTGCGAATCGCGCCGATGACGAACGCAGACACCGTCTGGCGCGAGGCCGAAGCAGGTCTGCGGAAGGTGCTTGCCGAGAACGGGCTTGAACACGTCGTTGTCGAGCGCGGAGGCGAGCCGCCGGAACCGGGTCGCGGCGGGAAATTCCGGGAGGTCATTCCGCTCTCGCGTGCTTGCACGTGAATCGGTCTCAGGGAGCTGTCGATGAAGGGGAAGGAAATTGCCAAATTCTTCGCCGGCTTTGCAGTCAGCCAGGTGCTCACTCATGGAGCCTTAGCCGCTGCGGGCATTCACTTCAGTCTGTTTGGGATCATCTATGACCAGCGGCTTAACACGATCGCTGTTGTCGTTTGGGTGATCATTCTTCTGCTGCTCATCTACTATGCTTGGGCCAGGAGATGACGAGCGTGGGTCAGCATGACGTGTCTGCAAAACGTGCGAGATTAGAAACCCCTCCGGAGCTGAACCGCCCCGCAGAAGGGCATCGACTCGATGTCATATTGGATTTGGCGTTTGATGCTTGCGGCAAACTATTTCGGCTGCTCTATCCCAGCAACGACTCGCCAATGCCAATCCAGTTGCAAGAACAGGAGTTGTAATTCAAAGCGAGGTAACGATGCCAAGAGACGAGGAGACCGAGATCCGTCTCGACGCTCGCAATGTCGACGAACGCCGCACGCTGCGCTGGGTACTTGGGATTAATTTCACCCAGGTCGTGGTGGCGGGTGCCGTCGGTATCGTGGCAGACTCCACAGCCCTGCTAGGCGCTGCCCTCGATAATCTGGGAGACGCAGCCGTCTATTCAGTCAGTCTCTATACAGTGGGCCGCACAGTTATTGCCAAGGCGCGTGCGGCGAACCTGTCTGGCGTGCTTCTGATCCTCCTTGCCTTGGGATTGCTTATCGAAGTCTTGCGCCGTTTCTTTATGGGAGCGGAGCCGATCGGGCTAGCAATGATTGTCACGGCGTTCGCCAACGCGGCGACGAATCTGCTCTGCCTTCGGCTTTTGCGTGCGCATCGTGAGCACGGCGTCCACTTCAAAGCCTCGTGGATTTTTACGACCAACGACATGCTGGCCAACGCGGGCATCGTCTTGTCCGGTCTCTTGGTCATGCTTCTGAAGTCTCCGATCCCGGATCTCCTGATCGGATTTGTGGTCGTCGGAATTGTCCTCAAAGGGGGATGGGAGATCCTCGGAGAGGCGCGCGAGGCCCGCAATTCTGCCGACCGTGCACCACAATGAGACAGAGGATGACCACAGGTCTCTTGTGGACGCTTCGCCAGGCGTTCGCCCATCGCAGATTAGAGGATGTCGCCGAGCTGATTTGAGATGGTGCCCCGATGCTCCGGATCCTGCGTGACAAGAGCTTAGACTCGACGCTCGCTCTATTAAGCGATCCGTATCGATTTATCTCGAAACGATGTCGCCGCTACCAGGCTGACCTGTTTGAGACACGCTTGTTGCTCGAGAGGACCATTTGTATGACCGGCTCGGAAGCGGCCCGCCTGTTCTACGATGCGAACCGCTCCCGCCGTCACGGCGCCGCGCCCAAGGCGGCTCAGAAGACCTTGTTCACCCGCGATCTTGGCTTCTCGCTCGACCAGGTACGCACGCTTCTCAAACCGTCGGACGAAAGATCGCGATCGTGCAAGACGGTGGACGAGATCGCCAAGGAGCACTTGGCCGAAGTCGAGCGCAAGCCTGAAGTGAGATAACGGTAGCCGCCGAACCCTTTGCTCCGCAGCGGCGGTGAAACGGATGACCTACGGCCCTGACGTACCGGCCAACCGCTCGAGCTTCTTCAACTGAGTCTCACGAGGCTCATGCATGTCCAACGTGCCCTGAAACGTGCCGTCCGCCTTCATCAGGATAACACTCGCAGTGTGGTCCATCGTGTATTCGCCACCATCGAGCGGCACCTTCTTGAAATAGGCGGCGAATGCCTTGGCAGCCTTGGTCGTCTGATCAAGCGTGCCGCGAAGGGCAGTTATCCGAGGGTCGAACGCATTCATGTAGACCCGCAGCATCTCCGGCGTGTCCCTTTCCGGATCGACGGAGATGAACAGCGGTACGATCTTGTCGGCGGCCGGTCCGAGGTCCTTCAGAAGCCCCGTCAGCTCGAAAAGGGTTGTCGGGCAGACATCCGGGCAGTTGGTGAAACCGAAGAACACGAGGTAGGGTCTTCCCTCTACATCCTTGTTCGAAAACGGCTTGCCTTCGACCGTCTCGAGCTGGAAGGGACCACCGACCAGCGCCTTGCCCGTCATGACCGGCTGCGACGTCTGCGGGGTCAGCCGAGGAATGACGAACGCGGTCGCCAGGGCGGCGGCAAGCACGGCGATGCTCGCCCAGGCGGCGTAGCGGACGAACTTCAGGGCGTTCATATCGCGCACCTAGTTCCGATGGGCCTGGTGGTCTTCCATCTTCTGCGGCTGCTCGCCCATCGGCTGCACCGCGAATTCAACATCGACCACCCCGGCCTTCTCGAACACCAGGGTGCCCGCGAACTTCTCACCCGCCGCCGGCCGCTTCGACGGCTTCACGAACATGATGTGGGCTGACCCGTCCGGCTCGAGCTTCACCGTCTCTCCCGGCCCGATGACCAAGCCGTCCTTCAGCGGTCGCATCTTTGCAACGCCGTTCTCGGTTTTGGATTCGTGAATTTCGAAGCGCTCGGCGATCGTTGCGCTGCCGCCGAGCAGCCGATCCGGCTCGGCTCCTGTGTTGACGATCGTGACATAGCCGCCGAGAACCGGCGCGACCGGCGGCGCGACCTTCGACCAGGGATGCTTGATCTCAATCGTCCCCGCCTTGAAATCATGGGCGTTGGCGGAGACGGGCAGGGTGGTCAGGATGGTCAGGATGGTCAGGGCTGTGGCCAGCATCTTCTTGCGCACTGTATTCTCTTCCACATCTATTGGCGATGGCGTCAGATCTTGACGAGCATAGCGGTCACATACATGAACGCCAGCCCGGCCGCGATGCCGCCGAACGCCGCAGGGTTGAGAACCTGCGTATAGTCCGCACGAGCATTTTCGCTCCTTGCGAGCAGCGCCGTGACTTCAACGATCACCTGCGCAATAGCGCCTGCTCCGATTGCAAGGGCGATCGCGGTCCAGTGAGGCGCGACGGCCAGGCTGCCGAGCCAGATTCCAAGGACCGCAGGGCCGCCGGCCAACAACGCCAAGCCCACGAAATGAACGAGCTTCGGGCGCATCTTCAGAAGGGGAGCCGTGATACCGATCCCCTCGGTGATGTTGTGGAGCGTGAAGCCGAGCACCAGGAACGTCCCGAGCCCCGCTGCGCCAGCCGCGAAGGCCGCGCCGATGGCAAGACCTTCGCCGAAATTGTGCAGCCCGATGCCAAGGGCGATATAGGTCGCAAGCGCAAGCCCGGTCGGCGATCCTTGGCGGCGGCCGATCGCGACGAGGATCAGGAAGCTGGCCACTGCCGTCAGGATCACCATGACACTACCCTGGAAGATCGCCGCCGATTCGCCCGCAAATTCCAAGGCTTCGATCATGGTGTCAACGAGCAGGAAGGCCAGCAGGCCGACCGTCATGGCCAACAGAAAGGTCATGGTGTTGCGGCCGGCCCCACGAAGGGCGGGATAGCAGAGAAGGCCGACTGCCACTGGCAGGATGCCGACGAAAGCTCCGAGGAGCGCCTGGGAAGCGAGAGCGTTTCCGCTGACCTTCGGCGTCGGGACGGCCACGGGAATTTCATGCTCGAAGGTCGCGCCTGTATTGGTGACGAATGTCACCTTGTGGGCTTCGCCGAGAACCCACGGGAAGGGGATCGCCACCCAGGCGGTGTCGCCGCGCGAGATCGTTCCGGCGGGTTGCTGAGTGAACTGCCAGTAGGCGGCGTCGACCTGCACCTGCGCGACCGTCATCGGTTCCGATCCGCCGGCGCGCACCTTGAGCCGCAGGCCGTCCTCGTCGAGCACGGTTCGTTCGACCGTCAGGTTTTCGACCGGGGGTGCGCCGTTGTTGAAGCCGCTCAGAACATTGCTCTGGAACAGCCACAGCACCGCGGCGACCAGCACGAATAACGGTAAAGCGAGCCACAACAGATGTCGCGAGGACCCCGGCGCGACAGTGGAGACCGGGCGAAAGTTGCGAGGGTTCTCGTTCATGACAGCGTCTCCACGACATCGAACATGCCCATCCAGCCGAGTTCCGTGAATTCGGATTGATGGGCGTGAAACATGTAAAGCCCGACCTCGTGCTCCTTGTAGGTGAACTCGAGGATGCCCCGCTGTGCTTGGCATTGCATGATAATGTCGACCGTCCTCAGCGTCGGCGTCAGGGTCGTCCCCTGATCGAAATAGTCGAAAAAGTTGCCATGGAGGTGGAACGAGTTAATCGGGTCGAACTCGGTGACGTTCACCAGATAAACCCGCACCGGCCGGCCTTTTTCGATCTTGATCGGCTCTTTGGCATAGCAATGGGCAATGGTGTTGCAGGCATAGAACTCGTTCTCACCGTCGAAATTGGTGTCGAAAGCGTTCATGATCATCGCCAATTCCTGCCACTCGGCGTTTTCCGGCGAACCATGGAGACGGGATTTTGCCACCTCGACGTTGTCCGGGTGACGCGCCGGGTCGGGATCGATGACGAAGAGGCCGTACATCCCCTTATGGATGTGCCGGGCCAGCGGCAGGGCGTGGCAATGATAGAGGTGACAGCCGAAGGGCCTGGCATCGAACTCATAGACATATTCTTCACCGGGCGCGATCATGCCCGCACCGGGCACGCCGTCCATGCGCGCCGAGTGGATGCCATGGAAATGCATTGAGTGCGGATGCGATCCGAAGTTCCTGAAGACAATCCTGAGCCGCTCGCCCTCGGTCGCGCGTAGGGCCGGACCCGGCACGCGACCATTGTAGGTCCAGGCGGGAAACATCACGCCTGGCGCTATCTCGATTTCCTTGTCTTCGGCAGTGATCTCGAAGGTCCTGAGTTTTCGGCCGTCTGGCAGATCGGCGACCGTGCCCGTATACCAGTCCGTCAATATCTTCGTCGGATGAAAGCCGTTGCGCTCATCGTCGACTGTCCCGACAGTCATCATCGCTCCGTGCGCTGATTGGTGCGAAGGCACCGCAGCCGCGCTTTCCGGTTTAGCTGCTGCGGCATGATTGCCGTGCGTTTCCTGAGCCGCAGTTTTGCTCGTTCCGATCGTTGTTGCGCCGATCGATGCTATCCCCGCGCCTAGCAGGCTCCGTCTGCTCAACGCCGTCTGCGCCCATTTCAGCATGTTAGCTCTTACTCCAATTAGTCGGTTAGATAAAATAGAGCATGGCAGCATGATTATAGCAAGAGCTATAATCTGATGAGAATGCTAATACTCAGTGGCGGGCGGGTTTGAAGAAAGTTCATGGTTGGATTGAAAAATACCCGGGGCTATATTATTTGCCAGCTATCGCAGTTCAGCACAGGAACATCGGATTTGCAGCAGCATAAGGCTACAGAGCACGACTTCGAAACGAGCCTGATCGATGCCGACACACAGGTCGAAAGCTTCCGGCAGACACGGAACAACCGTCGCACCGAACTAGTCGAAGATTACGTCGAGCTCATCGCGGATCTCATCGAAGATGGTGGCGAAGCCCGCCAGGTTGACATCGCACAGCGCCTCGGAGTAGCCCAGCCGACCGTTGCCAAAATGTTGAAGCGGCTGACCGCCGAAGGATATATTCAGCAACGGCGCTACCGCGGTATTTTTCTGACCGATACGGGCCGAAAGCTCGCACAGCTTTGCCGCGAACGCCACCAGATCGTGGAATCGTTCCTGTGTGCAGTCGGCGTTTCGCCCGAGACCGCACGCATCGATGCCGAGGGAATGGAGCACCATGCCAGTCCCGAGACGCTTGAAGCCTTCAAGCGCTTCGTTGGCCGTAGAGCCTGATCGCGCGGCCACTCAGGAGTGATCACCCTCACAAAGATCATGATTTGCCAGCGCCCGGATGACATAGCAGTCTCGAACGTGATTTCCGTGACACTGGGTGGCAATACGCTCCAGTTCCGTCTCAAGCTTCTGGAGTCGCGCGATTTTGTCACGGACCATCTGCAACTGATGGGCCGCAATGCGGTCGGCATCGGCGCAGGGACGCTCCGGATGTAGGCTGAGGTCGATCAGTTCTCGGATCGCCTCGATCGTGAGGCCCAACTCCCGAGCGTGCTTAATGAACGACAGCCGTTCCTGCTCACGCTTCGAATATCGTCGCTGGTTCCCTTCGGAGCGTTCAGTGTGAGAGAGGAGCCCCATTTGTTCGTAGTAGCGGATGGTGGGGATTTTTACACCGGTCGATTTGGCGAGGTCACCGATCGTCAGCATGGACAAGTCTCTTGAATGTAAAGCCGCTGGAGATATCGAAATTGTTTCGCTGCGAAAAGTCAAGCTTTTGAGCCGATCATCGCCTGCGGTCTCACGACCACAGCCGGCTCTCTGTGCGATACTCGCCATTAGGAACGCAGCGCTACTAGTGCTCCGAGAAGTCCGTATAAGATCGGCTGGTGCAGCATATAGATCGTGAGGCTGCGTCTCCCCACCCAGGCGACAACGTTAGGCAGCCGGTACTTTTCGATGCCCGGCGGCGAGAGGCGGCGACAAACCAAGATGATGGGAGTAGTGAGCGCCATCCCCAGGAAAACCCACCCAGCCCAGCGAAAGAACGGATAAAAGTCGAGGCTATCCGGGGCATCTCGGGTCAAGCCCGTCCATGCGGACGTTCGCGAGACGGTAGCGGTGATATTGAAGACGTGCGGAAGGGCAATGGCGATCATGCCGATTGTTGCGCAGACACCCGGAGGGGCCCTAAGCAGGAGGACGCTAACCAACGTCGCGGCTGCGATAACGTGAAGAATCCCGAAATAGATGAAGCTCCCGCTGTCTAGAGCGTATGTCGCGACTGATATCAGCATTGCACATGCGGCGATTGACGCGACGCGAGCCGCGAATTTGGCTGCTCGGAACCCTTTTCCATAGGCGAGCTTCACGCCCACACCAACCAGCGATAGAAAGCCCGCCGCACCTATTCTGCTCACCGCGGTCGAAATCGGTGATTCAGCGAAGGAGAACGGCAGCACGCCGAAGCTCTCTAAATTCCAGATGATGTGGAATATCACGACGCCCAGTATAAGCGTACCTCTCACGGCATCCAGCATCCAGATGCGCGTGTCATTTGTTTCAGGGGGCATAGCTCGGACCAGCTCCAACTCGATGCCGGTCTTTCTAGTACCTCATGCCACTAGAGGGTCAACTTGATACGCGTTTCTTGCAATCGCTTGTTACTCGACGGAACCCACCGGGGTATCGGCATCATTCTCGATCGTGACCCAGCGGCCTGAGTGAAACGACGCTTGCCGCTTGATGTAACGGTAGCTCGTGGCGGTCCAAATCTTTATCTCAGACTCAAGATTATCG
Source organism: Sinorhizobium sp. P24N7 (assembly GCF_042436655.1). NCBI lineage: Bacteria > Pseudomonadati > Pseudomonadota > Alphaproteobacteria > Hyphomicrobiales > Rhizobiaceae > Sinorhizobium > Sinorhizobium sp. P24N7. The sequence continues at coordinate 150,207 of NZ_JBHMIW010000017.1, read as the reverse complement.
AGCACGAAGTCGCCCTGGTCCGTTCTGACCGTCAGCACGGCGTGACCTTCACCATCAGGCTTCCTTAGCACGGTCAGCAAAAGATCCCTGACCGGAAAGCCTTTTCCAATCAGCGCTCGCCGTTTCAGTAGAGAGTAGTCTTCACAATCGCCTTCCTCGTCAGCATAGGACCAGACCTCCTCTACTCCATACAACTCCTTGTCGGTCTTCGGGGAGATTGCCGCATTGACCTCCGAATTGACCTGCCGCAGCACCTCCCAGGCCTTCTGTGTCAAGCGGGGAGGAGGCATCGAACTAGAGCGGACCGAGCATTCATCCGGCAAGCGCTTGCAAAGCTCATAATGTCCAATCGGTTGTGACGTGATCGAACCAACTTGCATCCATGCACTTTGTGATTGCGGCTTGGCAAACGCCGTAGAGAAGGGCAACAAAGCGAATACGGCGAGGCAAACGCGGAAAATCACGGGCAAACTCCTCCGACCTGCCCGGAAACTCCGGCCAATGCAGCATGGTTAAGAAAGTGTTAACGCTGATCTGATAGTATAGCTCTATCCGGGTGGCAATCCTCTCAATGTCGGTATGGTTAACCCGTGCGCGCCCGCCCATCAGCGCCTGAACGCGGTCGCCCGGCACAGACCGGCAGATCGGGGGCGTAAAAGTCACCTGCGTTCTTTCCGATCCTGAAATCTTGCGCGTAGCCAGAACACGCCAAAGAACGCAAGGATCATGAGCGATCCGACTGCAAGACCGAGCCACGGGGAAATCTCCCCGAACCAGAGTACGATCCGCGGCATAAGAAACAGTCCAACGCTTGACACGATGAGGATCGCTGCGGCAGCTACGGCCGGAGACCGGGGGCGATGCTCATTAGCCACGATTGTTCATCACGGTGCGGCCAGTCGCTCTTTCACGAGTGTCTCTTGTTCGAGGTGCGTCATGCTGGATGCGAAAACAGCGAGCACGAAGCCAAATAGCACGAGGAAGAGGATTCTGTTGCGTCGACGGATTGTTCGGGCGCGCGATGCTCGGTTAATTGCGTCGTGTGATATCGTCATTGCTGGTTCCTGAATCGTTCACTTTCACCGACCGGACGGATGGAATGCAGTATGATGGCCGCCGTGCCCAGTACGATTGCAACGTCGGCGATGTTGAATGCCGGCCAGTGCCAGCTTTCCACAGAGACATCGATGAAATCGGTGACCGCGCCGTCACGGAGCCGATCGATAATGTTTCCGACGGCACCGCCAGCGATGGCTCCAAGCGCGATCGCTTGAAAAAGCGATTTCACTGTACTGGCCCAAACCAAAATGGTGATCACAACAGCAATTTTGAACATACCGAGCACGCCCGGCATCTCCCCAAGCTGATCGGCAAAGAGCCCAAAACTCACGCCTCGGTTAAATCCAAGCGTCACATTCAGGAAGGGCAAGAGCGGGATGTCCCGCGGGGGCTGCATCACCAATTCAATGATCAGCAGCTTGCTCACTTGATCTACGAGGAGAATACTCATGCCCACGGCTGCCAGCAGTAACGGCCTTTTTGCCAAAACGCGCATCTTGTCGGTATCCGTTTTTTTGTGACGCTAAATTGATAGAAGCTCTAGCAGGTAGAGGTTCAAGTCCCCGCAGCCGCCTTTTCGACCGAGCGGCGATTTGTCTCAGCAACATGCCAAGAAAGGTCGTTGGGAAGCGGTCAGGTATTTTGCTGGCAGATTCTGGGGAATTGATCCTGGGAGGGGCAGATGATTTTGAAGCCATCAACCGCCATGTTTTTCCTAGCTGTCACTCTAGGCGTTGTCTCGGAAACCTATGCTCACCGGGCAAGCAGAGACTGGACGTACCCGCCGGGTTGCTGCAGAGGCACGGAGGTCGGCGGCGACTGCGTGGCCCTGCCCAGCGAGGACGTAAAACCAGGACGAGACGGCTTCTCCATATCTGTTCACCCGGGCGATCATCCTATAGTCACGAAGCGGCAGCTCTTTTTCATCCCCTATGGCCGCGAAAGGCCCTCGGGAGATGGGAGCTATCATATCTGTTTGAACCCGACGGAAAACGACTTGAATTGTTTCTTTGCACCGCCTGGGAACTCTTGATCTCCCACTCTTTTCGCGACGTTCAATCGGACGCCGCTTCTCATTGAGGTTAATACAAACTCGACCACGAACCGCGTATAAGGCCTTGAGGATCATATCTTCGCACGCTTACGATTGCATCGGCGGTCCGCCCGACAGGTCTGTCACGACGATCGGCGTACCGTTCGGCACACGATCATAGAGGTCGATGACATCCTGGTTGATCATGCGGACGCAACCGGAGGAGACCGACTGACCAATGGTCCACCACTCCGGCGATCCGTGAATGCGATAGAGCGTGTCCTCGCCGTCTTGGAATATGTAAAGGGCGCGTGCCCCGAGAGGATTGGTAAGACCGGGCTCCATGCCGCCGTTAGCGATGCTGTATTGCTGCAGCTCGGGTTGTCGCGCAACCATTTCGTCCGGCGGGGTCCAGCGCGGCCATTGCCGCTTGTACTGGATGACACCGCGTCCCGCCCACGCAAAGCCGGCACGCCCAAGACCTACGCCATAGCGGATTGCTTGGCCGTTCTCATGGACAAGATAAAGGAAGTGATTTCCGACATCGACAACCAGGGTCCCCGGGCGTTCGCCAGTAGGATCGGCAACGAGCTGACGATAAAAACGTGAATCGATCTTCTCATAGGGGACTGGGGGAAGAGGATAGAGTTCTTCCAGCCGCTCACCGTACATTTCCGCGAGAACAGAACTGGTACCGGCCCTCGATGGCACGTCGGGAACGGCTTGCGGTCTTTCGCGCGCAGTAGTGCATCCAATCAACCCCACCGCCGCCGCGCCAGCGGAGAACCTCAAGAATGACCGACGGCAAACGACAATCTGCGGCATAATTTTCCTTGTCGTCACGTGTACCAAGTTTTGGGAGCAGCCGGATCTCTCCGGCATCGCATTAGCCGCCATAGGGATCGGCCAAGGCTGCATCCGGTCGGCTAATCGGGTATTTTATTGTGGAGATTTTCTCAGCGAGTTTTTCGGGACCATTCTTCTTTAAAAGCGCCCGAAAGTTCGGGTGCATGCCGCCATCGACATAGGCGTTGACCGGAACGGACGTGCTCTCTGCCAACAGATCGGCGAGCTTCTTTTCCTGTTCCTGAAGCTTCGCCAGCAGTCCGGCATCCGGCGTCATTTTTGCCGCGGGGCAGACGGCGAGGGGATCCTTCGGCTCGCCGTCCTCGAATTCCGTGTTGAACACATACTTGCCGCCGCATACGGACACTTTAGGCTGACGTTTCGTCGCCTCGAATATGTCGTAGCCCTGCTTGACGTTCTTCCAGAAGCCGAAGTTCGGATCGGTCTTATGCCGCGCCAAGTTCTCCGCTGTCATGCGGAACGGGTACGCCTGCACCTGAAACCGCTCCTGACCGCCGGCGAGCGCACGCTGCACGACGGCATAAATCTCACCGACGCCTTGGTCCGTCAACGCGTAGCATCCGGACGACGAGCATGCGCCATGCACCATCAGCGCCTCTCCCGTGTAGCCGAGTGCAGACTCCAGCCTATTCGGGTAGCCGAGGTTGAATGAAAGGTAATATTGTGACTTCGGGTTCAGCATGCCAGAGGAGACATGATAGAAGCCCTCCGGCGCCTGGCGGTCGCCATCCTTGGTTTTGGGGCCAAGCTTTCCTGACCAGCGGCACATCGGATAGGTTTTCAGCAGCGCGTATTCTCCCGTCTTGCTCTGCTTCCAGACCTCGAGTTCGCTCTCCTGCTTGAAGATGCGGACGAGCACGGCACTGTCCGGTCTGGTACCTTTCTTGGCCATCTCGCCGATCAGTTTAGACGGAATCTCGGGCGACGGATCGCCGAGGTCGTCAAGCTCCATCGACATGCAGCCTGTCAAAGCCACCGCCAGCAGCACGGCGATTCCGGCACGGTAAGCCGCGCCAATCTGCGCTTTAAAGCGGAATTGCTTATGCGGGAGAAGATTGCTGGTCATACTCTTGCTTTGAAAAGATGATTCGTTGCGGGTTCGGGCCGGAGTTTTCATAACACAATCACGGTTGCGCCAAGCGGGACGCGCTCGTACAAGTCCACGACGTGTTCGTTCATCATCCTGATGCAGCCGCTGGAGACCGCCTTGCCGATGGTCCATGGCTCATTCGTTCCATGAATACGGTAATAGGTGTCTCTGCCGTCGCGATAAAGATAAAGCGCCCTCGCACCGAGAGGATTGTGCGGGCCCCCCGAAACACCGCCTGCGTATCGCAGATATTTGGCGGGATCCCGTTTGATCATATTATTCGTCGGCGTCCAACTCGGCCATTTTTCCTTGCGGCCGACCGTAGCTGTACCGGAAAACGCGAGTCCGGCCTTACCGACGCCAACGCCATAACGGATCGCGTTGCCTCTGCCTGCGGCGAGATAGAGGAAACGGCCGCGGACGTCTATCAGAACAGTACCTGATGGATATCTGCCGGAAATGTTGACGATTTGCGGTCGAAAGGCTGGTCGAAGGCTGAAAATCCGTTTGCCCGCTGCAGCCGCAGTCGTTCCAGTCAGGAGTGTGGCAAGCGAACCGAACAATATTGTGCGACGTTCGAACATGAAGGGTCCCCAATTTGCGTCGAGCTGCGAGTGTTATGCGGCTCGTTTGGGAGGTCTCTTCTCAGCGTCGCCGGCGACACCCGAGCGCACAGTTAAAAGGGGCGGAACGAGGACCGTTCGCGACATCCAGAATGGCAAAAGGGCAGGGAGTATGGCCGGAGCCGCCTCGCTGTAACAATGCCCAATGGTCTGCTCCGCTCGCAGTTCGTCAGCGCAATCGAAATCGCTAAGCGCCGGCACCGATCCGGCGGTTAATGCGAGTTGCTGGCTCGGCATTGCGTCCCTAGCAACCACAAGGGACGACATCATGGTTGCAAGAAAGATCAGGACGCTGAGCAGGAGACCACGAGGCATCATTCTCCGCTTTGCTCTTCATGTGCGTGCGCATCATTCACGGGAACGTCCGGGATAAGCTTCTCGATCGAGCCCTTTGCCTTCAGGGACTGAACGACCTGTTGTGCGGCGGCCTGTTCCAGCGAAGCGCGTATCTGCCCGGCAACTTCCGACAGAGGCGGCACGGGACGCTGGCGGCGCTCCTCAAGCTTCAGAACATGATAGCCAAAAGTGCTCTTGATCGCCGTCGCACTAACGTCGCCTGCTTTCATTGTTGCCGCGGCCGCATCGAGTTCCGGCAATAACTGTCCGACCGCAACAAAGCCAAGATCTCCCCCCTTCGCCTTCGACACTTCGTCGTTCGAATACTGCTGTGCCAGATCCTCGAAGGTCTTTCCTGACTTCAATCCTTCAATCACCGTGGCAGCGTCCTGTTCCGTTGCCACCACGATGTGCTTCAGCCTGATCTCTTCGACCGCGGGGATGCTCCCGATTCTGTCGGCATAGGCCTTGCTGACGGCCTCCTCGGTGACCACGTCGGACACCAGCTTCTTGACGTACGCCGCCCGCAAGGCCTGCTGCTTCAGCAGCGCAATCTGGCGCTGATACTCGCTGTCGTTCTCGACGCCTGCCTCGATGGCTGCGTCAGAGACGACCTTCAGTTCAATCAGCGCGTCGACAAGCGCCGAGCGCTTGGCCTCCGGGGTGGCCGAGGCATCCAAGCCGCCGTACATCTGCTCGGCGATCACCGTGTCGGACGCGCGGATTTCTGTACCATTTACGCGCGCCAACACCTCATCCCTGCCCTCCTGGGCGGGCGCGGACGTGGGGCCAAGGAGAAGAATGGCCGAGAGGGCGAGTGGCAGAATCTGGATCGATTTGAGCGTCATCGCTTGGCGGCCTCTACCAGGGGATCAACGATCGCCTTGAATTCGTCAAGCGGCAGAGCACCTGCATACATCTTACCGTTGATGAAGAATGTGGGCGTCGAATCTACCCCCAGCTCCCTCCCAGTCGCAGCGACGGCGTTGACCTTCTCGAGCAGCGCCTGATCGCTGAGACAGGATTCGAACTGGCTTTCCGTCATGCCCGTTATCGCCATCACCTGCAGCATGGCCTGCTTGCCGTCTTCAGCGCGGGCCCACTTTTCCTGCGTCCGGAACAGGAGGTCGATTGCGGCATACCACTTGTCCTCGCCGACGCATCGAGCCAGCATGAAGGCCGCCGTTGCCCTGGGGTCGAACGGGAATTCGCGCAAAATGAAGCGCACCTTGCCCGTATCAACGAATTGCTTCTTGATCTCCGGCCAGGTGTTAAGATGGAAGTTCTGACAATGGCCGCAGGTCATCGAGGCATATTCGAGGACCGTGACAGGCGCATTCTCGAATCCAAACGATTTCTCGGGCAAGGGGCCCGGTGCCATCAATTTGGCGAGATTGTCTTGCGACCAGCTGCCCCGCGCACTGAAGAGAATGGCAGCAGATAGTGCCGTGGCAGCTTTGAGAATCTGTCGTCGTTGCATGGTCGCTCCTGAATTGGCGGCCAGATCATAAAACCTCTAGCAGCTTGAGGTGCAAGCGGACTCAGGTGATTTTTTCGTCCCGCCAGCTCAAGAAAACTTGAGTTCCGCGCCGTATACCTTGAAGCTACCTTCGCGATCGAAGGTGGTATTGTCATGACGCGTCTCATCTGGACGACCGCATTGTTTCTCGGATTTTCCGCCATCGGATATCTGTTGCTGTCGAGTGTCTTCCGGCTCGTCTGCTTTATCGTCGGGCACTCGAGCGAGGAAGCGATTTGGGGGTTTTGGACAGCCGCAATTCTGGGGCTCGCACTGGGATATGGCGGTATGCTTTGGCACCGGAGTAACAATTCTCGATAGCCTTGCCGAGAAGCCGGCCGATGTCAGAGGAAGATCGATGAAACCATAACCACGGCAATCAGCAGCTAGAACAGAAATGTCAGCCGTACGAACAACAAGGCGTCAACCCTCGCGACGGTGATGATGATCGGTGAATGTTCCCTGCGTCTTCGGTGACGTCGCAATGATCATGTTCCTCTTGTTATCGAATTCGATCTTGATTTCGACGGAGGCATTTACCGTTAGAGGATTTGTCCTGCGCATCTCAAAATAGACTGTGCTGGGGCGCATCAAAAGTTCGGACTTTGCGGGAATGGTCAGCACGGCGTCCGTTACTTTCACTCTAGTTGTCTCTGCCGCGGTAACAACTCGCACGTCTTCGTAGCCGGCGATCGAAACATCGATGATGGAGACCGGAGATTCTCCCCCATTCCATATCGTCACGTATGCCCGGTCGGTTTGCCCGTCGCGGCCAGCGATGATCTCAGCACGCTCGATCACCAGCGCCTCTGCTTCCCTTGTGTTGGCCACCGGCGCGGTTGACAGGACCATCAGGGCGCTCAGGAAAAAAGTCGAGAAAACTCCGAATAATCGCATGTCGCATTTCCTTAAAAATTTGCCTCTTAGAGACTTGATGCGTCGAGTTATAGCCCTGCGCTTGACATGACCGTAGTACCTCCAGCTGGTCGAGGTTCAAGAGAGTTCGGCAGCCTGCGTCAATGACGCCCATCCAAGGCCCATACAACGTTCATGCAGCCCACGACTCTCGAAGGACAACAATTAAGAGACTGTTTCAGCCGATTGATTAATGGGCGATCTTGCGAGATCATCAGGCGTAACATGAGTCAGACCAGCTTGCTTCAACCACCTACAGGCCGACCCGGTGGATGACCGCGAGATCTGAAGAAGCTTGATCCTCAGTTGAAATGGCGTCGGGAGCTGCTGTCGCCGCAATCAGATCCTAGGCTCGTTTGCTGCGCCATCGCCGGCGGATTGGGCTTTGCGGGGTCAGAACGCGGTCTCACCGGGGGGCTGGTGGCTGGTTGATCGTTGGATAGGTCAGTTACTCGGCAAAGCAAACGCGGGCGATGAGACGAAAATGACCCCTCCCTTTTGGCCAGGGTCCTCGATCGCCTGCCGTTACGCCAACCTGAACGGTTTCCGGGATCGGCCACTCGCCGCAGTGGGAACGATAAACACCGCGTTGCGTTACGCAGACCATGGCCCATGTACACCGCAGCGCTGGGGGTGAAGACAATTCGCGGCGTGGACGCCGCCTCCTGATTGCACTCGCGCTCAATTTAGGAATTACGGTCGCCGAGCTTATCGGCGGGCTGATTTCTGGTTCGCTCGCGCTGATAGCGGACGCGGCCCATAACTTTTCCGACGCAGCGTCAATCCTTGCCTCCTATATCGCCTGGCGCATTTCGCAACGCCAGGCAGACAAGCTGCGCACCTTTGGGTATGCGCGTGCAGAGACCGTTGGCGCGGTGATCAATCTTACTACCTTGCTACTGATCGGACTTTACCTGCTCTACGAGGCCGTGAGCCGGCTGATCACGCCGACCGAAATAGCCAGCACTACAATGCTCGTCGTCGGTGTAATTGCGCTCGTCGAAGATCTGGCCGCAGCCTGGGTGCTGCGCAAGGAGACCGGCAGCCTCAACGTCAAGAGCACTTTTCTCCATATGATCGCCGACGCCATGACCACGGTGGGTGTGATCATTGCCGCATTGGCGATCATGGCGTGGGGTTCGGCTTTCGCTTGGCTCGATCCGCTGATCACTGGACTAATTGCGCTGTATATTTGGGTACACGGGTATCACGAGATCAAGAAATCGATCGCCGTCCTGATCGACAGCGCGCCGAGGGATTTCGACTATGACGGGCTTGTGGCCTCGTTGCACGAGATGGCCGGAGTCGAAGATGTTCATCATTTGCATGTGTGGCAACGTGAGGAGGGGAAACTTGCTCTCGAAGCACATGTCGCCCTGTCCGAAACCGATTTTGGCCGGGCTACGGAGCTAAAGGAAGCCGCAAAGACCCGGCTGAAGGAGCGGTTTGGGATAGACCATGCCACGATCGAGATCGAGTTGGCCGATAAGGTTTCGCATGACCGTTCCCTGCTGGCGCGCGAGCGGAAGTGAAAACTCGAACGCCCGCTGAGACACGGGCGTCGCGCAATTTCGCAGTCCGCATACGCCGCCTGTTTATGGAGAACTTCCGGTGATCTCTCGCTGGGCGTATGATTACAGCATGCCGGGCAATGGCAAGGACTTCGTTCCGCAAAACGACCCGGGACCTTGAGCATACCGGCGGGAGCGACCTCATGAGTGTCATGATGATATTTCTGGCGGTTATCGCCGCCATCATTCTCTGGTGGATGGCCCAACATCGGCTGACATCCAAGCCGTGGCTGGAAGTGGGGCCCGCGCCCGAGGCGTTCCGCGAAAGGCAACTGTCGATCGAGCCCGCTAGGATCGGCCTTGGCGTTTTCCTTGCCGTCGTCGGCTCCCTCTTTAGCCTCTTCATCAGCGCCTACCTGATGCGCGTCGAAACGCCCGACTTGTGGTCAACACCCATTCCCCGGCTGCTCTGGGTGAACACAACTGTGCTGATCGTAAGCAGTGCGGCCATGCAATGGGCGAAAACCGAAGCGCAGCGAGGCCGCAGCGAGGCCGTGCGGACCGCGCTCCTTGCCGCGCTTGCTACCGCGATCCTCTTTCTCACAGGACAAATTCTCGCTTGGCGACAGCTGACACAGGCAGGCTATGTGCTCGCTGGCAACCCGGCTAACAGCTTCTTCTACGTGATCACCGGAATGCACGGGCTTCACATCGTAGGCGGGATCGTAGCGCTTGGCCGGACGATGACGAAGGCGTGGAGCGTCCCGGTAAGCAACAGGGTGCGGCTGCGCGTGGACCTCTGTGCCCTCTATTGGCACTTCATGCTCTTCGTCTGGGTGGTTCTCTTCGCACTCTTTGCCGGCTGGGCGAATGATTTCGTCGATATCTGCCGCCAGCTGATTTCGTGAGGGATGAACGATGGTGCCCCTCTGCGAATCAATTTGAGACAGATAGGGTTTGGAGGGATTGGAGTTTCTCGCCCTTCTGTTTGTTGAATAAGGCAACTTGCGTCGATAGACGCTTGAGGCGTTCAAACGTTCCCTCGCGCGCAGGATCTCCTCGCGGCCGCTCAGGCGTGACCACTCTTGTAGAGCTCATGGTTCGCCAACGCCTGGATTGCGTAGCGGTCGCGACCTGGCTGCCGTGATTAGTGCGTGGCTATACGCTCCAGCAGGACGGCCGAACGCGGCGGCTAAATGCATGCTGCTTCGCCTTTTTGAGCTGAAACGCGGACCCGTCCACTTTGGGGACCTGTCCCGGTCCCAAACACCCTTCTTCGACCAGCAGACATTGCGCGCAGATGAGCGGTCAGCTATATGCAAATGAGTTGCAACTGCAGTTAAGGGCTGCGATATTGATTGCCGTTGTCATTGCAGCCCTCAATATAAAGCTTCTCATGGACTTCGTTGTGTAGTGATGGGTGATTTGTCCGAACTTGAGAGCCGATGCCAGCAGCTCGGATTACGAGTTACCGCAAACTTGCGCGACATCCTCGAAGCGCTCGTTACCGGACCAGACCACCCGGATGCCGATTCGCTTCACGGATGGCTGCGGTCGCGGGGGAGACGCGTCTCACTGACAACAGTCTACAGAACATTGGGCCGTTTGGTCGCTGGTGGGTTCGTTATTGCGCATCATTTCGGGTCGGGCAAAGCGCGATACGAGATCGCCGCGACCCACGATCATCTCATCGACATTTCGACCGGCAAGATCATTGAGTTTTCCGACCCTCGCCTCGACGCACTTGAAGAAAGAATCGCCGCGCAGATGGGGTATCGAATCGTTCGAAGGCGGGTAGAGCTTTATGCCGTGCCGACAGAGTAAAGGATCAAGGAGGAGGCGCTCGAGGCGTTCAAGCGCTTCCTCGCCCGCACGACCTCCTCGCGGATCGCTGCTCAGGCGTGATCGGTCTCACAGAGCTCATGATTTGCCAGCGCCTGAATGACGTAGCAGTCGCAACCTGGCTGCGATGGCAGTGCGTAGCTATACCCTCCAGCTCCGTTTCGAGCTTCTTCAGTCGGGCGATCTTGCCCCTGACCACCCGTAGCTGTTCGGCGGCGATGCGGTCAGCGTTTGGCGCAGGGCGCTCCAGATGCTGGCTGAGATCGATCAGCTCGCGGATCGCCTCGATCGTGAGACCCAGCTCGCGCGCGTGTTTGATGAACGAAAGACGGTCGTGCTCGCGCCTCGAATAGCGACGCTGGTTGCCTTTCGAGCGTTCCGTGTGCGTGAGAAGCCCCATCTCGTAGTAGCGGATGATAGGCACCTTGGCGGGCTACGATGTCTTCGAGGCGAGGCGTGTGCCGACGATCGCCGCCCCTCACGGCGCTACGTCTTCGACGCGGAGTTTGAGGGAGGAAGCTATTTGAGTCCCTCGCCGAATGCCCGAAACGGCTGACGCGGCTGTGCTCGCAAACCGAGCTTCAGACGAGCGCAAGATTGCAGATCTGACGCGGGATGGAATGGCGCCGAAGCTGCTCGCTTATCAGGACGGTGGAATGCATCCGAGCTTCCGCGCGCTGCTTAAGCAGAATGGTCCAGATAAGCTCGCTGCAAAGATCTCCGACATAAGATACCCTGTCAGCCGGCCTGATGCAGCGCTGTCCGAGCCCTACGAATGAGCCGCGGGATCCGAAGGCACACTCGAGAACGAATCCCAGTGTCAGAGTGACTGAAAAGAGCGAAGGGTATCCATGTGGATTGCTGCGCCTCTGGTGGGGATCGGCGCTCCGGCGCTCATCTCGATTATCAAACAAAAACAAACAGTTAGTTCCATAATTGTTATTATCTGATTTCCACTCCAGTAGAATTTTTTTCCCGAGAAGCGTTGATCCTGTCCGCTCTCCAAGGTAGTAAGGTGACGTCCCCTATGCGGCGGACCTAGCGAAAATCCTCCCAAGGAAACGCGCTGCGACCGGCTGGCGCTTGATGTCAGCCGGTCGCATTTTTCCATTACAGGGAATGGCTGACTTTTGATGCGGAAGCGAGAACTGATGGCCGGGCTTGGCCGCAGCCGCGGTCGCAGCCATGAACGGAGTGCGGGTGATGGCGGCATGGAACGGAAGTGTGAATGTCGCAGCGCTGGCTGACCTAAGGCCCGGGATGCCGATCACCAAGGTCGAAGAAGCATTTGGCTCCGCCTGGAAGCCACTTGCTCCCCATAAGGGCGGCAAGATTGACCTGCTTGAGAACAGTCACGGATTCGTCGCATGGATCGATCGAAACGGACTGATCGGCATGCTGAACTACGACCACCGATTCCAGCACCCGGTCGGCGGAATCGCCATGGGACTGAAGATCGGGCAGGTGCGCGCCGCCATGCCGTCTCTCGAGATCGGAGACGATCTTCCGATGATGCGCGGCGTGCGCATGGGCGTGCGACGGTTTCCAGAAGGCTACACTCTGTGTGTCCGACTCACTCTCGAGACCGTGAACGAAATCAGCTTCTCCAACCCTGAGGCGGAATATCCGGAACCGACGGAACCAGCCTATCCGGCGGCAGCGGGCATGGCCGGAGCGCCATTTGATGATCCAAATCTCAAGCTCGTCGTGCTGTCTTCGCTTCTCGACGCAAAGCAGATCGATCTTGGCACACCCGAACAGCTCGCCGCTCACGTCCTCGGCCGAGCCGTCGATCTCGAGGACGAGGGTTACGAAATTATTCCCGAGGCGCTGGACTATCTGAAGCGATATCCGCTGACCGACGAGCTTCTCGCGGCCGTGGAGGAGATCGAGTTTGACGGCGGCGGAACAGCCTACCCATACGCTTGGTTTTTCTGGGGCGGCGAAGACGATGTCTTCGATGTGAAAGACCTGTCTGGGATCGAGCTTTGTACGAACCTCAAGCGCTTTTCTGCGATTTCGATGATCGGAAAAGTCGACGTGCGCACCCTCGTGCCATTCCAGAGACTGGAACATCTGAGTCTCAGCACCGGGATTGATCACGTCGAAGCTCTGCTGGACTTGCCTGCGCTGAAGGAAGTGAGGGTTCTCGACGATGATATTTATAATGAGGTCGCGACGGCCGGCACGCCAACAAGACGTATCTTCGACTTGTTGAAGGATCGTGGGGCTCGAGTTTGGGTACACTGGGTGACTGCCACGGAGCCTGCCCCGCCTGCTTTCGAATGATACGACCAGGAGCGACCGAGTTCGATCGGAGCCTTGGATCTTGACGAGGGATGTGACCCGGCTGGTGAGGCGGCTTAGCGCCATCTGCGGCGGGAAATTGACGACCCACCGAGGGTTGTGTAACTGTGATGTCCTTCGATGGGAGGGGGCGACCATGGCCGGCATTATCAGAGAAGGCACCTTCAGAGACGGTTTTGAGGTTGGTTACAGGGCCATACGCGGAACAGCCGCAGGCCTTCCCGGTATTCCCGGGCAGCCTGGAACTCGCGGCAACAGCACACCGTTTCTCATGGGGGTGCGGAAAGGGATTGAGCGTGCCTTGGGGAAGGATATCGACGACTTGCAGGATTAATGGTGGCGAGCTTGCGCTAGCCTGCGCCTGCTGAAAACTAGGCCAGTGGGTGAGAACTGCCCGTTGCCAGCCCTCGCCTTACAACCCGGGATGATCAGAATCGTCTGATGGCACGGCTCGGTGCTGATCAGCTCGTCGCGGCGGTGTAGCCCCGAAAAGCTGTAATGGTTTAGGCGCAGCAGTGAACTCCTGGAATTCTGTATGGTTAAGTCGCTGAAGCTCGTTGCCATCGTTCTCCTGCTGGGATGGTTCATTGCCTTCATTTACGCCTTGATGAATTTCGCAAAGGGAACCGCCGACAGCACGGTCATGTGGTGGTACGCCACCATTGCAATGTCTAACAATTTTGCTTTTGCCGCCCTGGTTGTCGTGCCATTCCTGCTCTTGTTCGCTCCCGCTGGGTTATTGGCCGAATGGCTATTCGAGAAGGGAGAGCGGATACAGGAGCGGGCGGAAAGCGAGGCCAAATCGCGCCGGGATGCGGCATATTTGGCGCAACACTTGCCGCCTCAACCTGCGCCCCTATCCGACGAGGAGCTCGAGGAGCTTAAGGAAAAAACTCGCAAAGGTGCCGAGAGAACTGCTGCACATCTCGCCGAGTATTTCGGTCCCGATGGCCCTAGCAAACCCAAGCCCCGAACTCGCGGCACGAGGACACAAAGGCGGCGGCGATACTAGTGCTGCTAGGCTTTGAACGTGCGGCGGCAAAGGTCGCGCTGCACGTGGTGGTGCAAGGGGGGCGATCGACCGCGGCCGCACCACCCGGCTTCGCGTCGACGGAACGGCGCTTCATCCCTCGTATTCCAGATTAAACATATGAAAAATCTCGATCTTTAATCGACCGGGATTATTGAGAAGGACGATGCTTGCAAAAAGGGCCATTGCGAAAAGTGTCAGCATGAACACTTTCATCTGGCCCATGGGGAACTTCGGTTCCATATGGGACTCCTGTTGCGCCAAATAGGCACGCACACACGATGAAAGTGCTGCTGACCCGGGCCCCTGTGTAAGGCGTGGTACTGGCCACGTGTAAGTTGGGGCGCCGACTTGCCTAGTATGAAGTCGGCCCGAAATCGTCAACACTGGATAGCATTCAATCTGGAGCGCCCAGCAACACCCGAGACCCCTCACCTACCCTTTCCGGACCAGCGAGGTGGGATCAACATGGAAATTGTCAACGTCGCTGTCAAGGCAGTAAGGGCCCAATTAGGGGAACCCGATTTCCACAGATCGAGTTGATTTCTGTTCTGCGGTTGATTAGCTTGCGCTTAAGTCGTCATGGCGGACGACACAAGAACGAATAAGAGCAGCACAACAGGCTGCCCGAAGAAGCTCCAAGCGGTATCCAAGCCGCCCGCCAGATTTTTCCCACTGGTTTTAAATCTCGCGCGCCCTTGCCGGCGGCGATCTGCTGTCTTGGAGGTAGACAATGAAATTTGCACTTGTGAAAGGAGGCCGCTGCGAGGCGGAGCCTAAATTGCGCGGCGAATGCCCTGGGTGCGCCTCAGCGGTACTTGCCAAATGTGGCACAAGGAAACTGTGGCACTGGGCTCACATCAGCGTTCTAGACTGCGACCGCTGGTGGGAGACTGAAACAGGATGGCATCGTGGCTGGAAAAACGAATTCCCTGTTGAGTGGCAGGAAGTCCGTCAACGCGCGCCAGACGGCGAGTGGCACATTGCCGACGTCAAAATAGAAGGCGGAAACGTGCTTGAGTTCCAGTACTCCAACATCTCGCACCAGGAACGGACTGCCAGGGAGAACTTCCACAAGCGACTGATATGGGTGGTGAACGGGACCAGGCTCAAAAAGGATCTGCCATCATTCCAGAAAGCGCTTGCGGCCGCCGCCTGTGTCAACGCTCAACCTCTCAAACTGGTCTTGCCTGTGAAGGCCTCTTCCATCGTGGAACGGTGGAACGGAAGCGAATGCCCGGTTTACCTGGATTTCGGCGAGGCGGAGTTCGGACTATCGCACCCTCACAGCGAACCAACTCTCTGGCGGCTTCAGTTTCGCCAAGGGCTCAACTACGTCGTCGTCACACCTGTCTCGCGTCGGAGTTTTATCGAGCACCATCGTCGTAACACGCCGCTCCGGGGATACTCGTTAGGGCGAGTGATGTCGCCTTTGGCGAGACGGACCTACCTGCCAGCCTTTGAGCGATATCTGCTCAAGAGGCGCGCACGGAAAACGCGGAAATTTTAGTTTCTCAACCCCGCTCTGACCGGCGGGGTTCTTTTTAGCCCAGCCCGATGCGGGTGGCGTCACCATTAGCCTCTACCATGGTCCCTTTTGACCCAAGCCCTTACCATGCGCTCATAGTCTGCAAAGAGGATTTGGTCCGGCGCAATGCCGGCAACATTGGCAATTTCCGGAAGCGCCACGAGGAAGCGATCGTAACTGTCGAGTATCACCTCGGGCGATGGAATGGTTCTCCTGCGAGAAACCGTGACAAGCCAGTTCCTTACGATCCCAACGATCCGACGGGGTTCCCCGGCGTGCGCGGTAATATCTATCCCAGCTAGGTCGGAGATAAACATCTGATAGCGGTATTGCGCGACGTCCAAAACCAAGCAGCGCTTACTTTTTTGAGATTCGTCGCCAAAGCGCTTTGCACCAAGAAACAAACCCAGTTCCAAAGGCATATTGAACCTTGGAAGCTGGTTCACTGGATCCAGTTCCGTTCTGGAAAGATCGTGAATTCCATATCGGCATTCATCGATAATGCGATAGAGCTTGTCTATTCGGGTTTCGCCTCCATCGTCCATCTCTTTGGCACATCGAGCACGGAAGCCGCACCCAATAACCGCGAAAACCATCGCTTCAAAACTGAGTTTGAAGTCGTTGTCGAACGGGCAATTAATGAAGACGTCCTTGGTGCCTCCCGCCATGCAATGCTTACTTTTTCGTCCTCGAAAGGTAAGCGCCGACGGCGCGGTCAGCGTCAGCTTGGCTTATGTGCGCGCGTTTTGTGGCGGGCTGCTGCGAAAGCACTGAAGCCGCAAGCGCCTTAGCCGACTTCCCAGACCTGCCGGAGGCGGGTTGCTGCGAAAGCACCGAAGCCGCAAGCGACTTGGGCGACTTCTCAGACCTGCCGGCGGCGACCTTTAAGGTGCCGGTTTTCGTATGTTTGATGGTGGTGGTGTTCTTGGCCATGCCACTTCAATAGCATGACGCCCGTTCGGCGTCATCAGTTGCGGTATCGACAAGCTGAAAAGGCAGTTGCGCCGATCAGCGCACCGCCCTCGCCTAGCGGCTGCGATCGCGGTCCTTTGTCTGCGGCGGGCGCAGTTTGACTGTCTTTGCGACCTCGCGCTCCTTCTGCTTGTCACGACCGCGCTCTTCACGATCGTTATCCCGAGTCTCGCGCGCATTGGACGCCGCAATGCGAGCGGCGTCGACCGCCCGGTTGTTCGACGTCTTCGTGACGATCCCCTGCTCAGCGACATGATCACGGCCGGCCGCGGATTTCGTCTCGAGCGCGGTCGATTTCCGATTGTTCTGAGCTCCCTCCCCGCGATCTTTCTCCTTTGCCACTCTCGAGTCGAGCTGCAGCCCAACGACCTTGCCAATGATCTTTGTCGCCTGCTCGAAGATCACGCGGTCAGCCGGGTTGGTAATTTTGGAGGCGACGCTGATGGCGGTTTTCGCCAAGGTCTCTTTGGCGGCGGCCGCTTGGGCAGCACTGATGGGAGTGCATCGCAGCATGTGATCTTGACCTTTCTCTAAGGTTGGGTCCCTGCCCTCACGAATTGCCATCTCGAGCCGGTCATACTCGCGTCGAAGACCGACGGACAGATCCTGGCTCAGTTCGCGAATAGTGCTTGGCGCAGACTTATCCTTCGCCATGCCTTCAAGCATATCAATAACACGGTTTACAGAACTTTTAGTTTGGTCGAACTTTTCCCGCGCAACTTCAAGCTTTGGAGCTGTGGGCTTGTCGTGGACCTTGGCGATAACTTTCTGGATCACGTTACCGGGCGCGGTTGCACCCATCCTGCGAAACATTTCCCATTCCCACCGCTTGACCGGAGGCGGCCCTGCCCTCTCGATCCGCTTTTGACGATCGATGGCAATTCCCCGCTCGCGGGCTTTGTCCGCAAAGCGGACGCGCCATTCCGTAAAGTCACGAATGTTCGGATTGAGCGTTTTGCCGTTGCTATTGCGCAGCGAGACGATGACATGGATATGCGGATGCTTTTCCATGTCATTGCGATTGTGAACCGCGTAGGCGTACCGGTGACCGGTGAACTGCTCCTTCAGGAAGTCACGGCCCGCCAGGATGAATTGATCGCGATCGACGTTTGCAGGTCCTGAGAGCAAGAGATGCATGAAATCCCGTGGCTGCCGGGTCTGCATGAGCGCCGCGACCGTCTTGCCTTCCGCCGTGATCTCTTTGTGGTCTTTTGTCGTGATCGTCCGCCGCTCGTCGCCACGTTCGTAAACGCCGCTCCTGCCAGGCCGCTGCCTGATGTGGGTTTTCGTCGACAAGGTCACTTCGGCGCCTTCGCGTTGCATCGCGTGCAGTGTCGCGGTGAGACCCTTCGGACCAGAAGCAAAATCGACCGGATATCTGGAGACCGGGTTGATCCCCTCCCCTCGCAAAGCTCGATCCAGCCGGGCATCGATAGCATGAATGTCGCCGAGCTCTGCCGGGATCCTGCTTTGACTGGTGCGGTCCCCTCGATTGGTCTTCTCATGAGCGATGACCAGGGCGAACTGGAGACGGGTCTGCCCCTTCACCCCAGGGCTGACGCTGAAAGCATAGGTGCGATCGGTATCCCCTGCATCGCGAAATCCTTCGCCGGCGAGAGCATCCAGCGCACGCGCGACTTTTTCGCGGTCTGCATTCTCCAGCTCGTAGCTGAAGCGGACAATATCCTTGCTGCCTTTGCGGTGCGCGAACTCGCGCTCCCATTCTTTTACGGCGGCATTCAAGTCGGAAACTTCGCGACCATATTGGTCACGGGCTTTCTCCTCTTTGGCCTGGTAGGCCAGAACATTGCGGGCGGAACCAGAGCCGGCGCCGTAAGAAAGCACCTTCACGACAACAGCATTGTTGCCTGCAGCTCTGCTGAGTGCAGTTGCTGCGCCGGCGGCCGCCGAGGGGCCGGCGCTGCGAGCTCTTGGGGGAGAAATTGGTTGCGGCTTGCCGCCCCCTCCCCCGCCGCCGCCACCGCGGCGGCGCTGCTCGTCTTTGATCAGATCGAAATATGACGGTAGTCGCCGCCCTACCGGCTTAGACCGCGAGCGACTCTTGGACAGGTCGTTCATCGTGCTCCTTGATCAGATCCTCGATATAGGTCGATGGTCGCACAATTGCTGAGTCACGGATAGAGTCCATGGCGAGCATGACCTCGTCCAGCTTGGCCATGATCGCCTCGGCCGCTTCCGTGCGATCGCCGTCTTCCGCAAGGAATTGCTCGTTACGCAAAGCCATCTCCTGCAGGAAGTGGTGCATGTTTCCAAGCTGCTTTTCATGCTCTTCCAACATTGCAGGAATTTGCGTGATCTCCCTGATCACGATCAGTTTCGCAATCAGGTTTGGAGAGGTGTTCAGATGTTTGGCCAGGGCATCCAGGTTTGCTTGAAGATGCCCCGGCAGGCGGAACATAACAGCGGGATCCCGCATGGGCTAGAATCCCCTCTCCTTCAGCGCTTCATCGATCAGCCGGCGAAGCGCTTTCTTGGGGTCTTTCCCCGCGTGGACTGCGTACTTGAACACGCGGAGCATCATTTCATCGTCGAAGAATAACGAAACCCGCCGCGATGCTGCCTTGGCCTTGGGCTCTGGCGCCGGCTTCTTTCGCTGCGCTGGCGTTCTCGATGCGGCAGACTTTGGCGAGTCCTGCCCCTCGGCGGGCGCATCGGGCTGATCGGGTGAAGCCTGCTCTGTTTGCCCGGGCGTCTCGGCCGGCATCGGGGCGATGCGCCTTGCCTTCTCGATCGTCATGTCGGTGGGCATGAAAGCCACAGCCGCGTCATCATCATCGACCGACATCGGTGGCTGAAATCGCGAAGTGGCCATACTAAGGATATTGCCAGCAACTTCCCGTTCTTTCGGTTCTTTGGCCATCAACCGTTACTCGCTTTCTTCGTGTCCTGCTCCTCGGGCGAGAGAAGCTTGATGAATTCGTTGTTGACCATCTTCACGGAGTCGATCGCATCTTTGACACTCTCAGCCGCTCGCGTCTTGGCCGAAGGCGTGAGCTTCGGGTTGTTTTCGATGCTCTCGAGCTTCGAATAGAGTGATCCATAGCCAGCAACGACGTCGCTGAAATGGTTGCTCTTCTTGATTATCGAGTTGACGATAGGAATTTTGCCGTAGTGCAGGATCTTGACGACCTCGGGCAGCGAACGGTTGGATTTCAGCGCAATCATGTCCACGTTGTTCCACATCGCAGCGTACGGGATCGGCCGACCGCCGCGCTTCGCCGAGATCTCGTCAAGGATTTTGGCTACGTTGATCGCCTGTGTTGCCGACGTCGGCTCGAGAATGATCGGAATGATGACGGCATCGCACTCTTCATAGACGTCGACCGCGCGGCCGTGGACATAGCCGCCTACATCGAAGACACGAACGTCTGCTGGTGGCGCCGAACGCAGTTTGGCGTGGAAGTCGTCCTCCGAAGAAATCTGCACGTGAGTGATGCTTCCGTCTGATGGTATCATCCCGCGCTTTTTCGAGACTTCATACCACCGCGTAGCAGTTTGCTGATCATCGCAATCAACCAGCTGCGCACGGTGCCCCTGCTCAGCGAACTCGGCAGCCAGGTTGATGCACAATGTCGTTTTCCCTGCCCCGCCTTTGAAAGTCGAGATGGCCAGTGAAAGTGGTCGCATAGTCGATCCTTTGGTTCAGACCTGATTTCGTCACCCACCCATTGGTGAGCATGTCGTCACACTACCTCGGGATCGTTAACTGTCAGTTGACGCGACTGCCAGCCGTAGCGACGACGCGACGACCATAAGAGACGACTGCCACTTGTTCAATCGCGGCGTGTGCCCCTCGACGCGACGAAGCGGCGTAGCGTTGCAGCGATGCTACACCGCAGCGTCGTATCGTCGGTGCGTTGTCGCGCCGTCGCGTCGCTGCACCGCTACAACTGCGCGGCGGCCATACTGCCATAATGCCTGTCGCAACGTCGTACAGTCGCGGCGTCTACCATTCTTCCACACTGCCACATTGCCACTCTGCCACTCTGCCATTATGCCAGTCGCGGCGTTGCAACGTCGCAACGTCTGCCAGTCTGCGCGACTGCCTCACGACCACTTGTCGCGTCGTGCAGGCGCAGCTTTTGCCATTCTGCCTCTCTGGCATTATGGCACTCGCCACGTTGTGCATTGTGGCATACTGCCAGTCGCTGCGATTGCCACCGCCGGCAGTTGCGTTCCACTGCCATCTCGGCTACGTCTCGGCCACGGATTTGGCCGCCGCCCGTCGCTCTCCTGGGAGCGAGCCAAAATAACGGCTCACAGAGAGGCGAAGCGGCTCGAGCGGTCCACCACCACACCAGCCAAACCCGCTCTCCTCTTCTCCGGCCATCTGTGGCCGAAATAGCCTCACTTCCGATCTCCACCAGACCCCACTCGCGCAGCGAGCACCGCCCCTCGGGCGGCAACGGCTAGCGGTATACCGATAGCCTATCCTGCCATTTCTAAACGGACTGTTTGTCTGTAGTGCCCCACCTACCCCCTGCTGCTTCGATCCGATGCAGCATCACGAGTGAATGCGAGTGATCGGGGTCGTGGGAACAGCACGGAAGGCATTCAGGCTGTCTAGAAATGCTGATGGGAGCCGCCCTTTCGAGGACCGCTTGAGCCAAGATTCGTTCAGAAAATTGGCTCATAAGGGACGAGAAGTGGGGCGGCGGACACACCGCAGGAGGGCGGGATCCGGCGGAACGGAAACCCGAAACATGAGGGTGAAGTGCAGCCGGATGCTGCGCTCCGTATTGTTTGGGGAAGTCGCGGCAGCGTCCGTCAAACGGCCCGAAAGGCCGGGCGGATTGAAAATCCGCTCCGTGAGAAGAGGGGAGAATGAGGGGAGAGGCGGCTAGTCTCTCCCCTCATAGCCGCGAACAGGCTCGATGCCAGTGAGCGGACAAGAGAGGCAAATTCATTGAGCGAGAGGGACAAAGCCCTCCCGCTCGAGCGCACCACTCAGCAGAATTCAGCGATGTACTCGTCATACTCCAAGGCCCTGGCAGCCTCATCAACCTCGAAGTAGCCGTCGTCGAGGTCGCCCTCACTAGCCCCGCAGACGGTGCAAATGATTGATTCGTTGAGATTGATCGAACCGGCTTCGCAAGTCTCCCAATAGCTGTGACGCGCCTCGCCACCGCAGTGACTGCATTCAGTGACAATGACGTCGTTGGCCAGCTCGTAGCCGTCAGGTTCGATGCAGCCGCCAAATACCGTAGTCATGGTGAACTCCTTCCGTGTCTATGACGGAGGTGGGCCACGCCGAACCGACGAGTGGGTCAAGGATCGCGAAGCGACCGGCAGAGCCGGCGAGCGGGGGAGCCGATTTTCAGACTCCGGCGCGAAGCAGCCCGAGCAGGGCGAGGGTAGGCGTCTGAAAATTGGGGGAGCCGCGATGTCCTTGAGGCGGGAGGAGGGGCCAGTAGAATGGGACGACATAGAGAGAAGATTACGTTGCAGTAGGGCACGACCCTATAAAGACGGCGCCGCTCGCTCGATGCGGTTGGCTTTGCGCCCAAAGCCACTCCGCGAGAATAAAGGAAAGAGAGGCGTCACCGCCTCTCTCCCTCGACCGCAACAAGGGCCTCAAGAGCGATCTCCATTTCTGCGAGCTGCTGCTGAGCTTCGATGCGCTCGCGCTTCGGAAGGCCGTTGCGCAGTTCCATGTTGGAGAGCCAGATTGCCTCGCGCAGCTCGTCGGCAGCGTAGGAGTGGCCGCGGAGTTCAACGCGGGTGATGTCGTTCGCGGAAGTGATCTGAATGGACATTGTGAACCTCATCGTTTGATCCGTTCTCCTCGTCGAGAACGGAGAGGTCCCGGCATCCGGATAGCGAGGGTCAAGGATCGCGAAGCGACCGGCAGAGCCGGGGAGCGGGGGTGCCGATTTTCTGGCGCCAGCGTAGCGGCCCGAGCGTAAGCGAGGGTGGCGGCTGAAAATTGGGGGAACCGCTCATCCTTGAGGCTCGCGTGGCCCGGATGGCACAATAGATAAGTCGAGACGGAAAAGCCGGTCGGCGCCGCAAGGTGACGACACCGTATCCGGCCGCGAGGCCGGCAATGGGGCGTGAAAGCCCCGGCACGATCCAGGAGGCAAAGAAAAAGGCCCCTGCGCTGGTGACGCAGGAGCCTATGAAAGATCGGCAGAAATCATCAATCCTCTGGAGTCAGTCCCAGGCGGGCGAGAACAGCAGCCGGATCGGAGATGCAATCGCTTCGCCAGTCGGGCCGTTCCGCACAGGCATAGGCATATTGGGAAATTGTCGCGGAAGATGTGTTCGGAAGCAGGCTGTAACCGAGATGCATGAAGTCTCGGACGAGCTGCGGAGCGCAACCCCGGTTGCCTGCGCCGCAACGATCGGCCGTCGAGGCGGAAACCGGGGTCGCATCAGCCAATGCGCTCGCCGGTGCGATGATGAGCGAGAGGATGACGAGAGCGCCTTTCATGTCAGTCTCCTTTCGTCTCGAAAGTTTCGATGTGTCCGCGGCGACGAGCATCTTCGGCGTATTCCGACAGAGTCCGGGACGCGATGAAGGTGCAATCGCGGTCAGCGTGCACACCGCACGGCCCGACGATGGATCTGATCTCCTCAAGGGAAACATAGCCGAGAGCCGGGGCTCCCTGGCCGAGGTCGCAGAGGCCAAAGAGCATACCGGCTTCTTCGTCATACTCGGTCACCAGCCAGATCGCCTGACCGGTTGGCATCCAGAGTTTGACGACAGGCCGAAAATCGATCGGCTCGCGATCGGCCTGGCGCCGGGCGAGATTCTTGCGGAAGTTCGCCTTCAACCGGTCAAGCGCAACGGCCGGGATCAGCTCGTAAGAGGGATCAAGTGTCATATCATTCTCCTTTTCGTCTCTATGACGAAAGGAGGCAACTTTTATCGACGCGCGGGTCAAGGACCGCGCCAGCGGCCGGCAGAGCCGGGGAGCGGGGGAGCCGGATTTTCTGACGCCAGCGAAGCGGCCCCGAGCCCAAGCGAGGGTGGTGGCTGAAAATTGGGGGGACCGCTCATCTTTGAGGCGCAAGGAGAGGGAAGTACACTGGGACGGCATGGAGAGAGGGGGAAACACGTCCGCGACCAGCGGACGTGACCGTATCCGGCCGGCAGGCCGGCTTTAGCGAGCGCGAGGCGCGCGAAGGCGCAAGGGACAAGGGAAAGCCCCGCCCTGGGCTCGCAGGGCGGGGCTCCCGGTCATTGCGGCTTGGTGCCGTTGTCGGGCGTGCGAGCGAACTCGACCTGGTAGCGGACCTCCAGTTTGGCGATGAACGGAAGCGACAGCCCGACGGTGATTTTGAGCTGGCCCTTTTGGGTCAGCTTGGCGATTTGCCGATTGATATAGAGCCGAAGACGGCGACCAGTTCTCTGGCAGAAGGTTACGAGCGTTTTCATAAGGTTTTCCTCCAAAGTGGTTTTGCGCAATCGCGTAGCTCATCGACCGCTGGAACGGCCAAGCAGCACCGCGAAGCGTTCGCAACGGAGCGAAGCGGAGAGGAGAACCCTTCAGGGTTGCGCTTGGACGGGCCAGCGGTAGAGTGCGTAGCGAAAGGATTGCGCAGAGCCGCTTTGGAAGATGCCGACGCAAACGCGGGATTCGACGCCAGAGGTGCCGTCCACCGCATCAATCGGCAAATTGCCATCGGCCGCCAGGACGATCATTGTCCGGCTGTTGCCGGAGTGAGCGTGAACGTCATGGGCACCATGGTCGGGCTTTGCTCGCACGAGCGATCGTGACCCGAATGGGCCGAGACCCGCTTGCGGGGCTCGGTCGCGAAGCGATAGAGCGCGGTCGCCTCAGGCGACGTGCCCGGGAATCCTACAGCAAAGTGGGAGAGACAACTTTCTGCGATCAATAAGGGGATGTCTTTTTTGAGGGCATCCCATGCAATCTTTCCGACGCATCCATGAAATAATCGAGTTCATCAACGCGCTGATCGAGCTTTGGCGCAATTTCGGCTTGCCATGGCCGTTCTGATCAAGGGCCGCGCGACTATCAGCGCGACCGGTATTTGCTGGGGGATTGCGGCGGGGCAAGCTTAACCGACTTGCCAGGCGGCTCGCTTTGGGTGCGCTGGCTCTTGTCGTCGTTGCGCGCCTTGTCGTCGGAGCGATCCTGGCTGCTCTTGGACGCGACGGGATGTTCGACGGAGACGCTGATGCGATCATTCGTCTGCGGCGTCTTGGCGAAGTTCTTGGTGTCGACGGCGTGAACGCCGCGGGCATTGGCGACAAGGGCAGTGCCGTAACTGACGGTGAGGATCTGCCCCTCGACCTCGTCGCCCTGTTTCGGGAACTGGATCTCCGGCTTGCCCATCATCCTCAGCATCTGGGCGGTCATGCTGGTGACGCGTCCGAGCTCCGGATGGTTGCGGTCTTTCGCGATCTGGTGGGCCTGGAGCAGACGTTTTGCGAAGTCCTTGCCGTCGCCAATCGTGGCTTTCGCAAGGAAGTCACGGGTCTCGCTGGCGGCCGGCCACATGGTTTCGCGGTCGAGCTCGAAACCTCGTTCCTTCGCGAACTGGTGCATGAACACGCCGATCGTGCGGGTGTTTCCTTCGCGGAAGGCGTGAGCCTGCCAGATATTGCTGATGAGTTTCGTGAACTGAGCGGCCGATTGCGCCTTGTTGCTGTCGTCCCAACGGAACCTGCCAAGCTCTTTGGTGTCGTGGTCGAGCAGCTGCTGCATCTGCTTGTGATCGCCGTATTTGACGGAAGCGCCTCCAAGCACCGGTTCGGGCTTGGACATATTGTAGATCCGCTGCTGGCCGGCCCAGGGATACACATCTTGGAAGATGCGTCGATGAACCTCCATGAGGTGCTTTGTGTCGAAGTTGCCTTTGACGGGATTGCGCGCGAGGTCCTGGATTGCCTCGTCGGTCACGCTCTGTTCGCGGAAGTTGAGTTGTTCCTGATCGCGAACGCCGAATTTGTTGATGAGAACCGAAGTGCCCGGATAGCAATAGGGATCTTGAGCCATGGTCACCAAAAAAACGCCAATAAATCAGGCGCGATTTGAATCGCTTTGAGCCCCGGCGTCAATCTTAACGCGAGGCGAATAGCGCACTTGCAATCAGGAAAAAGAAAAGCGGCCGATCAGGCCGCCGTTGAACGCTTGTATTCGATGTAGCGGTCGCCGAGGGCGAAAGCCTCGTCTCTGGTGAGAATGTTGTGCCGTCTGAGGGCAGCGACGAACTCTTCGAACGGGCCGAGCTCATTGCCTGAACCGCGCATGATTGCCAGGCTGCCACGATGAACGTCATCGATCATCACTTGGCGATGGCGCGAGAAGACGTCGAGGTCTCCAGACTTGAAGAACTCCTCGAAAACGGCATCGGCCTGCTCGCGCGTGGTGATGAAGTCGGGAACGTTGTCGAGCATGGCACCTCTCTTTCGAGGCGGAATATAGGGATTTCTGCCATGATTTTCAACGTTTAGTGGTGTGTTGACGGGCATGGAGGTCGCTCCTTTGATGGTCCGAGGCGGTTCGGCGCAGAAAGCCCCGCCCGTTTGGGCGGGGGTTTTCCGACCTCGCCGGTCAGTGTGCCGGCGGGTTCCAGATCATGACGTATTCGCCTTCCTTGCCGCCCGGAGCCGGTGCGATGTTGGCGTAGAGGGTGCCAAACTCGGGGGCGCGGAGAGAGACGGAGATGTACTCGGCGCCGGTGCGTTGGGAGGTGCGGACCCAGGCTGCGCCCAGTTCAAAGCCGTTGCGGTTGGCGAGGACGCGGTAGTCGGGTTCCTGGCTGTTTTCGTCCTTCTTGGCATTCTCGACAATGGTGATCGGGCAACGGATGGCGAGGGTAGCGAGGGTACCGGCGAAGCCCTTTTCGTTGGCGGTGAGACGAGCGATGGTTGCGGACATTGCAGTTCTCCTTTGCTGATCGGGATCATTCCCGTGAACGCCCATGAAAAAGCGCCAGAAGGAGAGCTGGTCACGACGGGATGAAATCCCGGAGCTTGACCCATGCCTGTGCCAGCGGCGGGAGGGGGATCACCCACCCGAAGGGCGGCGCGAAGCGCCGTGATCGCGAAGCGATTATGGGGATACCCGCCGCTGGCTTGCCCGAAGGGTCGGGCAGGGGTTGACCGGATCGACGGCGGCGGTTCGAATAGGGGGCGTCACTGGGAATGAATTCGGGGCCAGCACGGAGAACGGTGTCTCCGCGCCTCGTGTTTGTCGCTCATCGATGGGAAGGGCCGTGGGGGCATTTTCGCCTTTGACGCATTAAGCGACTGATGCGGAATCCAGATGCCTAGGGAGGACGAAAACAGTTCCGGGCCGCGATTAGCCCTCCCATCCAATTGCAAGGCTTGGCGGAGAAGTCGTCCGCCGCTCACATCTTGCGCCGAGGTCGAGGCTTCCGATCGTCCCTGCGCCTGTTTTGGCTGCTGCCGACATCTCGCACACCTTCGCCAGGCTGTGACGGATCGTTTGATCTGAACCTCTGGCTTGCGGCGCTGCAGGTATTGCCATCCAGACACGGAGGGGTTTGCAAAGAAGGGGCCGTCAAGGATTGTATCGTAGGGGTCGCTTCCGGTAGGGGCGAAATGACATCCCAAGGGCCATGACAACGTTAATGCGACTGAGATTTGGCCGGTTTCGCCACACAACAGTCGTTGGACGGGCAACTTGCAAACCGCAGCGTGCGACCCTTTTGCGGACATCCGTTTTCGCTCAGTCTACGGCCCAAGGTAGCCCAAGTTGCCCTTCGTGAACCCCAAGTCGTTGCCGGAAAGCGTCATGCGAGTGGGTGCGACGGATTGGCCGGCACCGCCTCGCGCACCGCAAGGAGTGCGCCGCTCCCGGTGAGCCAGAGGACCGTCGGGCCTGCTGGTTTGAACGCATCGGTACAAGGCACTCCGAGTGCTCCCACGGCTTCATTGCACGTGGAGACCAGCGAGATTCAGACCGTGTCGCAGGTATTCGCGATCCTCAGTGCGGGCCAGTAGCGCTGAATCGACAAACCAGGAAGCGAACTCACGTTCCCCCGCATGGATGTCGCCGCGCCAACTCGCCCGCATCGCGTCAATGAAAGCCGCCGCAAGGAGACTGGCGTCGGTGTGCCGCCCGGCATGGGCACAGGCGATCGCGTGCCAGGCGAGATCACGCGGGCCATCTGCCCGGGCGAGCTTCGAAAGCTGCGTCACGCTCTCGGATGGCCGACGCGCAAGAAGCAGAATACGAGACCGGTAGATGAAGCACCATTCTGGAGGGGCCGCCATCAATCGAAGTGCCAAGTCCAATGTCTTCAGACCAGAATCCGCATCACCCAGGCAAGCCTGCGCGTAGCTCCATCCGGTTAGTATTGTCGGATCATTCGGATTGATTTGCAAAGCCTGGAGAAAGTGGCGTTGTGCGCGCGAGAACTCTCGGCGCTGTAAGGAGACGTACGCTAACGCGTAGTGAGCCCGTGGATCCGTAGGATCGAGCTCAATGGCGGTTTCAGCATGACGAAGCGCCTGATCGAGCTTGGCCGATGATTGCACTCCGACATCGGCGAGAAAGGCGCGGACGCTCGCGAACGCCAGCCCATTGTGGGCTCGTGCCAAGGTCGGATCAATCTCAAGAGCTCTTTCGAACCAGTATTGCGCTTGTGCCTGAGCTTCGGGGTCATCGACTTGATCCACATATCGGTTGCCCCGTACGAAGCATTCGTAGGCGCGCAGATCCGAAGCGGCTCGGTGTTGCGCTCGCTCATGCACGAGCCTCGTCAGGCTGGCAACCGCTGTCGTGGCTATTGTCGCGGCCAGCTCGTCCTGGAACGTGAACGGGTCGTCCGCCGCTCGGTCATAGCGTTCTGCCCAAATTTGTTGGCTGGTCTCCCTCTCAATCAACATTACGGTCAGCCTTAGGCGCGAGCCTAATCGTTGAAGCGTCCCCTCAAGGCCGAATTGAGCGTCGTCAGCCTTACCGCCACGGAAGACTATTACATCTCGAAACCGGGCAAGTTCGGTCGAGATCGCCTCGCGCAGTCCTGAAGCCAGGGCCGCCATTTCGGGTAGCGCATCAATGCAGGCAAATGTCGAGACCTCAACGGCGGGAGGTCCGCAGTTGGAAGCAGTGCCCGCCGCCGGCGATGAAATCGCCAGGTCGGAGACAGGCCGATGGTTCAGTATAGTTTCTCGGAGTCTGCAAGTAGCAGGTTCCGGGGTTACGCCCAACTCGCGCTTCAG
The DNA here is from genome assembly GCF_042436655.1 of Sinorhizobium sp. P24N7. Lineage (NCBI taxonomy): Bacteria > Pseudomonadati > Pseudomonadota > Alphaproteobacteria > Hyphomicrobiales > Rhizobiaceae > Sinorhizobium > Sinorhizobium sp. P24N7. The sequence goes on along the minus strand of NZ_JBHMIW010000017.1, from coordinate 121,391 downwards.
TATGGTCGCACAGGCATCAAATTGGCGGATAGCGAGCGTCCACTGCTTCTGCGCAGCGTAGTGGCGCATCAACGCCCGATGAGCAACCTCGCTAAATGGATCGAGAGCGAGAAGCCGCTGAGCCAGGTCGTAATCCGGTCCCATCTCGAGGAGGCGACCAAGGGCCTGCGCGAGGAGGGCGCGCAAACGCTCGCGTTCTTCCTCCAGCCATTCGTTGAACGCAGGTGCGCGGATTTCGACATCAGCAAGCAGATCGCCTCTATAGAGCACTGCGGCGCGCCGCAGCTCGGAGGGCACATGAGAGCGGGCGAGGTGCTCGAATTCCGAAGCGTCCACCGTGACGTTCTCAGGTTTGAGGCAAATCCTGTCGCGCTCCGTGCTTAGCTCTGTGCGGTACTGTCCCAGTCCTTTGCGAATGTCCGTGAGAGCATAACGCAAACTACCGCGGGCCTGCTGCTCGCCGCATTCCCCCCAGAACAAGCCATAGAGCTGGGTCCGGCCATGGCTGCGGCCGGGGTTGAAAGCGAGATAGGCGAACAATCCCAGCGCCTTTCGCGTCGCAAACCTGATCGGTCCAGACTCGGATTGAACGTCAAATCCACCTAGAACCTCGACACGAAGCGCTGCCATCCGATTTTGCGCCTCACCGCACTCCGATAGGCCCATTTCTAACACGCTTCTAACGCTCCATGAATGCCTAACCGACGGCGCCCTAACGTGTCGGTGAGATGATTGGCCGCGGTTCAAAGAGGAGCGTGTCATGACCATATCCGACAAATGGCGGGAGACCTTAGCAGAGGATACTTCCGGAGAGGATCGGCAACGATCTACCGTCCGCGATTTGGACATTGGTGAACTTATGATTCTCTCAGTGCATTGTTCAGGGCTAGATCCCCTAGCCTACATGCCGCCGCGAGACCGCGCGTGCGACCTTCATCCAGGTCTCCGGCAACACCGCGTCTTCTCGAAGTCCGGCGCCGCCATCAGCGGAATCTTCCGAAGGCTACGAACATTCCGATTTGGCCTTACTCCTCACAGCAATTTCAACCACTGATATAGAGGACTGTGCAAATGCAACTCACTGCTCAGATGGTGGCTCGGGTTCACCGGAAGCTTGAGGATCCCGGCCCGGTCCCAGGGCTCGCCTATCACGCGGATGCCGACTATGCCGCAGCCGTCGACGCAATTCTAGCGGCCACCCCGAAGGGCGAAGACATCTGGCTCTTTGCATACGGTTCCCTGATCTGGAAACCTGAAGTAGACCATACGGAGCAACGCCTTGGAATTGCCCGAGGCTGGCATCGGTCTTTCTGTCTCCGTCTGACGAGATGGCGCGGCACCATAGATCAGCCCGGACTCATGATGGCTCTCGATCGAGGCGGCCAGTGCAAAGGTGTCGGTTACCGGTTGCAGGGAACCACAGCGGAGCTCCAGCTCAACAAACTATTTCGCCGGGAGATGACAACGAAACCTCCCAGCAACATGCCGCGATGGATTACCGTCGAAATCGAGGGTCAGTCAGTGCGGACGCTCGGCTTTGTCGCTAACAGAAAGGGACCGGGCTACACGGGAAGGCTTTCGCTTGAAGCGGTGGCCGAACGCTTATCCAGAGCCTGCGGCCACTGGGGTTCTGGCGCCGAGTATCTCTACAACACCGTTGTCCACTTAGAGGAACGCGGTATTCGAGACCGCAATTTGTGGCGACTGCAGAGGCTGGTCGCTGCCCAGATTGATGCCGATACAGTCGATCCCACGTCGCCCTAGCAGAGACGCCCGCTTCTGGCGCGCGGGCGGCAGAGAACCAGCGTCCGCTTCCTGACCCGACTCGGAAACTGTCCGGGAGCTAGTCGAAAGGCACGAATGCGTTCTTTCCGTTCGGCGTTTAAGGGTTGGAAAGGCGCCGATCACGGCGCCGTCCTGTTCCCGATCCGCTTGACCGGGATTCCAAGCGCGCGGGCCTTGTCGACGAGATTGTCGGTGATCCCGGTCCCCGGGCAGGCGATGAGGCCGATCGGCATGGTTTCCAGAAGGGCATCGTTGCGTTTGAAGGGGGCAGCCTTGCGATGTGCTCTCCAGTCTGGCTTGAAAGCCACCTGGGTGACGCCGCGAGCTTCCGCCCATTTTGCGGCGATGAGTTCCGCGCCGGAGGGCGTTCCGCCATGGAGCAGGATCATGTCAGGGTGCTTTGCGAGCGACTGATCGAGAACCTTCCAGATGGCGTCGTAGTCCTGATAGTCGCCGCCCGTGAAGGCGATGCGCGTGCCGGCAGGGCAATGGACCTCGATTTCCGACCGACGCTTGGCCGAGATGAAGTTCCGGCTGTCGATGACGGCCGCTGTTAGAGCCCGGTGCGAGACTTTCGAGCCTGTGCGTGGAAGCCAGGTGGATCCCGTTTCGACGCGATAGTGTTCGGAGGCGATATCGCGCATGGCCTCGAAGGCATTCCGGCATTCGCTGAGCGAGTAGCCCTCGGACACCAGCTTTTCCAGCTCGACGCTCTTGACCTCGGAGCCGTCTTGCTCGGCCAGCGCGGTGCGTTGGCGGCCTTCGTTGTCGTCGAGGCGCTTCTGGGTGTGAGTGAGGCGGCGGTGGAAGATGTTTACGACGGACCAGAGCACTTCTTCGACCTCATCCTCGAGGCGGGTTCCGCCGAAGATCGACTGGATCGCTTCGACCATCACCGCAACGCCGCCTTCGACGGCGTCGTGATCGGGGAGGGGGCGGAAATCCGGTTCGTCGGAGTTGGCCCGCACGCCGTAGAGCGCGAGTTCGTCGAGGAGGGCGGCGGTCGGGCTGGAAGTGGGAGCAAGGTGCGGCATCATGGTCTCGGTCATTTTGCTGTGGCCTGCGCGGCCTGGGATGAGGCGATAAGAACCCGAAGGAGAGCCCACACACCCGCAGGGCCAAGCAAAGCGCCGGACGCCGGAGCGCAAAAAATTGCTGCGCGAGGAGCCGGTTTACCGGCGGGGAATTTTTTGAACGGGATGGCGTTGTGTGGGATCGAGGGCGCCTTTGCGCCCGACCCGAAGGGTTATATCGCGAACTCATCCAGGCCGTGCGGGGTCGCAGCGTGACCGAATGGCACGCCCGGACCTGTCTCCTTTCAGGCACCCGACATTGATCCGCCTCGCGCGGCCTCGATCGCGGTTTGCAGACTCCCGCGCAACGCCAGAAGCCCGTCCTCCCTCAGATCGTCGTTGAAGTCGTTGCGCCGTGGCACAAGGTCAAAGACGGCGATCCCGAGAGCTTCGGCCCGCTGGCGCAGGAGTGTGGCAGCGCGCTCGCCGGCGTCGTCGTTATCGCGCGCGATCCACAGACGCTTGAGGTCCGCCGGCGGAATGAACTGCCCAAGGTGCGTGGCCGTGAGGCAGGCGCAGACGTCGAGAACTGGAAAGGCGGTTCCGATGGAGAGCATCGTTTCGATGCCTTCGCCGGCGACCAGCTCGTCTCCCGCCGAACCGTGATGAAACCGCACCGCATTGCCCGCCAGGTTGCCGATCACGCGTTTGGGTTCGGCAATGGCCGCGACGCGCGCGGTCGCAGGATTTAGCCATGTGCGAGCGCAACCAGTGACCTGACCGGCATTATCGGTGACGGCGGCAAGCAGGGCCGGAAGCTGCCGGGTCCGGTCAGCTTCGTCGCGAAAATAGACCGCATGATGGAAACGCAGAGCGGACCCGAACCGCGCGATACCGCGCAAACGCAGATAGCGTTCCGCAAGTGTGGCCTGGATCGGCCGCCCGATCGCGAGCAGCTTGCGTGCTGCCGCAGAACGATTGCGGTCCGGTTGGGATGTGCGGTTTCGCGAACGACCTTGAGGGAAAACCGGATCGCTGCGGCCGAGGAATCGACGTGCCTCGGAGAAGACATCGCCCCAGGAGCGGGCTGCAAGGCGCTCTTCGAGGATGTCGAGAAGATCCCCGTGTTCGCCTGTTGCGTGATCCACCCATTTGCCGGGTTGCCTGCCGGCAGAGTGCCTCAGCCGAATGACGAGGCTGCGGCCTGAATCCCCATGCTTGTTTCCGACGATCCAGTAATTGCCGACCTTTCGGCCGGCGGGGAGCCAGGAGCGGCAAAAGGCTTCCGCTCGATCGGCAAGAGCGCGTGAGATATCCGTGACGGTGTTCATGCTGCCTCCGCAAGACGGGTTGGGTTTTTGGCTGCTAGGAGCTCGGCGTATCGAGCATGGATGCTCTCTCGATCCACAAATCGAGAGGCAAAGCCTAAAGAGTGGCTAACCTCTTGCCGAACCTCAGCAAGCAGATCAGCCTCTCCATCGGTCAGCATGCGTACCGGCCAGCCTTTCACGTAAAGCATTGGTCTGGTGATACGTCCCTCAGCGTTAACGCGAGCAACAGCGGCGGCTTTGCCCCGCACGAGCGCCGCCCGGCTCTGTGCATCGAGGAGGTGAGGGGCAACGTCCCCGAGCCACCGGGAACCTTGAAACGCGAATGTGCTGCGCGCCTCGAGCGCGACCATTCGGCGATAAAGGTCATGCGCTTCCGGTCGGGCCGCCGCTGCGACGAGGTCCGGCAGGCTCGACATGATGCAGAACCGGCACGAGACCCGAGACATGCCGAACTGCCGGTAGGCGGGATGCGGAAGCAGACCGCTCCGGTCAATGGCCGCAAAAACGTCCGCTTCGCTCCATTCCACGATCGGGCGCCAGGTCATGATGCGGCCACCCGCGTCGGCGCTTGCGACCGTTGCGTTTGCCCCCGCAGCGCTCTCGGCACGGCGAACGCCTGTGACATTGATGATCGTCTGCGCGGGGAAGCGGCGCTTCAGCTCGGCCGTGATGACATGGGTCTTCAGCTCGGAGGTGCAAAAGCGCATGGCCGGCGTCGACCAGCAGGGCACGAGCGTGACAGTCGAAAGCGATTGATAGCGATCGACGCTGGACAGCCAACGGGCTTCCCACCGCTCCATGAGACCGCCGGATCTGCGCCTGACCGTGACGAGCTCGACACCGAGAAAGGAGGCCAACTCCTCGCAAATGCTGGAGGAGGCGTCCCATTCGACCGATCCGAGATCGGCATGGATCAGCAGTCGGGGACCGGTATGCCCGATCCTGTCCAGGTGCGAGAACGTGGCAAGCGCAGAGGCCTGGCTGTCCTTGCCGCCTGACACACCGATCGCGACGGGGGAACCGCTCGCGATCAGCATGTCGATATTCGGTGTTGTGGCGATCGCTTCCATCACGCACCCTCCGAACAATCGAGCAGCTGGTGACGGCGAAGCAGTTTCTCGAGCACGTCTGTGTTGTTCGCGGGGACGAAGAGCCTCGTCGTCCAGGAAATGATCTCGGTGAAGCAGCCCATCGCCTTGAGTGCGGGAAGCGCCGACGGCATGTGTCCGGTGATCTCGAGGCGGTGCTCGCCCATGACGCGGGAACGTTTCAGGGTGAGCCCGTCTGCAATGTCGATCGAGGAACCGCGGTCCATGATCGCCTCGAGCATCTCGGACGGGCTCATGTCCACCGTCACATCGATGCCGAGCGACCGGAAAACCGTGGAGAGCTGGTCAGTCGTGACCAGTCGGCCAAGGATGCGTTCGCCATCGTGGGTCTCCAAACGATAGACGCGGCAGTTTTCCTCGGGCAGCCGATTCCAGATCGGCAAGAGCAGGCCGGAAATGAGCGTGATCCGCCGCGTTGAAAATTCGGGAACCTGTTCAAACTCTTCGACCCATGCCCGCTCGAAATCAGCATCGGAAGCAGGATGCCATTGCGTTGTCTCCAGTTCGGATTCGAAAAGCCGCTCGCGGTGCATCGGTCGCGTGAGCTGCACGCGCCGGATAGGAGTGCCGTCCTCGTCCATGACGCTCGGTGCTGACTGCATCAAACCAGCGCGGCCGGATTTGGCGTTGACCAGAAGAGACGCCGAACGGTCGGAAGCGACGAGCTGGCGAACGGCGGCGATCGACAGCGGCGTGTTGCGCGTCGTTTCGTTGATCGTCAGCGCCAGGGTGGTCGCGCCACTGCCTGCATGCTGATGGATCACGCGACGTTCCACGACGTCGAAGCGCTCGGCAGTCAGGATTTCCAGCCCGACGTCGAGGGTGCCGGCGCGCATTGCGTCGTCGATGATCTTGTCGAGCAGCATTTCGAACGTCTCGAAAATCGAGTTCTGCATGTCGATCGTCAGCGCAAGGCAGCGATTGAGGAACTGCGAGATCGGCGGAAGCTCATCAAGCAGGGAACCTGCAGAGTCGACGATGTTGAGCGCCGTCATGTCGATGAACTCGGTCAGCGAGCAGGCGTCGACCTTCCCTCGGACGAGGTTGGAGTAGAACTGACGCAGAGCGGCACGGGCGTAGGGGCTCTCCAGATTGTCCTCCGGTCTGAACATCCCCTGTCCGCCGGTCTGACGCTGGCCCTTGGTGATCGCGCCAAGAGTGTCCAGTCTGCGGGCGATCGTGGAAAGGAAGCGCTTTTCTCCTTTCACGTTCGTTGCGCATGGCCGGAAGAGCGGCGGTTGTTTTTGATTGGTCCGATGCGTGCGGCCAAGGCCCTGGATAGCATTGTCGGCGCGCCAGCCCGGTTCAAGCAGATAGTGAACGCGAAGGCGCTGATTCCGGACCGTCAGCTCTGCGTGATACGAGCGCCCAGTGCCACCGGCGTCCGAGAAGACGAGGATCCGCTTGATGTCGTCCATGAAGGCATGGGCTTCGCTGAGGTTGGCCGAACCCGGGCGACGCTCGACAGCCAGGCGGCCGTCGGCGGTGCGCACGATGCGACGGGTGCGGCCGGTGACTTCCGCCACCCGATCCTTTCCGAAGTGCCATAGGATCTGGTCGAGCGCGCCATGGACCGGAGGAAGGGCGCAAAGATGCTTGATCAGACTGTCGCGCCGCTGCAGCGCCTCCCGGCACTGGATGGGATTGCCGTTGGCATCGACGGCCGGGCGGGAACGGAGATTGCCGTCCTCGTCGGTGTAAGGCTCAAACAACTGCGTGGGGAAGGAATGAGCGAGATAGTCGATGACATATTCGCGCGGCGTGATGTCCAGCGTGAGGTCAGACCATTCGGAGGCGGGGATCTCGGAGAGCCGCCGATCGAGCAGCGCTTCACTCGTCGACACGATCTGGATAACGGCTGCATGACCGGCCGCCAGGTCCTCCTCGATCGCGCGGATAAGGGAAGGGCACTTCATCGCCGTGATGAGGTGATTGAAGAACCGCTGCTTGTTGCTCTCGAAAGCGCTGCGGGCGGCTGACTTCGCCTGTCTGTTGAGCGTTCCTTCATCTGATGTGATGCCCGAAGCGAGAAGTGCCTCTTCGAGATTCTGATGGATGATCTGGAATGCACCGGCGTAGTCGTCGTAGATGCGGCGCTGCGCGTCGGTGAGCTCGTGGACGAGCATTTCATATTCGACGCCCTCGAACGAAATCGACCGGGCGATATAGAGCCCGAGGGCCTTGAGGTCGCGCGAGATCACTTCCATCGCGGCGATACCGCCCGATTCCATGGCCGCGACGAAATCAGCGCGCGTAGCGAAGGGGAAGTCCCCGGTCGCCCAGAGGCCGAGGCGGCTGGCATAAGCCAAGTTTCCAACGGTCGTTGCACCGGTTGCGGAGACATAGACGACGCGAGCATCCGGAAGGGCGTTCTGCAGGCGCAGCCCCGCGAGGCCCTGTTCAGAGGGTTTTTTCTCGCCGCGCTCGCCCTTCTCCCCCGCGGCATTCGCCATCGCGTGAGCTTCATCGAATGCGATGACACCGTCGAAGTCTCGACCCAACCAGTCCACGATCTGCGTGAGGCGGCTAGCCTTGAGAGTGCCATCGCCGTCCTGGCGCTCGGATGTGCGCAGCGTGGCGTAGGTGACGAAGAGAATCCCCTCGTTGAGCTTGATGGGAGCGCCTTGCCGGAAGCGGCCCAACGGCACGATATCGGACGCGGCACCTCCCAGAGCCGTCCAGTCACGAACGGCGTCTTCGATCAGCTTGTCGGACTTCGATACCCAAACGGCCCGCCGGCGACCCTTGAGGAAGTTGTCCATGATGATGCCGGCGACCTGGCGGCCTTTGCCGCAACCGGTCCCGTCACCAAGATACCACCCGCGACGGAGGCAAAAGGCGTCGGTCGCGTCTTCGGGCGCCGCCTTCAGCTGATCGTAGGTATCGTTGACGGTATAGGTTCCGGAGAGGTGGGCGCTATGGGCCTCGCCGGCATAGATGACGCTCTCCAGTTGGGCGTCAGAGAGAACGCCGCTGGCGATAATCGATCTCGGCAGGGTGGGCCGATAGGTCGGAAGGGGAGGGGCGATCGACGCCATAGCGGCCGACTGCACCAGCGCCGTCGGATGAGGCACGGATCCGGCGATCGAAATCGCTTGGACGCGATAAGGCTCATAGAGGCCGGAGGGTTGAGAAGGACGGCCTGCCTCGTCGATGCGCGGCGCATAGTCGAGCTCTACGGCTTCGGCCTTGTCGAGAGGGTGTCGAGCAGCCTCGGTCGCAGCTGCGCGTGCCTGTGCCCGTGCCTTTTCGCGCAACGTTGAAATGGTGCTCGAGGGCTTCACCGGGCGAAGCGAAACCGGCCCGGCTGATGCAAGAAGACGTGGCGGGATCGCCGCGGCGACGCGGGAGAGCAGCTCGCAGCAAGACTGCGCAACCTCGGTGTGCAGCGAGGCAGGGGTGTCGTCGCGGGCCACCTTGTCGATCACCGTCAGGCGGGTTTCAAAGGTGGTGCCGTGGCTCGCGTAGATTTTGCCCGAGATGGCCGAGCTGAAGCGGATCGTTGCCCGGTCCTCGATCGAGCGGAAGAAATCGCCCCACTGGCTGGATCCCGGCGCGAAGTTCGAGCCGGAGATCATGACCAGCCGGCCGCCGGCGGCAAGACGAGCCAACGCGGAGCGGACATGCTGCATGGTAGCGGCCCTGAACCGGCCTTCGACATTTGGCGCTGCGGAAAAGGGCGGATTCATGAGAACGACGGAGGGGAAGGAAGATGGCGCCAGCCGATCATGGATGGTGGCGGCGTCGTGGCGCGTCACCGATTGGCCGAAGATCTCGGCAAGAAGGTGGGCGCGATCATCGGCGATTTCGTTGAGGAGAAGTTTTGCGCCGGAGATTTTCGCAAAGCAGGCGAGAAGCCCCGTGCCGGCAGATGGCTCGAGGACCAGGTCCTCGGCAGTCAGGCCGGCCGCGTGAGCCGCCACGAAAGCGAGCGGCAAGGGGGTCGAGAATTGCTGCAGGCGCTGCGATTCTTCGGAGCGGCGCGTCTGAGTGGGAACGAGCGCGGCGATTTTTTCCAGCATGCCGAGTTCGGTCGCGGGATCGGCTGCCTGGCGACGGATGCGAGCGCCATACTTGATCATGAAGAGGATCTGGGCGCATTCGAGCGCCTCATAAGCGTCTTTCCAGACCCAGGCGCCGTTGGAATCGCTGTCGCCGTAGGCGGATTCGACGGCCGTGCGCAGCATGTCCGTCGAAATAGGCTGGCCAGCCTCGATGAGCGGGAGGAGGAGGCGCGCGGCTTCAAGCAGCGGGGCGGCGCGTGGGGCGAGGATTGCGGGAGAGGGGCGGAAGGAAACGTTCATGGAGGCCTCCGAGGGTTGCGGGATCCTCCCGGCGGCTCTCTTTGGCCGCAGGAAGGCTTGCCCTTCCCGGCCTGCCTCTCACTCTCTCGTTTGAACCTGCCCTATCCGTTCGAACGGTCTGGCCGCTCCTCGCTCGCTCGAGGGGCTTGGAGCGGCGGGGAGCTTTGAAGTCGGGGCGAAAATCGCTATATTGATTTCCGGAGTGGGGACGAGCCTTGCGGCCCGCCCCCTTTCCTAGACCCAGAATTGGACCCGGATTCGGAGTTGCCAGCTCGTCCGGGTCCTTTTCACGTCTAGGGTGATGCTAAGTGGCAGAAACCACATGCAACACCTCCGGTTCGAGGGCGAGGCCGTCGCCTCGGTCGGGGTGGCCCATCCTCCCCGAATGCGCCGCTGGCCCGGCGCTGCTGCTTCCGCCCTCGAATCTGCTCTGAAGACTTCTACCGCACTATGCCGAGTCGTTCACCCAGGCTCGGTGGGTGAGGCGGCCCGGCTTCCTTGACCATCGCGAGGATCATTTCCTTCGTCAGCCCGTGCACTTCGTAGCCCTGGGCTCGCGCCGCCTCGATGATGGATTCAAGCGTCGGGTATTCTTCAAGCCATGCGCCCAACCAGAGCGCACAGTCGTCTGTTTCCGGGTCCGGAAATGCTTGGAGAAAAAAGGTGCGCAAGGGCGGATCGTAGCCGATCGTCCCTTTCTCATCCGTATCGGTCCCGTTTGTGATTTGCACGATGTATCGGCTCAAGGCTCCGCTCCTAATCGTTGTTTTGGGGCCGTTCGATGGCCAATCGCTGGTTGCGCATATAGTCGCCAATGCACGTTTTCTAAAGTAGAAAATTCGGCAATCACGCGGTGGAAAATCAGGGCTTAACCGAAATGCCGGCCGCCCTCGGTGAAGGTGTAGCCGTTCGCCAGAAGCGCCTCGTCGACCTCCTCGTTCGAGGTCAGGTGCTCGTACTCCTGCTCCAGCTGACGGTAGAGCCAATGGGCGAGGTCGCGGAGCGCCTCGACGACGATCGGCTCGTCGTCCCCGGACAAGTCCTGATACTTCGGACTGTCGCGCTCGACGGAAATGTCCATGCTATAGGCGTGGTGATACCGGCCGCGATGGGTGGTCTCGGCCTGGATCTGGTAGAAATTCCGCCTCTGAACTTGCTGCAGTGCATCGGCGATCCGGTGCAGCTCCTTGTCGAGAGGCGCATGCGTGCGGATTCTGCGGATGCAGTCCCGCTCGTACCGGTAGTAGCCCTCGAAGCAAGCGCCGTCGCCCTGGCTCCAGAAACCGGAAAACCAGATGCAGGTCTTGGAGGAGCTCCCGCCGCCCGCTGTCCGCCTCGAGCGGGACTTGAGCCGGATCCCCAGGATCACACATATCGTCTCGAAATCGTCGTAGACGGTTTCATGCCAATCGTAGTCGAAGGCGCTTTCCCTGTGCCAGCTGCGCGCCTTTTCCTTGGCGGATTCGGAGAGTTCGTCGATGCGATAGACGAGAGTTTCGATGACCTCAGGCATTGGTTTTTCCTCCACGGCGGGGAGCGAACGCGATCGAGCGCGCCGCGACGTTGAAGCTGATGTTGTCGAGGTTCGTGAAGTCGAGGCTGAGGGAACCGTAGTTCTGCTCGACGAAATCAAAAGCGAGCCGCTCGATCGCGTGCGGGAATGAAAGATCGAGCAGGACGGGCGCAGGCACACCCCAGAGTGCGACCGGAAGGGTGATCGAGGCGTCGGGGAGACGCGCAGCGCGATCGGCGCCGATCACCGCGAGATCCTCGAGTCGACCGTCGTCGTCATCGCGGTCCAAGCTGACGATCACGAAGGCGACGTTGGCGGCGGCGAGTGCATCGAACAGCGCCGTTCGATTGGGATCACGCAGCTGCGCGGAAAGAATGCGAAACTGATGACGGTTGGCATCGTAGCGCGACAGGACATCGTCCGGGGAGACGTCCTGATCGGACAGGGCGATGGCTGGCATGGGCAGTCCTCCTGAGAGTGGGAAGGGAGGACCGGCTTGCGCTCACTCTTTCGGCTCCGCCGGTCCACTCTCTTTCCGGCCTGCCTCTGGCTCTCCAGATGAAAAGAAAACGGGCGCCACGTGGGGCGCCCGATGCGTGCTGCTGCTTCTTTTTAATTACGCTGCGCGGTCCCACAGCCCTTGGGAAAGCTCATCAGCGATCATGGCCCGCGCTTTCTCCAGGATATCGGCGCCGCACTTTTCGATATGCCTGAAGAAGCGGGCATTCGAACCGTTGTGGCACCAGCCCGCGTAATAGCAGTAGGAACGCTCCGATAAGCGGAAGGCGAGGAGATCGATGGCCCAGTGCGGTTTCGGTTCGACGACAACGGTGATGCCGCTGCGCTTTTCCGGCCAGGGGAGGGATCGTTCGGCCGGAGGCTGCTGCCGATCGGAGGCAAAGATCTGATCGACTTTCACTTGAGTTCTGTCCATGGCGGGATCCTTCGAGGTGCGGATTATTCAGCCGCTGACGATGTGTGGAATGGCCGGCGCAGGTTCGTTGATCCCGAGTCGGCGCCGCAACAGGTTGATCGCGGCTGTCTGGCGCTCGATCTTGCGCCTTAGAGCCTCCACTTCCGCGCGCCGACTTTCGAATACGGCGTCGATGCAGTCCCGGTAATGCCGTTCGTCGGCGTTGGTCCAGGTGGATGCATGCCTGCCATACTGGCGGACCTTGTTCCTGTCTGGGATCGTCATCCGCTCGGCGGCCGCGATGATTTGGCGATCGATGATCTTGAGGTGCCGGCAATTCAGGCGGCAGGCCTCTTCCATGCGCCGGAGTTCGATCCTGGCCTCGCTGTAGCTTTTCATCGGCTCCCCCTTAACCGTCCAGGTCGGAATCGACGGGAACGGGCGGCATGTGATGGACCTCGGCGCCGGCCTGCCGGTAGGCTTCCATGACGTGGTAGAGCGGAACGGAGGAGAAAGCGTTCCACGGCTTCGGGTCGGGTGAACGCCCGACGGCGATCATCGGACCGCTGCAAACGATCTTCGCGACGGCGCCGAAGTCGACCTTGCGGCTGTCGTAGACGGGAAGGCCTGCGGCGATGGCTTCGGCCTTGACCGTGTCGCAGTCGTATCCGCTGAGACGGCTCAATCCGAAGTGAAGGGTGAAGCCGCCGCGGCCGATCTGGAGATGGCCGCCTTCAGTGGCAAGAGCTTGCGTGATGTAGGAAGCGTAATCGGACATGAGTGCGTGCTCCATGACGAGCGGCCGCTTGGGGTGTCAGGCGGTCTGGAAAACTCGTCACGGGCAAGAGGGCCGCCCTCTGACCAAGGGCGGCCCTTCAGAGCATCAGTTGTCGCGGGTGAAGGGTTTCGTCAGTCGAAAACCCGTTGCTCGAGGTGAGCGATGCGCTCTTCCAATCGTTCGACATAAACCGCCAGGTCGATGTTCCCGGGGCAACCGAGAGCGATGGCTTTCGCCAGAATACGGTTTTGGTATTCCTTTTCCTGCTCGATGCGGTGTGCCTCTGCGAATGCTCGCAGTTCCTCGGCGTGGTCCTCGAAGCCCTCGGTGTCCTCGATGTCCCAGGTTGGGTCTCTGAGCCACGAGTCCTTGAGGCGTTGAAGTTCCTTCGCAGATGCCATTTCAGACAGTCTCCTTACGTTCACAGGTACGCTTCTGTGCACACAGTCATGGTGGTCGAGTGGTATTCGACAATGAGCGAGCTGCCCGCGTCAACGGCGTCGCGAACGGTTTCCCCGTCGATGAACTCGCAACCGGAGAAGCAACCGAACGACGTGCGTTTGGCGGACGACCATTGCTCGAAGGGCATGGTGGTGGGATCACATTCGAGGGCATAGACGACACGTTGCTCGCCTTCGACAAAGAGACCGTTGTGCATGAGGTAGACGCCTTGGTCACCGATCAGCCAGAAGCCTGCGGGATCCTTGATGCCCCACCTGAGGCGAAGTCCTTGGCGCCAGCGTGCTTCAGCTTCGATGAGCAGCTCGCGCAGCGGGTGATAGGGGAACGTCAGTCGCATGGCAGCATCTCCTGAACGTTGATGTGAAGACGGCCCGGCGTAGGGCCGGGCCGTGGTTCATCACTGCGAGGGATATGCGCGATCAGGCCGCGCTTTCCTTGAGGAACGCGGGGATGTCGTCGCCGGTATCCTGCTCGCTGTCCTGCAGCTCGCTCTCGGTGTCGAGCTCGTCATCGCCGTCGCCGACGGTCTCGTCAGCTTCGCCGTCTGCCTCCTGAACTTCCTCGTCATCGTAGTCATGCGAGGAATAGTCCTGCGCGGGAGCCTGTTCGGTGAAGGAGCCGGTGAAGCCCATGCCGTCGGGTAGCCAGACCGAAGTCTTGCTCGCGGTTTCCGGGGCAAGACCGGCAGCACTGCGAGGATCCTCGCTGAAGGCCTGCTCCATCGCGGACGCGATGACAGGCTTTTTGTCCTTTGCCTTGTCATCTGCCCAGCGGTCGCCGATCAGGTCGCGGGCAACCTTGATGGCATGGTCCTTCTTCGTCCGGCTCCAGTAGTTCTCGGCCGTCGGCCTCCAGCACGCGGCCGTATCGACGGCCATGCGATGGCCGATCACCTCGATGACGGGGTTTGCCGCGTTATCGGTCGCGAGCTGCTGGATGACGCCGTGACCGACGCACCAGGCAAAGAGCGCCTGCTTGTCGCTTTCAGGCAGGGCGCACATTGCCTCGAAGTCCTTTGGGGTCGGCAGGGACCGCCATTCAACGTTCAGCCCTTCCCGGGTGGCCTGCAGCATTCGGGCCGCGACAGTGTCCTTGATGGCTTCGCGGCTCCGGTAGGTCTCGGCGTGCGTAACCGTGACGTGGATGGGCGTCGTTCGATAGTTGTTTTCCCCGAGCACCCGCGAGCACATCGAATAGAGCATGACGTCGAACGCAGTCGCGAAGTCCGCCGCCAGGTGCGCTTTCAGGATCTGATGACGCGTTGCTCTGAGATCGTCGGCGAGCGAAGCGGAGATGCCTTGCTCCTTGCGAGCCTCTGCGGCCGGATCAGAATCGCGCTCGGAATGGCGGGTCGACGACGAAACCGGGAGCTTGATCACCGGGCCGTCATTTGCAGGGCTTTCATCGCCGTCGGCTTGCGGCGTTCTCTTCGGCAGGTCCTCGGGACGGACAAGCCCCGCTTCGAGACGGAACTGACCGCTGTGGTCGAGGGTCACGACGACGCCGGCGACAGCTTTCTGTTCGGCGGTGTAGACGTTGTTATCCGCGAAGACTTTCCGAAGCTCCTCGAGACGCGCAGCCGCGGCGTCTTCTTCGTCCTGCAATTCCTCTGTCCAGGTTTCCTCATCGTACTCTCCGGAGAGGGCTTCGAGCCGGGCTTCCAGCTGCTCGAATTCGGCGACGAGAGCCGGGTCCGGTTCGACGGGCTCGGGATAGACGCGGCCGAAGGATCGGAAAGCGTCCCACGCGACGTCGAGCTGTGCCTCGGCCCATTTCCATTCCTGCGCGAGCTCGTCCACCTTAGCCTGCAGCTTTTCGAGAGCGAGCTTCTCGAGAAGAGCGCTGTCGCAGAGATGGACGCTGTCATTGTCGGAGAAGAGATCCCGCAGGATCGCGCCGCCGGCAGCCTGATAGGCATCGACGCCGACAAAACGGCCGAGCTTGGAGTTGCCGTGATAGGTGCGCTCGGTCAGGGCTGACTTGATGTCCCTGGGGTAAAAACCATAGGGACGCTTGGAAAGCTCCTCCCATACTTCATTCTGACGACCGTGGTCGTCGGAGATGGAAAATGCCTGGACGCATTCGAGCGTCAGCTTGTTGGCGCGGAACGCCTCGATGATGATCGGCGACACGCGGGCAAGCTTCATGCGGCGATCGACGAAGTTGAGGGTGACGCCGAAGCGGTTGGCGATCTCCTCGCGGGACCAGCCTTTCTTTTCGAGGGCGTTAAAAGCTTCAAACTCGTCGGCCGGATGCATGTCGGCCCGAATGAAATTTTCGATAAGTGAGGTTTCGTCGGCCTGGTCCTTTGTTTCGACGATGCAGGGAACGTCGGAGTCGGCGCTGATGACGCCTTCGGCGGCAAGCCGCTCGAGCATGGCGAGGCGGCGGCCGCCGGCATGGACGAGGTAGCCCTTTCCGGACTTGTAGACGAGCAGGTTCTGCTTGATGCCATTCGCCTTGATGCTGGCATAGAGCTCGTTGTCCTCCTGTTCGTTCGCGGCGGTCTTGCGAACGTTGAGCGGGCTGCGGGACAGCTTGCTGAGGGGGATCATTACGATGGTGGGGTTCGTCATGGCATGCTCCTGAAGAGCCAGGCGGGAGAAACTCTCTCCTCTTTCGGAGCCCGGTCATCCGGGCTCCCCTGCCTCTCACTCTAGGAAGCGTTGCCTGGGGCACCGCGCTGCAGCCACTCTCTGAGGTCTCGGCGCATCATGCCGATCGGCCCGTTGATCTCCGTGACCTCAGGGTTTTCGACTATGCCCTTCAGGCGGATGAATCCCGGAAGAAAGGCGCGCATGACGTCGAGGTAGAGATGACCGCCGACAAGCGCGATATCGTGGAAGGGCTCGCGGCCGTGTCGGGACATCGATGCGATCTCTGCGCCGGGATGCATGCCCCAGGTATCCGGCGAGCGGGGTGACGGCGGCCGGGGCCATCGCGTCGTCATGCCGCCGGCGATCATGCGCTTTGCCAATTCGAAAGTGAGCCGGGAATTATAATTGGCGATCGGGACGGCCGAATCCTGAAATCCATAGTGCGCCGACAGAAAAGCGACCCGGGCCATACTGCCTTGGGGATCGGTTGCGCGCAGCGTCTGCCAGAGCGGACCATCGTAGCGATAGATCGCAGGCATATAGCCGGGATCCGCTCTTTTGGTGGCGGAGCAGGCCAGCACCAGGAGGCGGCCGGGCGGCGCGATATCGGCGGGAGGGGAGGGGAAGGGGAAGGGGATCACGGAAGGGCTCCTCTTGAGAAGCCGGGGGAGAGAACTCTCTCTCCGCATTGCAAGCCCGGCTACCCGGGCTTGTCCGTTCCGCTGCCTCTTTCGTCAGCCGGTTGGTGAGGGCTTCCCCTCTTGCCGGCGGATCCTCGCATGGGCCTTGAGCTCGTCCTGATTGTCGCGAACCCATTCGAGAGTTTTCAGGACGCATTCGAGACGCAGGACGTGCTCGGCGACGACGCTTGCGTCGTGGCCACGCAAGCGCAGATGCTCGCGCCGGCGTTGCTCGAGCACGTCCTTGATCTCGTCGATTTGGGCGTAGATGGACCGTTCAGCCACTTCCCGAAGGACCTACCTGCGATCCACTCTGGCGCCACCTTGCCTGAAGAGCGGCGCGGCCGCCGTGGCGAGGCGCTGCATGAAGCGCTTGCCGAAGCGACCGATGGGGTCTTGGGTGGTGTCGAAGTAGAAGGACTTCTCAGCGATGTCGTAATTGTACTCGCTTACCGTCACCCAGCCCCGTTTCCAATCGGAGAGCCCTGCGCGCCGGCATTCCATCTCGGGAATTTCGATGGATTGTTGTCCATGGCGGGGAGGCTGGCTTGAGATAGCGATGAGAGCCAGGTGGGTTAGACCGTCCCTGGGATTCACGGTGGCGAACAAAACGCAAATGGGCCGGTCCTTTCGGCCTTCAGTTTCGCCAAGTTCTGCCTGCCATTTCCAGAGATAAGGGTATTCAAGAACGGTTCCGACCTTGAGCAGTTCGTCCCGTTCAATCGTCATATCCTTCTCCCTTCGCAAGGCGATCGGCTTCAGCTTCGAAGAGAGCGGCTATGTCCGGTGGTGTTTCGCCCGCGGCATAGACCCTGCGGGGATCGTTTGCCCTGCGAAGATGGTCATATTGTTCTGCTGTCATTAGGACAAACTTTCTCTTGCCTCGGCGGGTGATGTCGACTGGGCCGGAATAGGCGGCCTCCACGACCTCGCCGGATTTGTTGCTAAGATCGGTGAGTGAAAAGCTGCGCATGGTGACGCTCTCCTGATGACGACGTGTCCATATCTTAGGGATTTTAGCTAAAATGGGCAAGTCGGATCGGACCTCCTCACGCGACGCGAGGCGAGCGCCCATCGAGGGCATTGTCGGTATCCCGTAAGCTGTCGGCGAGAGCGATGAATCGGTCTCGATCGGCTTCGCTACGCCTAACACGGAAAGCGTGATCGACAACCTCGTTGACCCTTGCCCACTGGTTCCATGCAAAGCTGCGCCCAAGGCCGACCGTGGTGGACGAGCTTGAGAAGCGATCGGCGTTCTGCACCAGGTCATCCCATGACGCGCCGAATTCGATCTCGTCGGACCGGCTGTGCTTTCCGGTGAGAGCGTTCCGCTCCAGGAGAAGGGCGCGCTCGAGCAGATCCGGATGATGAGCGGCAAGCCAGTAGAGCTCCCACTGCTTTGATGCGGGGCAGAAAAAGCACGCCGATTTGACCGGAACCATGCCGGGGCCGAGGACCTCGGTGATTATCCGGACGCAGTCGGGGCGCGCCCATCCGAGGAGCTGCAGCGGATAGACATAGTCGACATCCGCGTCGGCGCTGGCGAAGTTGCGCGATCGGCGAATGTCGGCGCGACCGCAATCGTAGCCGATGAGCTTGACGATGCGTTGGCCTGTCCGCTGCGCCTCGATCCAGACCGGGTGGGGTTCGCAGGCATTGGGACCGGATCGCGAGCCCTTCAACACCTGGTCCTGCGGTTTCTGCTTCCATTTGATGCTGCAGGACTTCATGCCGAAGGCAAGCGAAGGCAGCGTCTCGTTGGCGATGCAGTTGCCGTAGAGATCCGTGTAGCCCGTCGCAGCAAATGGGATTTTCCGGCAGATGATGATCGGCGGCCAGCCCCACTCGATCAGGATCGCATTCATCCGCTCGAGGTGGACAAGCGTTTCCGATTTTTCGGCTCCCGTGTCGGCAAAGGTGATGACGTCAGGGCGAAGGCCGGCAAGGTAGAGAGCCACCAACATGGCCGTTGAGTCGACGCCCGATCCGAAGGATACGGCGAGCAGGCGGCCGCCGAGGGCCGCCAGCAGCCGGCGACGTTGATCAGGACGAAGCCGCATGCGCTTCTCCTGCCGGCTCCCGCAGCGTCAGGGTCGGGAAGCCTTTGTCGCCTGTCCAGATTTCAAGATCGTCGAGATGTTTGGCAAGCGAGCCGTCGGCCAAGCGCTCGCGGATCTCCTTCAGATGCAGAACCGGATGGAAAGAGGATGCGCAGGAGAACTCCTCGGGCGTCGCAAGGCCCGGGGTCCAATATTTGCCGCCGGCATTCCACTCCGCATGGGAGTCGTAGCAGAACGAATAGGTGAGGCCGCGCGCCTTGCAGGCGGCTACCGTGATTTCCGGGTCTCCGGAGCATTGGCCCTGGAAGACGAAGTGCTCGCTCTTGCGGATCGCCTCGAGGAGGACTTCGTCAGGCGAGGCATCGTAGCCGTGGAAATCGTCGAAGAGGGCTTCGATAAGCGCGTCGACGCCTTCGCGATCGAGCTCACCGCCGATCGTGATCTGGGTCCAGACATGGTCAGCCATGGTCGTAACCTTTCATGGTGTGGAAGAGGAGAGGGGAAGACGATCAGGCCGCCGCGGCGAGCGGGGCTTCTGTCTCGGAAGGGGCGTCCGGCTGCAAATTGTGCAGGAAGGTGACGGCGCGCTCAGCATGGGCGGCCGCCTGGAAGATTGCCCGCTTCTCGTTCTTGAGGACCTTCAACCAACTGCCGATATAGGCTGCGTGATCCTCGCGCGGCTTGTCCTCGAGGCCGAGATCTGCACAAACGAGCGATGCAGAAATTTCCGCGACGAGCTCCTCCATCGCGTATCCCTCGTCCCCCCAGGTCTTGCGGCCGAAATCGCGATCGAGGCGAGAGGGGTGGCGAGTCCAGTGGGCTGTCTCATGGGCAAGGACAGACACATAGGATTCCGCCGATTCGAATGCCTCGAAGGGCGGCATTCCGATGAAATCCTCGGAGATCATGTAGAAGGCTTTGTTACCGCCAACGCGAACATCGGCACCCGTGTTGGCGAAGAAGGCATCCGCATGGGCGATGCGCTCTTTCGGTTCAACAGGCTCCATCGTCGGCCTGAACTTTTCGGGCAGCCCGTCGATCTGATCGCAATTGAAGACGCAGTAGCCCTTGAGGAAAGGGATCCGCTGCTCGATCTCCTCGCCGTTTTCGTCTTCCCCAGTCTTCTCGATGGCGCCGGCATAGACCACGAGGGTGGATTTCTCGCCCTTACGGACCTGACCGCCGGTTTCCTGGGCCTGCTTGTAGGTCATCCAGAAAGGCGATCCGTAGCCGTTGGCTGCCGCCTCCATCCACAGAAGGACGGTGTTGATCCCGCGATAGGGAATGCCGTTGTGGCGAAGTGGCCGCGTGGCGCAGCCATTCGCTCCCCATGGCTGATGCCAGGGGCGAACGCCGGACTCGAGCTGCTCGACGATCTTGTCGGTAATGCGCTGATAGACGTCCCTATCCGGGCGGCGAACGGCGGACGCGGATTTGCGGGCTTTGCTGGTCATCGTGCTTTCTCCGGTTCACGGGACCGGGGAAAGCCTCTCTCTCCCTCTCAGGCCCGTGCAACCGGGCCTGGAATTCCTCTCACTCTTTTGGTGGCCGCTTGCCTCACCTTCCCGCTTCCGGCCAGTCGTGCGTAGCAACGGGACGTTGCGGTAAACGCTATTGGAACCTAAACGCGCGCGAGCGCGACTGATGCTTGCTGCAAGAGCGGGCGCCACCCGCATGGGCCGAGACGCGCAGCCGGCTCGGTGCCACAGGCATAGCACGCGGCCGCGCAGCGGCTTGCCCATCTTTTTCGGCTTGCATCTGTTCAGAGACGTCGAGCGGCTCTTGATCCGGCCTTGGTCGGCCTCGCTTACCTGGACCGCCAACGTCGAAATAGGTTCGCGAGATCGGGGCCTGCGCTGAAACCCCAAACGGCACCACCAATAGTGAAGATCGACGCGCCGGCGACGCCCCCGAAGAATCCTCCGACGATGCCCGTCCCTGCTCCTACGAAGAGCCCTAGCAGCGCGCCGCCGATAGTACCGGCAATCCTGGCTTTCATCGGTATTCGCCTTCCAAACGCGATTAAACGTTCTGACCGGTAGGCAGTCCAACCTGACTTCACTCACGCCCCTCGGCATGCCGGTTTGCGATCCAAGAAAGGTTCGGAACGTCGCCACCGCCCGTTCTTACGATTTCAGTGCCGTGAAACATGATGCCGTAGCCATGCTCGCGCTCCCAGGTGCAGGCCAGCTCCGCGCCGAAATAGGGAAGCCGCCCTTGAATAGGGGGGAGCGTGAGGTGAAGGAGCCGGATCATTGGGCGTAGCA
Source organism: Sinorhizobium sp. P24N7 (assembly GCF_042436655.1). NCBI lineage: Bacteria > Pseudomonadati > Pseudomonadota > Alphaproteobacteria > Hyphomicrobiales > Rhizobiaceae > Sinorhizobium > Sinorhizobium sp. P24N7. Next base: position 100,579 of record NZ_JBHMIW010000017.1, on the reverse strand, counting down.
GCGGCTCATCCCAACTCTCGGGAAGCTGCTCATCGGGGTCAATGGTGACTTGGTTCTGGATTTTGCGCAGCGAGGGCAGATCATTGAGGATAGTTTCAACAATTGCCCTTTCCACCGCTGAATCGTTTGCGATTAGCCAGCGCGCCGTTTCGAGCATGATGGGGTCGGGCGCATCGTCAGAGCCGTCGTCGTTCTCCAGATAAACCGGCACTTCGCCGGGTTCGGCAAAGCTCGCGTAGCCTCTCCCTGGATGCGGCAGGGCGACCAGTGAATGCCAGAGTGTCGAGGTCAGCGGCATGGGCAGCGCCGTCTCCCACACGCCACCCCGGCCGTACAATGTCGGCAGGCCGACCACCTGGTAGGGGGTAGCGTTCGCAGTGAGTTTATCCAAAATCACCGTATTCGTTCCTTGAGAAGATTTTTCGTTCCCGATCTCAGATGCTCGCTGGCAGCAGTGACGCCAACCAGGCGCCTGCCGAGATTCCAGGAATCGCGGTGATCATCATGAAGCCGCCGCGGATGCCGACGGCGATGTGACGTCGAAACGCACGCCGAAGGAAAGGCTGGCGACAGCGGCCAACGCCGTCATTTTCTGCACCCAAAGGGCCTGTGCGGGGTCGGTATGGTAGATGAAGGCAAGGCACGTCGCTGCAAAGAAGCCGTAGATCAAGGCTCCATTGAAGAGTTGCTCGTCTGTGGTCACAGTCGGTCCTTTCGATCAGAGAGGAGGGGTGCCGTTTGCGATCTCGTCGTCAAAACGAGCGATGTCCTTCGGATGCGTGTCCATGCCGTGGCGGATGCACGCATAGAGGAACAGGAACAGCACGATCCAGACGCCGATCGCGGCATCAGGGGCGAGAATGAACGGGATGAAGGACGCGGTGAGGATGAAATAGAAGATCCCGGCCGGGATCCCGAAAGCCAGACGATCAGGGTGTATATAGCTGCTCACTGCGTCACCTTTCGCAATTGAACGTGCGTCCACACCACAATAGCGTAAAGGTTGCAGATTGCTATTTTGAATCTCACTGCAGTGGAAAAAGTGCTGATCGGCAAATCCAGTGGGGCAACAATCAGACGAGAGGGCGATGGTTCAACGGAGGGAAAGCCAACAGCCGCTCGAGAAAACCGGTGAAGCGCATTGGATCGCGATCATCTTCTGGGCTTTTTTGCTGGGACCACTGGTCGGCGCCGTCATTCTTATGCTGCCTCTCAAAGACTGGAGAGTTGAACAATTCGTTGGGTCGATCTTCATGGCCTATATTTTCGGCAGCATTCCCGCTGTATTCGGCGGAATCGTCTACTCTGTTTTGCGACGATATCTCGGTCCAACGCTCGTATGTGCGTTCATTGGCGGCTTTCTCGCGCTTGCATTGCTGATCGTTCCGTTTTTCGGGTTTGGTGGATGGAACAGCTTCGTCGCCAGTTTTGGCGCGGCGGCCGTCTTCGGCGGCGCTCCGGCGGTAGTGGTGAGGTTCATTGTAGGACGATATCTTCGGCTTATGTGAACGAGAGCGTAAAGCGTTTTGGCCGGCTTGGATGTTTGGCGTCTTTCGGCTGGATGGAACCCTTGAACCCTGGTAAAAGCGGCTCAAGTAGCCTCTTATTTCAAAAAAATGCTGGCTGGGTAGGTGATAGTTCTACCCCACGGTAGGTTATAGATTCCGCCCAGGTGGGGGGTGAAACGTCACCACTAAATAGCATCATCATCCAGCGCTATTAGCCAGAGAGGCGAAATACGGATAGTCAGGTGGGGTAGGATTCTTACCTACCAGCTCGACGGCCACCCATTGAAGCGGCGGGACTTTTCCCTCACATTCTCGCTAAGTTCATTTTCAGCGAGACTGCCATGACCACCGCAACAGATAACACCGTCGTTCCCTTCCCGACAAAACCTGAAGACTCAGCCCCGTTCGAGAGGATTTGGGGCAAGAAGGTGAAGAGCCACGGCTATGCAGCCATCCCGACGATCCTTATCCGCTCCCAGCATCGGCTTGGCGTCAACAGCACGCAGTTTTGCCTGCTAATGCATCTGCTCGATCTGTTCTGGTCGCCGGATCGTCCCCCCTTTCCGACCAAGCAGCAGCTGGCCGATCGCATCGGCATCAAAGCATCCAGCATCAAGCCGAACATGAAGGCCCTGGAGAAGGCGGGCCTCATTCAGCGAGTGCAGCACAAGACCGCGGCTGGGGACTGGGGAGCCAACACCTACCACCTTGACGGGCTGATACAGAAGATCAAGGACCTCGAGCCGGACTTTGCCTTGGAGAAGAAGAAGAGGCAGGCAGAGAGGAAGCGGGTGGAGACCCCAAAGGGGAAGCGCCCGAAGGAATAACCGGACCTCACCTCAGAAATGAATTACCCCGGCCGCATGCCTAGGGCAGAGACGGTACCGGGGTTTACGGACACAGATATATACAGGGGTGGGGGAGAAATCAACCCCATACGCACATGGATATGCAGGACCATAGTCCCTTCCCAGGGATCGAGGATACCCTCTCAGCCGACAGGTTCGGGACCTATCTGGGGTGGGCAGGGGGAGACCGCAACAGGGCTGTCGCCCTCTATACCCTCAATGCTCTGCTGAGTGAGAGCCTGTACACGCCGCTGCACATGCTCGAGGTGGCGCTGAGAAACCGTATTCACCAGGTGATGAGCAAGGCCCACGGCGAGACCTGGTTCGACATGTCTGAGCATCAGGTAAACCCCATACAGGCCGACATGATCGCCAAGGCTCGCAAAGAACTTGCCGAACAGGGCAAGGACGACACGCCGGCACGTATCGTTGCGGCCCTAACTTTCGGCTTCTGGACGGCGATGCTTGGTAAGGAATACGAAAACTTGTGGCAGACGACTTTGAAGGACATCGCACGGCGCGAGGACGGCAAGGGGCTTCGACGCAAGGATTTCACAAAGTCACTCGGCGCGATCCGCACGCTTCGCAACCGTTTGGCACACCATGAAACGGTGCTCCATTGGGACTTGCGAAAACACCATGGGAATATCCTGCAGCTGACTGGATGGCTATCGCCGGTGGCTGCGGAGTGGTGCAAGGCATGTGGCCGCTTTGACAGCCTCTATCCGCAGGAGGGGCTGACGCTGATATTCAATGCCGCAGAAGAAGAAAAGACGGAGACAGAGGAATTACCTGTTGTATCCGACGCCTAAGACAGAGCTGCGGCTTCATGTGCGAGTTATTCCTGGGGCCGCGATCTGAGCTGATGTCGTTTGCGTCTGCCGCCCGGTGGATCGTCGGGAACGATCCAGCACCCAGCGCTGCAAGTTCTGCCCGGCTTCCTCCGCGCGTGCTGGCCTAAGATCATCCGGGCGGATTTCGAAGATCGGCCCTATGTGGCGCATCCGGGGGATGGTCTTCTCCTTCGCCTGCCGGTACTCTTCGGTGTCCATGCCGAATGCTTCGACGATGAGATTGACCGGATCGTAGTTGCTGTAGGCGGTCTCGAGGATAAAGTCGGGTCGACACGGGCCGAGCGGTGTTTCCCACGCAAAGAGAGGCTTGACGATCCGGATGCGCAGTTGCGGAGCGGCTTCAAAGAGCGATTGCTGCAGCCAAAAGAGAAGGTGCGCGACGTCCCGTTCGAACCCGGATTCGACCGGGAAAAGAGTGTCTCCATTGTAGACTGGCTGTGCGTAGGCATGAATGGCGCGGATAGGCCCTCCGTCGTTTTCCTGAAAATCGACGTTCAGAATTGTGAGGAACGGGCCTCGGCTCGCCGGATCGCCGCGCAGTGGCTGACGAACTTTCGAATGTATGTCTATTTTGCGGGAATCTGAGGCCGGTGAGATCGCCTGGGCCGACACGCTTGTCGAAAACAGCAGCATGAACCCAGTGCGGCGCAGCGTCTCGGGCCAGTCCGGGCGGGACTTTTCGAGGAGCTCTTGCCAACGGCTCGCCGGATTCCAGTAGTCGGCCGCCCAGGTCGACATGAGGGCGCCCAACGACCAGGTGCGCAGGACTCTGAGTTCGCGGGCGCTATGGCGAAGCTTCGCAACCTGCTCCGAGAGGCCGTATTTCGGTGTGTCCTGCAGGGGTGGGACAACATTCATGCCGGCCTTGTCGAGAAGCCGCCATAAGACCGCCCCTAATTTCGACGGCCGATCGTTGCGTTCTAACGTTCTCGTTTGGTCCGGCGCGTCAAGATCGGCGAGCCTATTCGGAATGGCCGGGAGAGCATCGACGTAGGTGCGCTCTTGATTGGGAAGAGGCCGCAGATTGTACCCCCGATCGAAGAGAGCGGGCGCTGAATCTTTGTCGACGCGGAACGGGCAAGTGTCGGCGTGGTTCGGTCGATCCTCGTGCTGGTGTGGATCTCCATCCTTCGCCGTGAGCCGGCGCAGCGTGAACGTTTTCTCCTGCTGGATCGGAGCGAGCAGAGAGCGGAACCGGCCGGAGAGGCAATCGCACTCGATCCAGCCGTCCATCGTCTTGGCACGCTTGATCACCGCAAGCGCGATGCGCTCGTCATCTTCGGTGCTCGAGTGGCCGTACCAGGCCCGGAGAGCCATGGCCTCACGCTCGTTGATGGGGCCAAGTTCATAAGCGGGACTGTTGCGAAGGACGATACGCATCGGATCCTTCGGCCTAGTAGCCCATGAGCCAGGCGCGATATCCGAGATAGCCGACTAAGGCTGCGACGGCGGCGGCGAAGCATGTCTCGGCCCAGGACCGCAAGTCGCCAACGCCACTCTTGCGAAGCCGCGCGCCTTCGACGGTCACCGAAATATAGATGAAGACGGCCACAGCCATCGCATAGCCCAGGGTGAGCGTATCCTCGATCGTCAGTCGGAATGCGGTGAAGACAAGCGCCAGGGCCAACGTGTTAGTGAGAAGGTTTCTTGGCTGGAGATTGTAATGGCGCGTCTTCAGCGATGACATTCTATCCTCCGATGGATCCCTCATTCGCGGATTCTAGCCGCGGCGCAATGTGATCGCAATTGGAAGCTGCGAATGAAAAACGACAACGGCCACGGAAGTTGCAGCTCCGAGGCTGGCAGGAATTCAATCTGCTTGTCGATCCGGCCTAGATTGGCCTTTCCTCCTGGCATTCCGTTAGGCCGTCGTCATTCGTTCTGCAGGAGTAGGGCACGAAGTCCTCCCAATCCCGGATTATCTCGCCTTTCTTTGAAGTAAACCGCACAGCTTTAAGTCGGCGAATGCCTCGCCGTATCTAGCCTTCAGCGCCTCGAAATCTGCCAGGAAGTTCTTCACGTCATGTTCGATGGTCATGGCCGTCCTGCTCGAAGCCATTTATGGTCAAGACGTGAGGATGCTGCGGGAGGCTGTGCTTGAATACCTTCGCTTGAAGGGGTTCGTCTTGTTCCTGTTCGATAATCTTGACCGCTTTTGGACGCCCGGCGGCTTCACGGACGATGACGCTATGATCGTTGTTGGTCTAACAGAATCGATGCAGGAAATCGCACGGAAATTCAGAAGGAAAAACCTCGATTTCCGTTGGGGAATCTTCGTTCGCAGCGGCGTTCACGAGTTTCTGATTCGCGGCATGGCAGATTATGGGAAGCTAGCGGTCCAAAGTCTGGAGTGGACGGTCGGTCTCTCTTGAAGCAATTGTTTGAGCAACGCTTGAAAGTGAGCGCGATCGACATAAGGGATGATTGGCCGACCCTATGGTCTCGAGCCTCGGTGTTGACTGTCGCTGGGAGACCGGTACTGGACTTTCTTATTGACGGCAGCCTTATGCGGCCAAGATATCTGATCCGCCTCTTTGAAACCGCCCGTCGACGCGCCGTTACGTTCAGCCGGGGCAAAATTGCGGAAGAAGACTACCTGGTCGCGCTGAAGGAGCTAGGATGGCAGGTTCTGGAAGACCTGGATCGCGAGATTGCCGACCTTGTACCGAAGGGTTCCGATCTGTTGTTCGAAGTTGTGCAACAACGGGAGAATCTGACAGCATCAAAACTTCGGTGCATAGCCTCGAAAGAACTCAAAGACCCCGAAAGCATCGGCAAACTGATTGACGTCATGCTTTGGAATGGGAGCTTGGGGGTGATGGAGGGTGACAGCGCTCGATACATCTTCGATGTTAATTATAAGCGCCAATATCTGGCAACGCTGTTGAAGGGCAATTACGACGCTTCTTTGTCGCTCCATCCTACCCTCGTTGCCGCCCTGTCTGCTTCCTGAACCGACGTGCGGCTCCCACGAGCCACTTTTGGGAACTCGACCGCGCATCCTTCGTCTCAGGCCTTCTTCGAACACCCATGCTTGAGCGGTAAGGTGGGGCTCTTGTATCAATTTAAGGTGGCGTTGCTTATGACAAGCAACTGTGTTGCACTCTCCGCTTATCGTTAGGGGGAGGCACAGCATGGGCGATTGGATCAGGGAACGCAATTTCTCTTCACTATCGATGCGGGATCTTCTCGATGCGCGCGAAGCCTATCACGTCCATCTCGCAAACCTCGATAACGTGTTTGCGACGGCAATCGGCCGTTACCTGATCCGCGATGAGGATCCTGACGCCAAGAGCGCCGACAAAGCGGCGCCGCGCGGCTCGAGCGGGCCGCGGACGCTTTACAATTCCCGCGTCCAGAAATGGTCATGGCCCTGTGTCCTGGTCTTCGTCGACACGTGGCAGGACCGGGCCGCGTTTTCAGCGAAACCTGAGGCGATGGTCCCGCAATATCTCTACCTGCCGGACGGTCGGGTGATCCCGACCTGCGTGGTATACGCCGAATCTTCACCGCGATCCGAAGACTCCCAGCTCGACACGGTGTTTCCGACCAGTCTGCTCGGAGGCGGGTTCCCCGCGTTGCAGATGGTTCAGGGGCGCCGCCGCATGAGCACGATGGGATGTTTGGTGACGGACGGCGATCAGGTTTATGTGCTAACGAACCGCCACGTGACCGGCGAAGCCGGGCGGGAGGCGTTCACCGTCGTCGGCGATGCGCGCCAAAGGGTTGGTATCAGCATAGGTAGAGACCTCGGCAAAGTGCCGTTTCCCGAGGCCTATCCCGGCTGGCCCGGCAGCCGGCAAATGCTGAATCTCGACGCCGGCCTGATCAGAATCGATGACGTCACACGCTGGACCGCTCAAGTCTATGGCATCGGGGAAATCGGACCGATCATCGATCTCCATGTCGATACATTCGACCTCGACCTCATCGACAAGGATGTCAGGGCCTATGGTGCGGCCGGCGGACTTTTGAAGGGCCGGATACAAGCATTTTTCTTCCGCTATCGTTCGGTGGGTGGCATCGACTATGTCAGCGACTTTCTGATTGGCGCCCGCCGCGGCGAGACGAGTGTCGGGACGCGGCCAGGCGATTCCGGAACCCTCTGGTTCCTGGAGCCCGACGAAGGCACAGCCCTGCCCAGAGGTGAACGCGCCCCCCGGCTCCGGCCATTCGCGATGCAGTGGGGCGGCCAGGCACTGACGGCGCCCGGCGCCGAGCTCAGCGGAACGTTTGCGCTGGCGACCTGCCTATCCACGATATCCCGCGAACTCGACGTCGAGGTCATCGCGGATTGGAATGTCGGCCACCCGGAGACCTGGGGGGCTGTCGGCCATTTCAAGGTCGGCGCGCTGGCCTGCGACTTGGTGGAGGACGAGTGGCTTCGTGAGCTGTTCATGCTCAACCAGCGCAACATTGGCTACGACGATGTATCGTTGCAGCGTGGTCTAGGCCCGCATCCGCGGACCGAATTCGTGCCGCTAGCAGACGTGGCCGATTTCGTCTGGCGCAGTATCCGGAGGGCTGACGACAACAATCACTTCGCCGACATCGATGAGGTGGCGGAGAGCGGCGAATTTGAGGGCAAGTCGCTGCTAGAGCTGACGAAGGACCAGCCGGAGAAGGTCCATCCTGATATCTGGAATGCATTTTATGAATCGATCGGCGCCAACAAGCGCGGGGCGCTTCCTTTCAGGGCTTGGCAGATCTTTGACGAGATGACCGAGCTCGCGGCCGATGGGCGGATCACCGAATTCGTCTGTGCCGCAGGTCTGCTCGCACATTATATCGGCGATGCTTGTCAGCCCCTGCATGTCTCCAAGCTGCATCATGGCTCGTCGGAGGTGGAAGCGGATGTGCATTCGGCTTATGAAACCGCCATGCTTAACCAATTCACGGACGAACTGATTGCGGCACTCGCCGAAACGCGAGCGACATGGACCGGGCCGGAGATCAGGTGCCGCACGGGCCACGACGCCGCTGTGGCGACCGTCGAGTTGATGCGTCGCACGGTCGAGCGGCTGCCGCCGGAGCGGGTGATCGAGGTCTTCAACGAGAGCGCCGGCAGGAATCGCACGAAGAAAATGTGGCAGGCTCTTGGCGAAGACACCGTCAAATGTATTTTCGACGGTTCCCTGACCCTCGCCCGCATTTGGGAAGGCGCCTGGAAAGCAGGGCGCAGCGGCCGCCGCAATCCGCGGCTGCCGCAAGAGGCGGAATCGCAGGAGGCGCTGATGGCGCTCTACCTCGACAATAACTTCCTACTGTCGTCTAAGCTACAGGTCCTGACCGAGAGGGAGGGTCGGCTGGTGACTATCGCAACGTGAGGAATTAGGCTGCAGCGTGTGCAACGAAGCTGATCCGTGCAATTGTGTTGCGCTTGGTGCCACAGCCAGCGTCGCGACGGACGCCGACGAGGAAGATCACGCGATTTTCTAAGGGATTGGCCGATTGCGGTTGCGCGAGCAGCCAATTAAACACGAGCATGGCAGCGGCCCATTCAACGGTTTCAGCGAGCATGAAACCAGCAGGTCAAGCGGGCGGATCCCTGCGAAAATGTCCGAGAACCGTCCGCAATTGCCATGGTTCAGTCGCAGCTCGAAGGACTTCATGAATCTCCGCTCGGCGATCCTACCGGATGAGCGCACGGAAAAATTCGCCTTGTGCTCGATCTCGGACGCTCATTACACAGTGAGCAAACACAGGGTTTTCGGATAGGGATCGTTCTAGCAGCTCATTCAGAAGGCCCAGGTTGCGGCACTGCTGCGGGTCCAACGCAGCTCGGGCATGCGATAGATCTTCATCACTTGTAGCGCAGATGAAGGAAAAATATTTGCCGAGTACGCCGATGATGACATCCGACACTTGGATCCCGGGCTCCTCATGCGACGCAGCAAACCTGAAGTTCTTCAGTTCCTGGTCGCCGTCAAGAAACTTCAGCCTCGCAAGGTAGTCCTTAATGACCTCCTCGACATCGAGGATGTGTACGGCGTTCTTCAATACGCAGATCCTTTCCTGGAAGAATGCGCCGAAGCCATCGATCAAGACATTTGGTGTCTCGTCCTCGAGAAAGGGAAGAGAGTCCAACTTCAGCCCAATCTCAAGGACGCCTTTAAGCATCATATAGTTGAAGTGCTCCAGCAGGTCAGAACCATGCTCCATCAGATCAATGAGCTCTGCCATAAACGCCCGCCGCCTTACTCGGCCCACATCCGGATAGCTATATCGCTGGAAAATATCGACCGTGCCATCATAGTGCTGACGAAGAACGGAGTAGAGGTCGTTTTTCAGAGAGAAGTGAGCACTCATTAGCCGAGTGTCGCCAAACTCGGCCAGGATAGAGTCAACGATATCGACGATTGACCAATAGAGTGGGTCGACGACCGAATAATGGACATGAAGCCCCTCCTCGATAAGCCACTGGAGATAAGTCTCCAGCCGCGGGGCCCCTATAATCTCGAGAAAATCACCGGTAGCGACATGCTTGAGCTTGATTTCAGGGGCGCTATGCTGAATCCGCAATGCCAAGCGGAGCGACCCGAGCTCAATACCCCGCCGGCCAGCCGCGCATGCCACCCCGCCGACGACGAAGCATTTTGGTTCTCGGACGTTGAGTCCGTTATCGCGAATATGCAGCCGACGAATATTGTTCGTCTCGTCATAGTAGAGTTTGTAAACGCTATCGGCATTGGCTAGACGATTTAGAGCAATCACCTGCCGCCGGCGCCGATTGACATCGACGAGGACACGGCTCGCCTGATCCGCTTCAACACTGAATCCTCCTACCGGCATCGCGCGAGTTCACTTTGTTGTTCGAGAATTTCCTTCATCACGCTCTGCATTTCTTCGTCGACGACACTTGCAATCATCGTCGCCTCATAGCGGTCCCCGTGGTCGTCACCAATCCAGTCGACATTTGCCCACGCTCGCTTTAGTGGCGCCTGCGCCATGGCAAATCTATCCAAACGCGTATCCTCTCATAAAACCAGCCGAAGATCTCTCGATCAGAATCGCGACCTCGCCAAGGTCGAGGCAAGAAACTTCTCAATCCGGGCGCCAATCGCCGGAAACATGAACTTGAGAAAGGGCAGCGTCTCGGAATCTGGTAGAAACCTCTCATCGCCGTCCAGGATCGCCTGACGCATGGCCCGCGATCGTTTCGCCCATTTTCCCTTTTTATCCTGGGCTTTGATCAGGTCCTCGCATGCATATTCCCGCGAAGCCCATCGTCAGCGCGTGTTCTGGGTACCCATCGCAGATGCGGTGAACGACCTGGATAAGATGTTTGAAATCCCATCCCACCGGTGTCTTCTCACGCGCGCTTAAGATGCCATTCATGAGTCCGGTAATCGCGCGGTCATAGCGATCGCTGATCGGGGCGGGCACTCCCCTTGCGGAAAGCTCCCCAATAAGGTTTTGCCACGTCCTAACCTGCGACACCGTCTCGGGCGTCTTTTGATTTCGCGCGAGCCAAAAAGAACAAATCCGCTGGCGCAGGTCGTCCTCTCCTCCCAGCCGGGTTGCTTCCTGCTGCTGCAGCAACAAGTTGGCTTGGCCGGCATAGTCAAATGCCCAAGCGGTTTGCCTTTCGAAATCTACCATCAGATCTCCAAAGGCGATGATCTCATCCCTCCACCCGTCCTTCAGCTTGCCAGCAACCACTTCCGGTACCCGATAGTGACAACGGACGTGGAACAAGCCTTTCCGCTCGGACAGCTGCGCCGTCTCCTCATCGACGACCAATATGTTCGAGTTGTTTGAGAATAGCAGGTCGTCAGTAGTCAGCCGCCGATCCTCTGGATTGAAGCCCGCCATCATCCAGATCAGCAAGGCTCCTTCCTGACGATAAAAGGAACGGCGCTCGGCCACGACATCGAGAAAGGTGGTTGAAAGCTGCACCTCGAAAGCGACGCGACCGAAAACGGTCTGCGCCTGCACATCCGGCTGCCGGCGGCTCCCGGGCTTCCCGCTTGAACGCCATTGCCGTTCCGTGTGGATGTCGCTGTTGGCAGGGTCGGCAGCAAGGCTCCGGATAATGCGAGCTTTGGCGGCTTTGTGCGCCTCGCTCTCGCGCTGCCCATCGTATTTCAGGGCCTGGATTGCTTCCCGCGACAAGGCTGATCGGGTTTTCGCTGGGCACGATCCGTCTTCGCTCTTGTGCCGGAAGAAGAAGCGCTTTTCGGGCGATGACACGAGATACACAGGAGTCGGGCACAGAGCGCAGCTGAAGCGCGGGACGCTGGACAAGTTCTCGCGGATCGAAACCCGGTCGGCGATCAGGTGATCGTAGCGACGGCCGGAAATCCACTGAACCGCGTCGAGGACTTCGCCGCTGGCAAGATCGAGGATCTCTGTGATTTCTGGATTCTGCACCGGATCGGCATACGCCAGCGGATCAACCGTGATGTTCCTGCGCATTCACCCGTTCCTCAGCCACCGACCAAAGCCGCTGCAAGCATGCAATGAAACGATAGGCGAGGCACGTAAAAAGCGCCCGCGCGCCAACATCCTTTGCTTGCAATTTTAGCACGAATTGAGTTTATAGTGCTTCGCGTGGGGGCACAAATCTTGGAAATTCCAAAGAAGATTACAGCAACAAATATCTCCGTGTTGGAGACCTTGAAACTTTTCGACGATGAGTTTCTGGAAGTCGCGGCCGGCGTTGCGAAAGCCGAATATGCCCTTTGGTTGGGGTCGGGGATTTCGAGGGAAAGAGTGGCTGACCTGCGCGTGGTCGCGAGACGCGTGCTGGACTACCTGTCAGTCAATGCAAGAGGTGAAACCGGCGACGGAACATACAAACGCGCACTGGACAAAGCGCTAGGCCTCGCTTTGACCCATGGCGAGAAAGCTGCGGTTGATCAGGGGGCAGATCCGGCGACTTGGGCGAATATAGACATCATTGTCGAGCGCCTCGTCGGCAAATACGCACTACTCCTCGACATACGAATACAGGGACAGCCATCGGACCACTTGGTGTGGGACATCGTCGACGTCCGGGGAACTTACGCTGATGATCACCTCGAGCCGGACTGTGAACATATAGCGGTTGCGGTATTGGTTCTGGAGGGCGTGTTTCCGAAAGTCGCATCGGCCAACTGGGATGGCCTGGTAGAAAAAGCGGTGGCAACCCTGTCCGACGGCAATGAAACGTTGGTTGCCGTGCTGGTGAGAGCGGAAGATATCCCGGGCGCAGGCGGGCGAGCCCTACTTCACAAATTTCACGGCTGCGCCATCCAGGCCAAGCGCCATGAAGCGCAGTATCGAGAGTACATCGTAGGTCGGGACCAGCAAATTACGGATTGGCCGAACGATCCAAAATTCGCCCTCATGAAAAATCAGCTGGAAGGACTGAGCGTCACGCACCGTACTCTGATGATTGGCCTTTCGGCCCAGGATTCTAACATCAAGGACATATTTTCGGTCGGCCGCGCGATGCTGAAGCGCGCCTGGCCTTTGCATCCACCCGCTTATGTGTTTGCAGGCGATGAGCTCGGCGCCGAGCAAGGGACGATGCTTAAGAGCGTCTATCAGGACGATTATGACGATCGCCAGCTCGAAATCGAAAAAGCAGCAAGAATGCCTGCTTACGGAAAACCACTTCTGACGGCCTTGGTTCTAAGTGTGCTGGGTCAGAAATTTGCCAAGTTGATTGAGCTCGTGGATGCGCCGAAAATGTCTGCGGAAGAACGGACGACGATCATTGACGGAGTAATCGCGGCGAGAAATCTCGTCGCGTCCAAGGCGGGAGACACCAACGACGACAAGCGAGCGTTCATGGACGCGCTGGTCGCCGGGATCACACGAAGCCTTTCGATTTTTCGCGGGGAGATCGGCGGTCTTGCCAAAGGGATCTACGGCCCGGTTGGGGTACTGCCTATTGGGCAAATGGCCAACGATCCCTATGTCCAGATGTCAAGCATGCCGGAGCTGGGAGTATTTCTCGGGATCGCTGGGCGTGCGACAGAAGTGGACGGATGGCGGATCACACCGGTCACCGGCGATGCGAACATGGGCAGCTTCTCAATTTCCGGCGCGGCCGGGAAACAGCAGAAAATGTTCGTAGTCTCGAACAATGAAACGCTGTCGAAGCTTATCGGCGAAGGCGTCATAAATGAAGCCGATAGCGACACAATCGTTGCCGTTTGCTCCGCCCCCGTCGCTCGGCGACAAACGAGCCCGTCGTCACGGTTTGGGCGGGGTGATGCGGACAACAGCTATCGCGAGTTCAGCTTCAAAGAGCTTATAGTCAATGCCACGAGTAGCGACGAGATATTGGCGAGGCTCAAGGAAGAGGCGACGCTATGACACCCACTACACAGGCACCCGTTGAGCAGATTGTCGCGATCCTTGAAAGCTCGAAAGCATTTCGGCGCGTGCCCGCTCCTCTGAAGATCGGAAACGTCCCTTTTGAGTTCTCCGCTGTTCTGATCGGGCAGGACAAGAATCCGGACCTGGTAATCGTCATCGATACGATTACTGAGGATATTCAGCGCACACGTCAGAAAATTGGCGGTCTCGGGCGGGCTCTGGATGTGGTTGGTTCAAGACGACCGGTTACCGCAATCCTCACCGGCCCGCGGCCAGCCGAAAGCGCCCTCGAGTCAATCTCGAAAGTCTGCCGCGTTCTACCAGTCGGCACTCCGACTGGTACGAAGGACGACGAGCTGCTCCGTGATTGGCTTTCCGTACTGTTGCCATTGCCAATAGCTCCGCAGACAGGGATAGCCGCCGATCCGCTCGGGGAAATGATCCAGCTCCTACCCGCGTCGATAGATCCCCAGCTAAGAAAGTCGGTCATTGACGCTTCTCCACGCGGAGCTGCCGCCGTCAAGTTTGAGTTGAAACGGCGGCTAACGGCACCATTCGAAACAGCCGAAAAGAAACTTGAAATCGGTGAGGGCGACCAATGAGCAGCCTCGATGATGTCCATCGCCTGTCCATCACTGACTTCCGAAGCATCTCAGGAACAATTCGAGTTCCACTCGATGCACCTATCATCTTGATCCATGGCCCCAACGGAACCGGGAAGACCAGTGTCCTGTCGGCCCTCGAGCTCGCTCTGACTGGCAACGTCAAGGCGATGAGAGAAGACGATGCGAATTTTGCGCGGCATGTGGTTCACGAAGGGGCTCAACGCGCCAAGGTCGTTATCGAAGGACCTCTAGGTCCCGTGGATGATCGTGGCAGCTTTGTGATCGAGAACGGCCGCATCGCCGGCACACCGTACCTTGACGGCGGCGACGGCAAATTTTTCAGCGAGCGCTGCTATCTTGCGCAATCGATGCTCGGCCGCCTTCTCGACATCTATCAGAAATCGAAAGTCGAGGATGGCGAGAGCGCCCTTACCCAATTTGTGAAAGACCTGCTCGGCCTGAGCCAGCTCGATGCCCTAATCGATGGTCTTCACGACGCAGGCCATAAAGCTCGGACAAAAAATCTTGTGCCGGAATATCGAGCTTTTGAAAGTCGGGTCGAGCGAACTGACCAGGAAATTGTGCTGCTTAGGGCCGAACTTGCGACCCAGGATAAAACTCGCGCCGAAGAGCTTGGAAAAGTTCAAGCCGCATTGAATGCACTGTTACCCAATGAACCGTCAGATGGGTTTGACCTCGAAAACCTAGCCGCCCTGCTTGGCAACGTGGGCACCGAAGGCGTTGCCGTGGAGGCAACCCGTCGTCTGAACGATCTCCGGTCGCTCGCAAGTGCCTGGTCGAAGCTGCCAAGCGATTCAGGATCTGAAGAGCGCGCCCAGGTGGAAGCGGACGAACAAACGGCGCGAGAGGCCGCCAACGAGTGGCGAACGACGACGGGCGCCGAATTGGAGGAGCTGATCGCCTCTCTCCGCGTCCACTTTCCGGACTTGCCCTCCTGGTCTTCGACCGACCCGACGACCGCCGCCGAGCAAGCTGAGAGGCGGATTGCAAACGAACTAACCCGTATTGAGACACTGCTGGAAAACGACGAAGCGGCAAAGAAGAAAGAATTCGAACTCAACGGCAGCATCGCGAAGGAAGAAGCGCGGGGGCTGCTCGTCGACTCTCAGATTTCAAAACTTGCGCAGGACGCCGGTCAGTTCGCGAGTGCCCTTGCAACGCTTCTACCTCATATTCATACCGACGATTGCCCCGTATGTGGTCGGGATTTTTCACAGGTGTCATCGGATGAACGTCTGTCTCTTCATGTACAAAAAAGCATCGCGAAGCTAACTGACGACGCAACCCGCTTAACGGCCCTCGCGTCGGAAAAGACCGCATCGACAAGCCGCCTTGCCCAGCTTCGGCGCGAACTCGCTTCTGAGACCGCCAAACGGATTTCCGACGAGCTAAGATTGAATTCGATAAACGCCCAGGCCGACGTCGCTGAAGGCAAGGTCACATTGGCCAGGCTGTGGCAGGCGGCAATAAACGGTACTGTCCTTCTTGCCGGCGAGGCTAAACTGAAGGATCGACTGGCAAGTTTTCGCGAAAGGGATCGTGGGGCTTCCGAGCTGCTAAATGCTGCCATTCGCATGGCCGGGGAAATGGAACGGACCGATCTCACCGGAGAACCCTTTGAGACTATAATCTCGGCGCTAACTGCCCAGGCAGAGAATGATGTCGACCAGGCAACTTCTCTTCAAGCTCACCGCCGGACCGCCATACAATCGGCTTCCACACTTAAATCGATTGACGACCGTCGAAAACAGATCGCGGAAAATCTTAAGGAGGCGCGAGAGACGCGCACGGTGCTGACGGGTGCGGTGGCCGAACTGGAGACGCTGAAAGGGCAGGCAAAGAGCATCGCCGATTCTGCGCAAGAAGCTCGAACCAAGATCGTTAGACGCGTTTTCAACGAGTCATTGAACACGCTCTGGCGAGACCTTTTTGTTCGTCTTGCCCCCACCGAGCCATTTGTTCCCGCCTTCAAGATACCCGGCTCGGATTCTAAGGATTTCGCCAAACTCGAAACCGTGCATCGGAATGGCAAGAAGGGTGGAACGCCGGGATCGATGTTGAGTGCGGGAAATTTGAACACGGCGGCATTAACACTGTTTCTCGCTCTCCATTTTTCCGTTGGAGCGAGAATTCCGTGGCTTGTACTTGATGATCCGGTTCAGAATATGGACGAGGTCCACGTTGCGCAGTTTGCTGCGCTGTTGCGGACAATTTCGCGCGCTCATGGAACGAAGGTGGTTATCGCCGTTCACGAGCGGACATTGTTCGATTATTTAAAGCTAGAGCTCAGTCCTTCGTTCGAAAAAGACAGGCTACTCGCAGTCGAACTTCGCAGGGCGGCCGGCGAACCTACAACCGTCGATCCCGACCTCCTCACATACCTGGTGGACGCTGTTGCGGCGTAGGAAGGCGCCGAGCCGTCGAGGCCGCGCAAGAGGCGCTTCCTCAATGATCTGGCTGAGGAAACCTCTCGGTGGAGCTTGTCGTTCGCGGCGGCCCTCAGCGGTCTTGCCAGAACCAGCTCGATCAGTTTCGGCAGTTTTGACGATGTTCGCCGCCCGGTGAGCTTTCGCTCCATCATCTGCCGCGCCAGCGCCAGACGGTCATGCTCCTTCAAACCGAGTTCGGCGGCCGCGGCCGCGATCAGCCTTGCGCGAAGGCGGGCAGTCAGGTTTCGCGATCGCGATGGAGGCGACGATCGACGGGGATGGCGTCGTTAGGCACCTATTAACCATATGAATTAATGCCGTAAAATTCACAAACGGAAGTCACTACGCGACTAATTTCCGTCATCCGGACGCCAATTCTCGCGACGTATAACTATCGATAGGGACCAAGTATCGATAGTGCTTGATTTGGAGCCGCAAAAGCGCTTGTCGACCGCCCTGGATCGTGGATTTGCTTGGAAATCCGGGCTTTTCCGCCGCTTTCGATCTCTTTCGGCGGACTTATCTGCCTGATCGAATGGACTGACCCAGTCCGAGCGCCAAGGCCGCGAGCTGTCCGCCGGGCGATTTCTCCTGGCCCATCCAAAACGGCAGACCGGGAAGCCGATCGTTCCCAAACAGCCGAATTCGCGGCATTTCGCCCACAGAAGCCCGCTGGCGCGGTTTCGCGACCCCTGGCGGCCCATCGGTCATCCGCGCTGCCATTTTGAGTCTGGCGGGCCTCCATTCACACGATAAAACACACTTGCAAAGGTTCGTTTTCTGACACATTCCTTATCTGTACAAACTGCCCCGAAAGGCCGGTAAAAAGTCCGATGGCGAAAGCTTCGCATTTCAATCTCCCTCCTCCGCCGAAAAGGCTTATTGGTTACGCTCGCGTTTCGACCGACGATCAGCTCAACGACGCGCAGGTCGACGAACTGCGCGCTGCCGGTTGCCACCGCATCCACCAGGAGCACGGATCCGGCGCATCACGCGCTCGGCCGGTGCTGGCGAAGCTTCTCAAGGACGTTGCCGCCGGCGACGTGCTCGTCGTCGTCCGCCTGGACCGCCTGGCCCGCTCGGTTAGCCACTTGCTCGATGTCATCGAAGACCTCGAGCAGCGCGGCGTGCATTTCCGCTCGCTGCGCGATCCAATCGATACCTCGACACCGCAGGGGATGTTTTCCTTGCAGGTGCTCGGCGCCGTCGCCCAGCTCGAGCGCGCACTCATTGCCGAACGGACGAAGTCCGGCATGCAGGCCGCCAAGGCACGCGGCCGGCTCGCCGGCAATCCAGGACTTCGGGAACGCCGCCCGGAGGCAATCCGCGCGGTCTCAGTTGCGCGCGAGCGCGCCTACCTCGATGAACTGATTGCCTCGGCGCAGACATGGCTGCCGACCGTCCGGCGGCTACGCCCACAACACAGTTGGGACAATGTCGTGCGGATCCTCAATCGGAGGGGGTACGACTGGACAGTCGAACGTTTGCGTCGGGCGGTCCATCGGATGGTGCGGGAGAAGCTCGCCGAACCGGAGCTGCTTGCCCGATCGCCGCGCCGGCCGCCTGAAGATCACCTGATGCGGCTAATTGCCGGGATTGCAATCGCCGATCCCGATCTGTCGCTGCGCGACATTGCCGCCCAATTGGACCAGATGCATGAGCGGCCGCCGCGTGGCGGCCGGAAATGGGCACCGTCTTCCGTCCGGGCACTATTGGATGAGGCGCGCCGCCTCGGACTGGTTCGCTCCTCAGAGCGTGGTTCATGAAGCGCCCAGGTTTGCAAAGACGCGCCATCGGAGCGGGGCCAACCAGTTGCAGGGGCTGAGTGGTCGCAGCCCGGCCTTGCACCTCTTTGACCGCTCCGGGAACAAATCGACGGTTGGTATCGGAGACACTCCGGGCTCTTCTCCCCCCAGAGTCAAAGACATTGATGTCCTAATCTCGGTTTCAGCCGGCCCAAACGCGTGAGATCCCTGTCGGCAATATGAGGCAGAAGCCATCGAAGCGTTCACTGTGCAGCAGATTTATGGCGTCGATCACAAGCGCGTCGCGAATCTTTACTAACTGTTCTCGGTATCGGTGAGCACCGCAACGCCGTGGATCGAGTTCTCCTGGCATGCGACAGTCTCCTCCAAATTGCTCCAGCTTATTAGCTGGGCTCCCATACTATCCGACTCTCCTTCCGGGACCACCCTGGTTGACCCGCATGAGGGCCATCAACATTGGCCCAAGCGAAAACTCGCCGCGCGCCGCCTTTCGCGTGAGATCCCGGAGATAGCCGCCGGCGTTGTTGATGTGCACCGCCCTTTCGAGGATGCATGCGACAGCAACCGCGGCATTCTGCTGTCCCATGACCTCGCAGGCTTCCTGATAGGCTGATGGGCTGACCCCCAGCGTCGATCGAACGACGACCGCCGCCGACATCAGGTCGCGCCAGCTTCCAACCGCGCCGCCCGGCCCATAATCGTTGACCTCTGGGCAGGCCTTCAGCACCATACCCAACGGAAAAGCCTTTATCGGCTCGCTCGTCGGCCGCCTGGTCTGGCTCGAGTTCGCGCCCTGCTCATGTCCAGAGCTAGGTTCAAGTTCATAGCTGGATTCGGTATTTGAATTCTGTATGTGGCGTTCGTTTTGAACAGCATTGCTGCCCATATCTTTGGAATTTTCCTGAATTTCCAGCCGGTTGATGATTTCCTCGCGGAGCATCTCCATTTCCTCGAGGATTTGCTGTAGATCCGCGGTCGTCGGCGTGCGGGGGATGCGCCCGGTCAGGTCGAGGAATATCTCCTCGATGCGTCCCCAGTCGCCGGCAGCTCCCTCCTCCATCGCGGCGCTGATCAGCTTGCGGACATCTCGCCGGCAGATCGACAACGCTTCCTTGGTGATGCGGAAGCGCTTGCGCTCTGCGGCAACCTGCTGTGCGGCGTGCGCTAGCTCCTCGGCGCGTGCCAGCAGCGGCGCCAGACTGAAGCCAAACGCCTCCTCGATCGCACCGGTCTCGTCCTTGCGGGCGTAACGCTTGCCGTTGGCGCTGTCCTTGCGCTGGATCAGCCCAGCGTCGACGAGTGCTGCGAGATGCCGACGCAAGGTCGTGCCGGCAATGCCGTGCGCTCGCACGGACAGCTGGTCGTTCGACGGGAAAACCACGAGACCGCGGTCTTCCGAAAGCTCGTTGTCCGGATAGAACGTCAGCAGCGCGTCCAGGACCGTGAGCGCACGGTCTTGCACTCCAAGCAGCGCCCTCGCTTCACAGGCATCGCGAAACACCTTCCACTTGTCGACGGTCTTGCCGGGCTTTATTTCCGCCGTCTTCATCTGCCCTTTCACCTGGGCAAGCGAGATCGGCCGCCGCCCGAAGGGCGTCGTCACATTTCCACTCTCCATCTTCCTTCACCTTTTAGAAGGCAAAAGAAATCCGCTCCACCAAAACGGCGCCAAAGACTCTTGACTGTGAATCGTGAAAATGCGAATCTCAGGGTGCTTAGATCTGAGGAAGGCTTCCACGACGGAGACGTTTGGGGGCCTTTTTCTTTTGCGCGTTACTCTCCTTGTGATTCACGTTTATTGCGGAACGCGGTGTAGAGGTCGGCCAGGTTGTCCGAAACGAACTTTCCGAAGTCCACGGCATCCTTCGACTTCAAAGCGAGTGTAAAGTTGCGTCCGTCAGTCGACATGCTGGCGGCAATCCGTTTGTCCTCAGACGCCCACTTCTGAACGCTCTTAGGTGAGGCGACTTTCGCTGCCTTTGCCGATCGCTTGAGATGGTCGACAAGACGGTTGAACCGCTCCTCAGCACTGCCTTCATTGAACCCGGTTTCCCCGACGAGACGAGTTGCTGTGTCGAGATGTGCCGGCTTCTCCAACAGAGTTTTCAGTTCGTACCACCGGTCGCGCCCGATAGTCTTGGCGGCTCCAATCGCATCGAGGATGTCCCGCGGTATCGCGGCTACGGAAAGCATCTTCGAAAGGGTCGCCCGATCGGTGGACAGTGCACGCATGACGACGGCGTTGTCGTTGTCGTAATGCAGTTGCGAGAGCGTATGAGCAAAGACCGCCCGCTCGATGAACGATAGATTTGCGCGAGCGGAGTTTTCTTGTCCTTGCGCGACGACGTGGTCTTCGTCGCGCATTTCCTTCACTACAGCAAAGACCTTCCGCCCCAGAGCCTTGGCCACTCGCAAACGACGATGGCCATAGACGACCATGTAACGACCGCCCAGACGGGGGTGAGGCCGGACAAGTATTGGCGTGTCTTGTCCCCGATCGCGGATCGCCTCAAGAAGCTCGTTGAACTCGTTTTCATCCTCCTCGAGCCGGTCACTGACGAATGAGCCATCGATCAGTTCCGGCTCCAATTCGACGACGGTTTGGCCGGCACGCACCTTATCGGCCTGCGCTGCGAGCTCATCGATCGAGCTGAGAATGGATTTCGATGCTCCTGTCATGCGGAACTCTGGTAGGGGCTCCCTCTCACCAGCTGGGGCTTCCGTCATTATGCTTGCAAAGGGGTTTTTGCGAGCCATTTATTCACTCTCCTGAGTGGCCTACCGCATTGAATTCAATGCGTTTCCGCTGCGTTTTTACGGCCGTCAACATTCAAAGACGGCCCCATGCCCTATGGATGAGTCCTTGGATCTCGAAATTCACCGCATCCATGCATTCCATCGCACGATCGTAGGTCTCGCGCGTGAAATTCGCGCGATCGACCTCGTAAAGGGATTGCTTCGTCAGACCGGCGTCCGAGATGGCGGTCGTTTTCACCATCGGGTTCTTTAGGATTTCCTCGGCGAGCATCGACTGCATGAAGCCGAGCATTTGAACCTGGGGAACATCCGATGGTTCAAAGCGAGTGATCAAGTACCGCAGCCAGTCCATTTGGACATTTGCGCCCGCCTTCTTAATCGTCTTTGTTATGTTGCCGAGCATCAGCAGAAACTGGGACATCGACATGAGGTCCAGCATTTGCGGGTGAACGGTGATCAGCACCGACGTGGCGGCGGTCAGCGCCGTCAGAGTCAAATAACCAAGTTGCGGCGGGCAATCGAGCACCACCACATCGTAGCGCTCATCTACTTCTTCAAGCGCTCTGCCTAGACGAGTGAAGAACCGCTTGCCTTCTGTCGACGTCTGCATTGCGAGCGGGGTGTCGTATTCATACTCCTGCAGCTCAAGGTTTGCTGGAATGATGTCCAGACTAGGAAAGTTCGTCGCTGCTATCACGTCCGCAATCGGTCGCCGCTGTTCGTCGAAACGAAGCGAGTCGTAAAGAGATGGGTTTCGATCCAGTTCAGGTTGGAAACCGTGTAGCGCCGAGAGAGAGGCTTGCGGGTCGAGGTCTATCGCGAGGACACGATGCCCCGTGAGGGCAAGATGCTGCGCCAGATGAGCCGCCGTCGTTGTCTTGCCGGACCCGCCCTTGAAGTTGACGACAGCAATGACCTGCAGCTTATCACCTGGCTTGCGATAGGGGACGTATTTCTTGGCCTCTGCCTTGCCGGTCTTATCAAGGAAATGCCGGAGCTCCAGCATTTGCTCGGCCGTGTAGAAGCGACGGCCACCGCTCGAAGTCGTGGGCACCGGCCCTTTGCCTTCAAGGTGAAGGCGTTTCAGATTATTGGGACTCACGCCAAGATAGTGAGCCACTTCTGCCATAGAGAATGTTCGCAAAGTTTTACGAGCATTGGGCGGAAACTTCTCCTGGCGAAGTTGGTCGAGCTTGCGGGAAATCTCCGCGCCCTGCAGAAGTATCTTGTCGTCGAACTCGAACTTTGGGAATGCAGCGAAAGCGTTCATAGGCCTTAAACCATTCTGGCGATATTACGCGTGAATTCAGACAACTGCCGCCATTATCTGCGATTCCCCTGAGTCGGCAACAAGTTTTTCGTTAACAGAAGGTTAATGCACCGCTAGGAGTAGAGCTGCATGCCCGTGCATCACTCCCGCAGTCGAACCTTTCGCGGTTACCTGCCTTGGCGGCAAGGTTGACTGCCTGTTCATAGACGGCCGTCTTATTTAATGAGGATGGCCATAGCGGCTTCGCGGAGGGCTCCTGGCGGCATTTCAGGCGGGCGGCAAGATCAGTGCCCATGTGTCTCTCTCCCGCTGCTACCTAGGTAAAGCAATCTATGTCGAATCAGTTGCAGTAGGGACTCACCACAGGGGTCGCCGGCCGCCGCGACTTGGTGGAATCCCGAAATTCGCTGCAGCAGTTGCCGAAGGGCAAATTGTTCAGATTCCGATGACGGAGCCTTCCGCATCGAATCCTTTGACAAGCTAGATTGGCGACTCAGCGATGTTGCACCGCTCCCGATCGCGCGGCGACCGTACTGGCGCTTCTCGACGATAGATCTCAGCCCGCGGAATTTGCACGGACGGGCATATTTTCCCGCTGCGCGATCCAAAAGGGCGAGGAGGAAGGAGAGTAGGCGCCAGCGCCGGTCAACGGCTGCGATTTCTCGGGCTCGGATAAGGTGGGACTGCCTCGTGAACTACTTCCAGCTCCCATACCCCGATCAGGTCGCCGCGAGTGAAGCCGCGGCCACCAGGTCTTGCTCGTTATGCCGGACGCGGTTGTTGGCAAGGAGGTTCAACACACCTCAGCGGATGTGATGGGGGGGCAATTGACCCCCTAATATTTAGGGGCTATCACTGTCTCGGAGTGGGACGGAGCCTGGGGAAAATTCAAGAAACTACTGCGAATCTTGTATTGTTCAGCCGGTCGATCCCGCCGATGAATTGGGAGACTGTTAGCTCAAACGGATTAGGGAAAAGCTGAATCACTTCAAATAGCTAGAAGCACTCGCCCTTGAAGTGCGCCGCTTTCCGAGTCTATTATGACAGTGAGGGTAACGAACACGTGAGTAACCAAGTTCTTAAAGGTTACGAACCAGACGAACTCGAATCAGTTTCTATCTCAGTGAATTCGTGGGGCGATAGGTAGACGGCGGGGAGGCGTGCCGTGATGAAGATTCGAAGTTCTTGCGACGATGCAAGTCGATCATTCGGTTCTTCAGTGCACTGGCACCTGGTCGAGAAGGTGAAATCATAAATGCCACGATTCAAGGGCGCGAACACTGCCGACGCCACGACCAAGAAGGACCTCGGTGAGTTGACTTTTCAAGACAGACTGGCCGTCGGCCTGGAGCGGATCAAGACCGAGCGGGGCTGGAAGAATAAAGACCTCGCTGCCAAGCTTGGCGTCACCGAGGGCTATATGTCCGAAGTCGCCCGTGGAAAGCGGGACATCAAGTTGACGATGCTCGACAAGATGACGCGCGAGCTGAAGGTCTCAATCTACGAGTTGTTCGAAGTCAGCGAAGAAGAGCTCCAGCCGAAGACGCGACCCGTCGCGCGAAGGTCAAAAAAAAAGATGCCTGAACGCCATCTTTCTGAGAGTCTGTAGCGGCGACCCCGAAGGCGAGAGCGCCGCTTTTTGATGCTCAGTCATTGAGGTTGAACCAGAACCGCTGCTTAGCGCCTTTATCGTTCGGAATATCGAAATAGTAGGGATTGGCGCGTCGCGGGCGATGCGCTGAGATTTGCACCATGCAGCTGTCGCTGCGGTGCGCCGTCAACGCCGCGCTGTTACCGGTCGAGAAACTCACGATGATGCCGGCGCGTTCATTAGCCGCTTCATTGCCGTAGCGTCGTTGGAACTCAGATCGGTTTTCGCACCGATTCATAGTTTGCACGCATCGGTTGGGCTCTGGATCGCGACCAAAGTCGTCGTGATGGCCACTTTCCGTATAGCCGACGTGGAAACCTGCCGGGCAATCTTCATACTCTTCGCGACCGGGCGCGCCGGCTTTCGCTTCGTGGCAAATAGGCCAGTCAAAACCAGGCTTCGCCATCGCGGCGATCAGCCGTTTCATTGGAGGAACGCAGTAGGGAACTCCCTGCCAAGACGGATTGCTGGATGCTGCGCACAATAGGACCTGGCAGCCCCAAGACGCATCTTCGGCTTGTGCTGGCTTGGCGGCCCATAGCGCGCCCGAGGCCAGTAGCGCGACTGACAGAAAATTGGTCCGTTTCATTTCCCTCTCCTTCAACCGCATCAGTGAATCTGGGTCCAGACGCCGTCGATCTTTGCGAACGAGAGCGTTCCGGGTTCTTTCGATCCGGCGAATGACCCGGTCGTCGTGGTGATGATTCCGGTACAAATCACGCCGGGAGTAACCGGATGCTGTTTGCACTCAGAGATCTTCATCGCACGGCCAGATTTTTGGATCGCGGCGCTGGCTTGTTCATCGGTAGGAACTTCTGTCTTTGCCGCCTCAGTGGCTTTGGCCTCGAGGCTCGTGACCTTCTGTTCGAGCTCGGCAATCTTGGTGCTCGCGGCCGAATTGCTGAACTGATAGCCTGCGCCGAAGCCAACGAGAGCTGCGACTGCGGCCGCAATGCCTGCAGAAATGTATGCTGTGCTCATGTCGCTTTTCCTCAGTAATCTTCGATTCCGAGACGCTTGAGAATGATAGTCGGATCCTTCTCGCAGTCCTTCTTCCACTCACGATGTTGCGCGCAAGCGTAGGCATATTGGCTGAGATCCGCCGAGGACAGATCAGCGAGCTTGTTGCCTATGGACATCCACTCCTGTACCTCAGCTGGATCGCAACCACGCCCTCCTGCTCCGCAGAAATCAGCATCGCGCTCCTCGACTTGTTGTTGAGTGGCGCCGTCTTGCAAGGCCGATTGAGACATTGCCGAGATAGGAGCAGCCGCGAGAATGAACACGCCGGCCGCCACTGCGGCTTTGAGCAAATGGTTCATATTAGCCTCCTTGGGATGTTGTGGGGGGGTGCGGAGTATCGGTGATGACCGGCGGCGGCAATGGAAGACCGGGATCCAGACCTTCGTCTGCCTTCTTCTCCTCAGCCGGCGAGGCCACGTAGAGCCATGGTGGCAGGAGATCCTTGCTCGACCAGACGCCATAACCGAGCCCCCGGGCTTTACGCTCGATATCGAAATATGCCGGGACTTGCGGCTCGTTTCTATAGTTGAAAGCGTAGCCGATCCCTTCAGCCACGGCTGTCGCGGCCAAGTTTGTCTCGCCGACAAAGCAGTGAGCTATGAGGTTTTTGTTGACGTCACGGGCGATCGGCGCGCAGTTCACATCGCGCTTGAGCGTGCGCAGGATCATCCAGGACTTAGCGACTTGGCCGGCAGGCCATTCGATCCCATCGCTCGTTGCCATCTGTTCTACACGGGGGGCTTCGTAGCCTGCCAACCGGACAATCTGGCGCCGGTCTTTGAATTCGAGGGTTGTACCGTCGATCACCTGAACCTTGCCGTAAATCTGACGGGGGACGTCAGGCGATCGGCTCTGAGCAAGAGCCCCTACGGGTAGACCCAAAATCAATACAACGGAAAAGGCGAATCTCATTTCTGCGCCTTCTGCTGCTGTTGCATCAGGACAGAGACCGGATGAGGAAGGTCGGAATATGCCCATAGTCCGACATGGGCGTTTCTGGCCGTTTCTTCTGCTACTCTATACCCTGGCACGATCAGCTGACCCGCGCCGTCGACAGCAGCAAAGCCCCATCCTTGTGCGATCATGTAAGTTGCAAGATCGTAGCCGCGCTGACCCGTTGTTGTCTGGCACACCACGACGGCATTGTTCTGGTCCAGGTCCTTCACCGTCGTGCAGACCGGCTTTGTGTCGCGAATAAGAGCCTGTGCCATGATGACGTTCAGTTCGCCGCAATCTCTGACGACACCAGGAGAAAGCGTGACCGGCGTACCCCGAAGACAAGTTTGCAGACCATAGAGTCGATATCGACGGCCATTGGCAATCCAGGTATCCCCGGTTTCAAACTGAGCAGTTTCCGGAAATGGCGTGAACTCCTGCTGGGGAGAGGTCTCCTGAGACTGAGGAGCCGGAGCTGGTTGCGCTTGCACCTGAATAATGGGGGCAGGGGGAGGCGCCTTTCGTTGCTCGGCGAATAGCCCAGGCATGATGTACATGCCAGCGTAAAGGCCTGAAGCTGTAACGGTCGAAATCAACATGAGCAGTCGGATCCGCATCAATTCATTGTAGGGTTAGCGCGATAACGTTCCCCGTAGGGATGCCTGAAATATTGGTTTGCCCAGATCCCAACCTTCGATAGGCGAGCCTCATTTTCTGCCTTCGCATATTCAGGAAAGACCGGATTGCCCGCCCGGTCTCTAGCTGCAAATGCCAGGCCCTGTTCGATCATGGTTTCAGACAGCGATTGCACCATGTCGTTTTGGGTAAAGAAGCACTCTGCAAAGCGAATGTTCGGTCGCCCGGCTATTTCGCCGACGAAATGACATGGAAATGCGTCGCCGGCGTCATTTTTCGCCTGCTCGATTCCCGCGGTCATTCCAGCGAGGGAGATCATGGCGCAGGATGCTTTGTTCCCCATGAAGTCCAACAGGTCGGTGGAGAGGCAGCCTTGTACGCCAGCCAAGCGGATGACATCGCTATTGGCGTCCAGAAACGAATTTCCCGTCAGCGCACTGACTGGCTTTACGGTAACCAGCTTCAGCTCGGTTGAGATCGAAGCCGTGTTCAGGGCGACTTGAGGCGCTGGAATGAGATCGCCGCCCTGAGCGTAAGCGCTTTGATAATATGTGACAAACTTAGTGACCGCGGCGTCTTGCGCTGCTACTGGCGACGCAAAGAGACCACCCGCGAGAGCGAAAAGGAGAGGGCAGAACGGGCGCCAAACTTTCGTGTCCATACTACAATCGTCACCTGTTGACTCGCCGGAAAATGCACCAAATGATGGTAGTCCTCAAGAGGACAAATTACAGCGGACTAGAATTCTCGGCAATCCAGCATTGGAAAAAGCGATTCTACTCGGGTAGAATAATGGTCAGCAATGGGTATCGCTTGGACGATGCCTAAAGGTTGTACGGCAAGAAGGTATTGCGACGGAGGCGAGAAGATGTCGGCCTATAGCAAGGCGATCAGAGTAGTTGCGTTGCCGTTCCGCGCTGCGTGGACAGGGATCCTGATCGCGAACTTTCTCGTCATCGCGGCCGCCGCCCTGCTGGTCGGAAGTTTCGTCGCTTACTGGCTCGAGCTGGCCTTCTCGTATCTGTTCTTGCCTGAAGTCTGGACAGAAGCGCTTTGGTCGTGGGCTTCGGGACTCTACGCTGAGCACACCTGGTTCAAGGTAGGAACAATCGCGGCTTTCGCTCTGCTTCTCTTTCCGGTTCTTGGCTATTGGCCCGGGCGGGATCCGCTTGAAGAAGCGACTCACGAGAGAAAGATGGTCGAGCTGAACAAAAATCTTGTCGCTGTTCAGCAGCAGGAGCGCATTCGCTAATTGCGATTCATCCTTGCTCGCTCACCTCTTCGATCTCGGAGAGACGTGGCGCTTGCTTGAATAGGGCATTGGGCCGTAAGCGCCGCGAGCGCACAGATGGCTATCCGCCAGGCCCGCGGAGGAGGGCCAAGCGCCGGCGCGCTCATCCGTTTGAGCACCAATCCACCCTGACGCCCCGCCCGAAGGGTTCAGCGAGCCCAGCCTGCAATATCAGACCACTGGCGTCACCGCTGCCTGTTTGGACGCTCACCAATGTTCGGCCGTACCGGTCCTGTCCGTGTTCGGTCATAGAGGTAATGCCTGACTGCAAAATGGACTGGAGCAGATAGGTCGCCTTCATGCCAGAATCGTATTCTTGCTGGCATTTTGCTCCGTCACCAACCTCCGGGGCGTCTATTTCGTATAGCCGGAACTTGGTTCCCCCGTACCAGAAGGTGTCGCCGTCCACGACGCAGTGATGGCGTTTCTCATTGCCACACAACGGAAATTCGGCCCCCGCCTCAGATGGAGCGGGAACCGACATTGGGAGCAGCAACGAAATGAGCTGTAGAATGTGTTTGTTCATGAGCCTTTACGAAATTATCGACGGTTTTTTTCGCACCAGGGCCAGGTCAAACCCGGTGATTTGCTCCTCGCGCATACGCGGGACGATGATCGGTTGAATACAGGTCGTCAACTCTGCGAGCTCGGCCATCGAGAGCTTCGGTTTGATCCCGAAAGGCGATGCGTCTTTGTCAAACTCATCCTTGTCGTCGTCTGCGAACATAACCGCTCGGCTGGCGACGAACTGAGATTTGTTGATCTGAAACATCGCAGTCCAGTAGGTTTCCGTGTCCTGGGCGTCATGCCAGATGAGGTGGCGGTGGCCTGCAAGCTCTATGGAAAGAGTGTGCAGTGTGCGGGCGCCGAGTAATTGCCGCAGTTGCAATTGCGGGTCATGTTGATGGTCATCGATGGGATCGAAGATGTAGACAGGGCCGATGGTCGCGTTGAGTGGATCGATGAGGAAGCCGGTGTAGCGGATCGGTTTCATGGGGTGCTCCGAAAGAGGATGAAGTGCAGGCGGGCCTGCCCTCCCTTTCGGGGAAGCGGGGATGGCAAAAAGCGACCGGTTGCCGGGGTGGGTGCGCAACGCGGTTGCACCCTTGGGTGCGACCGACTTGCTGCATCTGCCCCGGCGGGCAGTCGCTTTGCGACGGCAAGGGGGAAGGCCCCTTGGGGTCGCGCTCTTTGTCGATCGCGGACGCATAAAGGCGCGCCACAAAGAGGGCCAGTTAGGACGGGGAAGTCATGTCCGGATCAAACGATAAAGGCACGTTGCTGCTGAAATCGAACCTCGTACTTATCGAGCGGGTGGTTCACGCGACGCGGACAGTCCTAAGGGAATATCGCCTGGAGGTGACGCCTTTTCGGGAAGGACAGCTTGTCAGCGCCGTCTACGAAGAGATTGTTGCGGATGGCACCATGGACCTGAGTTATGAGGAGACCCTCCGGCGTGTCGACGAAATGTTCCGGGTGAGCAAATGGCGGATGGAAGCAAGGGAAGCTGAAGCTTGGCCCGGGGCGTCTGCGTCCTGGTTGATGGAAGTCGAAGATGAGCGAGAGGCCGTCAAGAGGACGAGATTCTGGGTGTGGCTGGAAGAGCGTCGGCGCGGCCTTGCTTGGGTTCTCTTTGGAGCGGCGCTGGCCATGACGGCGGTGATCGCGCAAATGGTGATGCAGCGTCCGCTTTGATCAGAGCTAAACCGTATTTAAGTGATCGCTCCGAGGCAAGCAGCAAGCAAGCGTTGTAAGTCTCTTGAGTTTTCAATTTTGCGCCGCTAAAAGTTCTAGCCGAGTAGAAGAAAATGGCGGCGTTCAATGGTGCAGGACAGCGGAAACTCAGCCGGAGACGGAGCACCTCATGTGCGGGGGGGTCTGGGAAATTAGCGCCGAAGGCGTTTCACCAGAAATTCTTGGTCTGGCGAATGCTTGGCTGAATACCGGCATAGGAGATCCTTTGACAGCGTTGATTCTTATGAGCAAACGGTTGCTGGCTTGGCAAACTTTTTCGTCTTTTGGGATGACCAGAGGAGCACTCAGCGCTTTCCCCGAACCTATCGAGAAGGGCGGGGCAGAATGATGCATTATTGGGCGGGGGCGCCTTTGTGACGAGAGAACGATCGCTACTGACAAAGGAATGGTACGTGGTCCCCGTTTCGGTCGATTGCTCTGGATGTGGGGCGCAGACCAGCTCGGCCGGGATAGTCGTTGGCCCTTCCAGTTTGACGAACATTCCCACGTTCGATTTGGACGGTGATGTCCTCAAGGCCCCGTGGGGGCCGCTAAATGCCTTCGCTTTCGTGGAAAGCATTGCCGGCCGTACTGAGAACATCGCGAGATTCATCGTCCACCGCTATCACAGCATGTTCGCTATCAAGGATGGTGGACTCAAATCCATATGCGAGCACTGCGGCGACAGCCTTCCTGGGCCGCTGCTGCGATCAGCTGCGATGAATGGCTTTTCGCGACTAGGGCGAAGGAGGCTCGTCAACAACGAAGCTTTGATGATCTTCTCGTCCAAGGTCGCGTTGACTGAATTCCACGGAGGGACGCGTGTCGAGGAAAGCGGTCTGCGGGACGGCGGGTTTGCGCTGCTGCTCTTATGCGATGCTGGGGATGGGCGAAATCAAACGGGGATCGTTGAGATTTGGCACAATGTCGCCCGCAACGAATATGCAATGGCGATCAAAGGGCACGAAGGAGAAGAGCTGCTGCAGCTCGAGTTCTATGAGGACCTGGATCACATTGTGGATGATATCGCAGGCGTCGGGCTTGTGTTGACGCAGCTGCACCTCGCCCAGGATGGGTCGCCCTATTGCGGCTTGGCCCGCGATCTATTTCTCGAGGCGCTGGAGCGCTCAGGCTATGAACAAGACGAATAGGAGACCTGTTCCTTTGATTACACGGATGACTGTTTTCGGCATTGGCGCGGCAATTGTCTTGTCAGGATGCGGGGCCACCGTACAGCCCACACGGCCACTGCCGGTTGCACCCTACTCATATTTGAGTCTCAACGCCTGCAAGAAATACGGTAGCAACATCGTTGAATGCCAGCTCGATTATTTGAACGGCTTCGGCCGCCAGCGTTTGGGTCCAGTTCAACAAAAGTCGCGACCCGCGGGGACTGGGAATCAGGATTATCAGTATCAAGTATCGTCGTGCATGCCGATGCAGCGCGTGCAAAAAGAGCTGCCGATTTACCTTTGTGAAATCTACGGCGCACGATCCGGAGCGGATGCAGGGGCTGTGTATATTAAGGGCGGAACTGCGGTTCGGCTCGCGCGCGTGCTGGGGGATCCGGAGCAACTTCGATATCGATGGAAGCCTGACGTTTGGTCGCGTGTACGCGGTTGATTCTTTTGTAAAAAGTCGCTGGTATATGCGCTGCATAATTGCAACAAAATCGAGGTGGCTGATTATTTCCGGTTGATTTTTGGCTTGGCATGCGATTCAAAATATTCTACTAGGCTGTAAGAACCCTTGGTAGCAGAGCCCCATGAATCGCAGCTCGTCAGTGCATGTGACATTGTCGAAAATAGCGTGCTCGCGGCGAGCCAAGTTGGCTGCCGCGACATCGGCGTTCGTCCTGACGAGCTTCGCGGCGGTCTCCAGTGTGGGCGAGGCGGCACATGGCGACCGGGCTATACGCTCGTATCCGAAGTCAGCGGCTGCCGCTTCGTACGCTCCCGTAAAAGTGGCTGTCGCGCGCACTGATCGCGCCGACAGCGCTAATCCAAAGGTTGCACCGGTCGAATCGGCGGCTATGCCGTCTCTTGACCTGAATGGCTTCAACGAGCGGTTCGGCGGGTCTCCAGGGCGGTCAGCTGAAGTTGGAGGGACTTCTGGATCAGGGGCGCTGCATGGCGAGGCGGCGAACATCGTTGTTGCTTATTCCCCGGATCACGCCGCCTCTGACGTTGATCGCCGCGAGCAGGCCGTGCGGTCGTCGATCGAGGTGTTTTCCTATGGAGTGATGCAGGGAGAAGATCCGCTTCAGTCGATTGATGGCCCTGCCACGGGTGCAGTTGTGGCTGCATCAGGTGGTGCGAAGCAGCCAAGAGCTGATTTGCTCGTTGGTGTGCCTCCGGAATTCGCGGAGCTTGTGAAGCGGATCGCCACCGAAGAGGGCGTCGACCCCAATCTCATGCTTTCGATCATGCGCGTTGAAAATGCGGCTTTCGATCCGGAGATCGTCAGTCCTGCGGGGGCTATCGGGCTAATGCAGGTCATGCCGAAGGTTGGGGAGGCGTTCGGCGCGGCCGATCTTACGGACCCGGAGCAGAATGTTCGGGCTGGTGCGCGGTTTCTGCGCGTCCTCGTTGAGAAGTATCGAAACCCTGTGCTCATCGCGTCTGCTTACAACGCGGGCGAGCCAAAAGTGGATGTTCGTCGATCCCTGCCGCTCATTGAGGAGACGGCGGATTACGTCACCCGCGTCGTCGGGTTGTACACGAATACGAGCACGACTGACGAAGTGTTTCAAATCGGTCGGAGTGCTGGTGTGCCGCCGGCCGCAAAAAGGTCGGGCGCGCGATCTGGACGGGCCGAACGCGCCAAGGCGCCGATGCTCGTCTTTTCGGTCGGAAACACGGCTGACGCTACTGGTCGTGTGGAACAGGAGAGTGGGCAGGTCCACGTGGGTGGTCCTGTGAAGATCAAAAAGGAAGAGGTGCTTCAATGAATATGATTGCGGGGACGATGCAGGCAGTTGCCGTCTACGGCCGTGCCGCTTGGTACTCGGCCAAGGGGCGCAAGGTAGTCGCGAACAGCGCAATGCTGGCGGTTTCCACCTTGATCCTGCTGGTCAGTCAGTTTGAACCGGCCGCTGCTCAGAACCTTGACGCATTGCAGCAGGCTGCCGATCGGCTTGTTCAGTTCTTCGTTGGGCCGTTTGGTCGGTCGGTCGGCGCCATCGCGTTCATCGGCATGTTCCTTGCAGCGGCATTC
Source organism: Sinorhizobium sp. P24N7 (assembly GCF_042436655.1). NCBI lineage: Bacteria > Pseudomonadati > Pseudomonadota > Alphaproteobacteria > Hyphomicrobiales > Rhizobiaceae > Sinorhizobium > Sinorhizobium sp. P24N7. The sequence goes on along the minus strand of NZ_JBHMIW010000017.1, from coordinate 67,723 downwards.
GGTTACTGGTCCTGGGGTGCCCTTCTGCGCGTTGCGGGCTGCCTTGCTGGTATGTTTGCGGCGGCAGAGCTTGTCGATTTCTTGGCCGGTGGCGGCGCTTAAGGCCATGGCGGCTGGAAGCAACCACAGCGACGGGGACGACTATATCGAGTCGTACCCCGTCATTTTGGCTCTCACTCGGCCTCCGACGGTCATGGGCATTCCGTACACCTATTTTCTCGCGGAGTGCTTTGTGTCGCTGATGGTGTTCATGATCCTGGGATCCATTCTTTGGTTCCCAGTTTCTTTCGTTGTCCTGCACAGCATCCTCTACGTGCTGACCGTCAAGCTCGACCTTTGGTTTTTTGACATCGTCGGGCGTCTGAGCATGTGCGGGGTCAATCCGTTGGGCCGCAAGCTCGGGGGCGGCATTCGGACTTATGGGGTTTGATCTATGAATACGATGGCGCGTTCCTTGAAGGGATCGTTGACAAAGGGATGGGAGATCTTCGCGGATAGAAGCATCTCCAGCCATGTTCCCTTCTACGTGCCGGTAGAGAATGGCATCATTCGGCTGAAGAATGATTGCCTTGCCACAACGTTGCGCTTGAATGGCTTCTCCTTTGAGACGGCCGACATCGAAACCATCAATATGCTGCAGCGGCAACGCAATTCGGCGTTTCGCGCAATCTCTTCGATCGGCAATTTTTCGCTGTACACCCATGTTGTTCGTCACAAAGTGGCGCCTTCGCTGCCATCGACTTATGCCGATCCATTCATGCAGCGAATGGATGATGTTTATCAGGCGAGCATTTCGAAGAACGAGATGTTCGTTAACGACACTTACGTGACTCTCGTTATTCGCCCATTTTTCAAGAAGGGCTCAGCGCTTTCTCGATTGATGGGCGTCGGCGGCAACGTCGTGCGAAAAGAGCAGTTCCGCGCCATGCGGGATAAACTCGTGGAGGCCACTCGAGCGCTCGAGAAATCGTTGGACGCCTATGGACCGAAGGTCTTGCGCGACGTGCAGCGCGTTGAGGTGGATCTCGGGAAAGGGAAGCGGATTTACCGTGACATCTCCGAGGACATGGTCCTTGAAGCTGACGCGCGGAAGGTGTGGTTTTCCGAACAATGCGAGTTTTTCTATACGCTCCTCAATGGGGGGCGTGTGAGGCCGATCCGTCTTGGGAATATCCCAATCGATGAGATGCTGCCGGCGCGGCGCACTTCGATCGGGAATCGCATTATTCATCTGCAGGGCGATATATCAGAAGACGATCGCTATGCCGCCATGGTTTCCCTCAAGGAGTATCCTCCGGAAACTGGGGCCGGCATGCTCGATTACATATTGAAGCTGCCATTCGAAATGGTCGTCACCCAGTCCATGTCGTTCATCGATGACATGGCAGCGCGCAGCCGGATTGAAAGATTGGACCGTCAGCTTTCCAAAGCGGACGAGGGCGGTTCGAGTGTCCAGGCCAACCTCGAGATTGCCCGTGACGAGCTAGCGCGCAAGCGCGTGGCTTTCGCAGAGCATCACCTGACAGTGATGCCGATCGCCAAGACAACAGCGCAGTTGGACGACGCCGTGGCTCTGATCGGGAACGAGTTGGGTGCCCTCGGAGCGTCTTATGTGCGCGAAGATCTGAATGCTGAGCCCGCTTATTGGGCTCAGTTGCCCGGCAATCAGGCCTACATCGCCCGGAGAGCGTTGATCTCTACGCTTAACTTTGCCGGGATGAGTAGCTTTCACGCCTATCCCTACGGCAAGCCCGATGGCAATCATTGGGGGCCGGCGATCACCATTTTTGAGACGACATCCGGGACTCCGTTCTTCTTTAATTTCCACCAGGGCGATGTGGGCCACACAACGGTGTTTGGTCCCACCGGCTCCGGTAAGACGGTGATCATGGCCTTCATGATCCTGCAGGCCTATCGGGTCAGCCCTCGATTGAAGACAGTTGTTTTCGACAAAGACCGCGGTCTCGACATCATGGTCCGCGCCGCGGGCGGAACGTATATGACGCTCGAACCAGGTGAACCGTCTGGCTGGAACCCTCTCCTTCTGGACGACACAGAGGAAAACCGTGTTTTCCTGTATCGCCTGTTGAGCTTTATGTTGAAGCCGCCCAAGGAGGGAGAAAATCTGACGCCGCAGGAAGAGGCGATCATCCGCAACGCGATCAAGTCGGTCCTCAGGACCAAGGATAGATCGTTTCGGAGGCTTTCGTCACTTCGAGCTCTGCTTGCGGGCAGCGAGCGTACCGAAGGAAGCCTGATTGCCCGCTTGGACAAGTGGGTTGATCAAGGCCCGTATGCGTGGCTGTTCGACAATGAGGAGGACACGCTAGATGTCAAGAAGCCGATGATCGGTTTCGACATGACATCGATTCTGGACGATCCCACCGTTCGCACGGCCGCTCTGCTCTACATGTTTCATCGCCTGGACACGATTTACGACGGAAAATCGCCCATCATTAATCTTATGGATGAGGCATGGAAGCTGCTGGACGACGACGAGTTCAAGCGCACCATGAAGGACTATTTCAAGACCATTCGTAAGCGAAACGGTCTTGTGATTTTCGGCACACAGTCAGCTGACGACGTGGTTCAGTCCAACGTGAGCCGAACGATCATCGAGCAGACCTCGACCAACATTTTTTTTGCGAACCCTAAGGCCGATGAGAGCTCTTACATGGAGCATTTTGGCCTGTCACGGGCCGAGTTCGATTGGGTCAAGAACGGGGATCCAAAGTCGCGCTTCATGCTGATTAAACACGCCAAGGACAGTGTGATTGCCCGCGTAGATATGTCTCATATGCCTGAATTCATTAAGGTTCTTTCCGGGCGTGAGGAGACCGTGCGCGAAGTCGAGATACTACGTGACATGTATGGGGACGATCCGAAAAACTGGCTGTCGAAATTCTGTGATTGGAACGAGGATGGAGATGGGGATGAGATACGCAAAGCTTCCTAACCGAGCCATTGTCCTAGTTTTGGCCATGGCGACGGCACTGACGTCCTCGACCGCGCTGGCACAGGTTCCCGTTATCGATAATGCTCGGGTGAATATCCAGCAGCAGACACAGAACTGGTACAACACCTACGAGGCCGACACGAAGAAGGTCAAAGGCGCCTCTGGCGGGACTACCGATAGCTTTGCTCCTGGGCAGGGGGCCGGTTCTCCGCTCGACTGCAGCGCTGAGGGGATGTCCGGCGATACCACGCGGGCCCCGCCGTCAAAGCGCACTCACAGCCAGCAAGAAGTTGCCCGGATACTCGAAGAGGAGGCGATCCGGCAAGGGGTCGATCCGAACTTCGCTATGGCGATCGCGGAGCAGGAGTCGCGCTTCCGGCAGTCGGCACGCTCGCCCGTCGGCGCGACCGGGGTGATGCAGCTGATGCCGGGAACAGCAAGGGAACTTGGCGTCAACCCTTACGACACACGTGATAATATTCGCGGCGGGGTGAAGTACATCAAAAAGCTGCAAGGCATGTTTGGCAACAGGTATGACCTAATTGCTGCGGGCTACAATGCCGGACCGCATCGTCAGTCGCTGCGGGAAGGGCGCATTCCTCAGATCGCTGAGACGCAGGATTATGTGAAGAAGGTCACCGGCTATTACAATCGAAACAAGGCTCAGAATGGCGATCGCACTCCAACCGGTACGGACACAACGCCCCAACCGGAGACCGTCGGCTACAGCAATGGATGCGGCGAACAGCTGAAGAAAGCATACGACCGAAACACGGAGGCGCAGGCTGAGCGTGGCAAGGTCTGGAACGAATTCGTGCAGAAGTCGACCGAAGTGAATCAACAATACCTGCAGCGTCTGCAGGCGGGGTTGATGTCCTCGTCGGCCGCGCTGCGCGGTAGCGGAGGCGGCAACGCCAACGAACACAATGGTTCGTTGGTAATGGCGGAAGTCCAGTGCCCATCGACTGTCATCAATACAGGCGGGACTCGCTGCTACGCCGTGCCGTCAACTGCGACAACAGAGGAAATTCAAGGCTGGCTGACCGACCTGCAGGAAATGGCAAGGTTAAGAGGGGAGTCGGCGACCTTTGCGGTCGTGGAGGATCCTGCATTGGGACTTGTAACGGTGGTCGATAACCGGCCGGCGCAATGAAAGTTGGAAGATGAAAGTTGGAAGAGAGGATAGGCAAATGAAGAAGCTCATCTTTGCAGGCGCAGTCAGCCTTCTGGCGTCGGCGTCGGCGTATGCACAGGTCCCCGTCACGGACGCTGCGAACATCGCGATCAACAAAGAGATTGCGGCACTATCGCAGCAAATCCAGCAGGATACGTCTGTCATCAAGGACAACACGACCAAAACCCTGCAGGCGATCACCGGCGACCGCACTCAGGATGCAAACCAGTTCGCGTCGCTCGCCACCGGAAACGGTTTCAGCATGGGACAGGCGCCGGACTTCAATAGCATCTTGTCGGGGAACTCGGCCGTCTTTGGCGGCATTGGTGGCCAGTTTCAGAATGCTGCTGCGAAGCTGATCAACGGCTTGAATCTGGTCAAGATGGTCACTGATGGTGCCGGTGTTGATCTCTCTGGTGCGAACCAGGCGTACTCGCAGGGGATCAACGCGCTTACGACGATGACTGCGCTGACGGATGCGATGAACACTGCAACGAAGGATCGTCAAAACTCGTTCCAGCAAGCGACGCAAGAAATCGGCAAGGCGACGGACCTCAAGGGCGCGCTCGAGCAGAACACGCAAATGGTCCTTCAGGGAAACCAGACTGCCAACGAAGCTGTCGGGTCTTTGAACAATCAGGTCATGCTGCTCAATCAGCAATACAAGGCTGCGCTTGCGACCTCGTCACAGAACCTGCGAACGTTTGCCCCTCTTCCGGATAGCGTTATTCGCAGCGGCGATCAGCAAGCGAGCGGGTCGTCGGTCCGAGATCAGCTGGAAGCATTCGAGGAACAGAACCAGTGAGGATTGCCTTCGCAATAATAGTGGCCTGCGCTGCCCTTGGTGGCTGCGCAGGCAAGATTGAGCAACTGGCAAAATGTTCGGCTGACGAGAATCCTGTGCCTGCTTTGGCCTATGGTCCGGAGCAAGAGCAAACTGCGGCGGAATCTGCGATCACAGAGGCTGTTACAGATGATTGTGGTCCTATGAGGCCGGTCAATCAGTTTTAGGGTGCGGTATGGATCCAGTCAGCTACGCCATTAATTTCTACGGAGACGCGCTGCGATTCTTCGAAAAGATCAACGAGGCCTCTCTTGAGAGAGCCTGGGGTCTCTTTGCTGAGAACGGAAACCTGGTCTCGGCTATCTTGGCGCTCTTTCTGATCCTTTACTTCATGTGGGGGGCGCTTGGGCTTTCAAGCGTGTCTCTACAGGACATGGCTGTCACTGGATTCAAGGTAGCGCTTGCTTACGCCCTGATCATGTCCTGGGCTGTCTTCTTCGACAACATCGGGCAGTTTGTGTTGCAGTCTCCTGAGCAAGTCGGGTCAGCTATATCTTCAGCGATGGGCGGACAATCAGCAGGCTCGGATCTTGCATCACAGGTCGCTAGTATGTCTCGTAAGGTTTATGACTTTGCGATGAAGCTCTTTAACTCCTATGAATCAGGGTGGCTTCCCAATGTCACTGGGGCGGTAGTCGTCTTCATCGTTCTCGTCTTCGGCCTGCTGCCGATGTTGTTGATCCTGACTGGCGTAACGCTGTTTGCGAAAATGATCACAGCGGTCATGCTGGCAATCGGCCCCATAGCGATCCTCTGCTACTTCTTCGGCATTACGCGCTTTGTTTTCGAAGCCTGGGTGAAGGGGATTGCCTATGGCATGTTCATGTTGCTGTTCACTTACATCATTGCCGGACTGTCGTTCGGGTTCCTTATAGGAATGATGGATACGATCAACGGTGAGATGGCGACGAAAGAGAACGCGCTGGCGATCGTGCTGGCGATGGTACTCTATCTTGCGCTCATCTCATATTTCGTCTTCCAGGTGCCTGATTTTGCGAGGACGTTCGCCTATGGCACCGCCTTGTCTGTCGGTCCGGGCGGAGGAGGCGTGGATACCGCTTATAACACTGCGCGAGGGAAACTTGCTGGAAGGGACAGCAGGGCAGCCCAAGCAGGCGCGGCAGCCCTTGGAATGCTCGCCGGCCCGAAGGGGGCAGTAGCAGCCGCGGCTCTTGCAAGTCGCGGAGGGGTTGCAGGGGCGGGGGCTTTGGGGCGGATGCTCACCGCCAGGCGGCGCAGCGGCAGTTAAACCTGCCGTTGTTGCCGATACGCACCACTAAGCACTTTTCTTCTACTGCAGTATAATTTAGGAAGGGGCATGTGAGCGATTCACATGCCATAAAGGTTGCATCGTTTGGGGACGTGAGGTTGTAGGGTGGCTTTATTTTCGAAGCGGCAAACCGAGGGGGCAAGCGATCAGGTGCCAGGACCGCAGGAAACATATAATCAGCATCTTTCTTGGGGCGAAAAAAACAAGTCGCTGAGGACGCTGATCGGCTTCATTCTCTTTGCGTTTGCGATTGCTGGATGGTCTATCGCAGGCATTCTTTCGTATTCCGTGGCGCAACTCTTCCCCTTGGTACGGGCTGAGGTTGTCCCTCTGATCGTCGATAAGAACACCGGCTACATGGAGACTGTAACGACCCTTGAAAAGGATCGGTCGAACGTCTCTGAAATGCAGGCGGTTCGGGCCGCGTTCGTGGGCAACTATGTCATTCGCCGAGAGACCTATGACCCACGCTATCTGTCGGACAACTTCGACATGATCGCGCTGTGGTCAGAGCCGAATTCGAAAGCCTTCAAGGACTACGAAGACTGGATGAATCCCTCGAATCCCCGCGGTCCGGTCAAAACCCTCGGGGCGACAGGCGAGGTTCGCCCGGAAATTCTCTCGGTCAATCCGCTTAATGCCAACACAATGTCCGTTCGTTTCGAAACCCGCGAGCGCCAGCGCGGTGGCGAAGTTATGAACCGTTGGTCGGCGACCGTTCGCTACAAGCAGATCAATTTGCAGGCCAGCAACAGGGTGCGTCTCTATAACCCGCTTGGTTTCGTCGTGACCGAGTATGTGAAGGTGCCTGAAAACATGCCGTCCGGGTTGGTTCAATGAAGAGAACGACTACCATACTTCTGAGCCTGCTACTGACGACCTCGATGGCTCACGCTGAGCTCATCGCGCGACCCGGGCGCCTGGATCCGCGCGTGCGTACTTTGCCATATTCGGCTGAGCAGGTCTTTCTGGTGACCGGCACCTACGGGATGGTCACCACCATCCTGTTTGGCGCGGATGAGGAAATCACTCAGGTCGCCGCCGGCGACTCGGTTTCTTGGCAGATTGTTACTGCCCAGGATCGGCGATCTTTGATGCTGAAGCCGATGGAGAAGGATGCGCCCACAAACCTGCTCGTCGTAACGACCAAGAGAACCTATGCCTTCGACTTGCGCGTAAATGACAGCTCGTCGATGAACAATCAGACCTTCAAGCTGCGTTTCACGTATCCAGAAGATGCCGGCCTGAAGGGAACGGCTGAGCTGTGGAAGCAGGCACAGGAGGCGCAGCAAAACCCCAATATCAAGAATATTCGTCGGGATAAGGTCAACTACGATTACGGCTTCAAGGGCAGTGATGCGGCCAAGCCATTGTGGGTGTTTGACGACGGCCTCAAGACCTTCATGAAATTCACCGGGGATGTTCCGGCGATTTTCATTGTCGATCGGAAGCGTCGGGAGAGCCTTGTGAACTATCGCCGGGAAGGCGACTACATCGTCATAGACAAGGTCTCACGGCAATGGACGCTGCGCTATGGCACCGAGGAAGAAACATGCCTGTTCAACCTGAGAACCGCTCCGGCAGACGCCCCTGCGCCCATTGAGGGGGTCGTAGGACCGAAGCGGATCGGCTCCAGCGGTGGTAGGGGGTAATATGTCCGATTCTCACTATCATTCGATCGACAGCGATACCGCGATCGGCGGCCAGGTCAGAAAGTCCGGCGTCGGCATCATGCGTCCTGTCGCGGTGTTGGCGGCGATCTTCGGCGTAGGCGTCGTGCTCTATTTCCTTCTGTCCGGAGTTGAGGAAGAGCCGATTGTGGACACGACGCCGCGGGAGGAGTTCCAGCCAGTCCATGCGCCGAGAAGAGAAGCTTTCGCGGCGCCGGCACCTCCGCCACTGCCGACGGTACAGGTACCCGAGGCGCCTCCACCACCGCCTCCTCCGCCTCCGGCAGCTGTTATCCCGGCCGCAATGCCGGTCCCCCAACCTACACAGGTCGATTGCTCGAACGGCAAGAATCCAGAGCATCCACGATGCATTGAACTCGCCCGGGAGGCCAAGATGCTCGAGCGGGTTCGTTCGAGCTCGATGATCTACGATCAATCCAACGGGACCGCTCAGGCCTCTGTCAGCGAGGGCAATGGCGGATTTGGCGGATTTGATCCGTCGGCGAATGGTGGGGCTCCGGCCAACGGCGGGGGCGGCGGCGCAGTCGACGGCGATCGGTCGTTCTTGAAGGCCATGGGGAGCCAGGGGGTCGAAGTCTCGATAGCCGCCGAAAACCGTCGCACGGATGCATGGATCCCGCAGGGGACGATGATCCGAGGGACGCTCGAGACAGCCTTGAATTCTGATCTGGCCGGCATGGTCAAGGGGATTGTTCGCGAGGATGTTTATTCGTTCGATGGTCGTCGAATTTTGATTCCGGCCGGCTCGTCCCTGATCGGCGAATACAAATCGGGCATAGAGCGCGGTCAAGAGCGTGTTCTCATCGTTTGGACACGCATGATCCGCGGTGACGGTATTTCCGTGCAATTGGGTTCCTACGGCACGGATCGCCTCGGTCGTTCGGGCATGACGGGCAAGGTCGACCGGAAATATTGGGAAAGGTTCGGACCGCCGGCGCTGATGACGCTGATCGGTGGAGCTGCTCAATACGTGGCGACCCTTGGCCAGTCTGAGACGCAATACATCACCATCGTCAATTCCGACGGGAGTGTCACCCGGATTCCGCAAGACAATGGCGACAGTTCGGAGGATCGGGCGCGCGAGATTGCCGCCGAAACCATCGCGTCGGGCATTCAGCAAATGGCGGCCGAAGCCTTCGAAGATACTCGCAGCATCCGGCCGACGATCCATATTCCGCAAGGATCCGATATCAACGTTTTCGTGACTCGAGACCTGGACTTCTCGGATTTGTATCCCGACCCGGTTCAGGAAGAGTACGAGCGGCTTCTACACAGAAAAAAACAGCGGCAAACCGCGATCCGCAGCGAACGGATCTACGTGCCGCAAGGTCCTGTCTACAAATGAACGCTAGACCGTCAATCTCGCCCGAGCAGCACTTCCTTTCGGAGGCGGTGGAGCCAATCAGAAAGTTTCTCGATGATCCAAACATCGTGGAAATTTCCTGCCAGCGCAGCAACGAGGTGTGGGTAGAGCGCATGGGCAAACTGGCAATGGAAAAGGTGGCGGTGGAAGGCCTCGATCAGGACACGATCAGGCACATGGCCTCCCGGGCAGCTTCCTTTACCAAACAGAACATCAATGCCGAAAATCCGCTGTTGTCGGCTACGCTCGTCAATGGCGAGCGTGTTCAGTTTGTGCTGAACCCTACCTCTGCGACAGGGCACGCGTTTTCAATCAGAAAGCAGTTCATCCGTCGTTTCGACCTGGACGATTATGAAAAGGCCGGCGCCTTCAGGTTCACCAAGGTAACGGGCGACGATTACATCGATGAGGTCGATATCGAGCTGTCCCGCCTGTTGAGAGCAGGAAAGGTGCGGGCGTTTCTCGAAATGGCTGCGATCAACCACCGCAGCATGCTGATCTCAGGCGGCACCTCTACCGGCAAGACCACCTTTCTCAACACGATGCTGACTGCCATTCCCAAGCATGAGCGGTTCGTTCTCATGCAGGACACGGCTGAGCTCGAGCCGCAACAAGAAAACGTTGTTTCCTTGCTGGTGTCGAAAGGCGGACAGGGCGAAGCTCGCGTAACGATGACCGATCTTCTGGCGACGGCGCTGCGCTTGAGACCGGAGCGGATCTTCATGGGCGAGCTCCGCGGCGATGAAGCCTTTGACTTTCTCAATGCGATCAACACGGGCCATCCAGGCTCGATGTCGACGATTCACGCAAACTCGCCACACCATGCATTCAACAGGTTGTCGACCCTTGTCCTGAACAGCAATGTTCGGATGGAGCGCGACGACATCATCAGCTACATCAGGTCCATCATTCCGATCGTGGTGCAGTTGAAAAAAAGTGATGCCGCCGGCGGCCGCGGCGTCAGCGAGATCTATTTTGCCGACGAGGTTGATGAGAATGGCAAGCGTGTACACGGACGAGGAGATTGACCGCCCGAAGTGGACGGGCCTCCAAAAAGTTTCGTTCTTCACCTTTCCGGTAGCGATCGTCGTCGCAGTTTTACTGTGGCTCGTTTTCTTCACGCTTATCTACGACGCTTACATCACCTCGTTCGGCTCAGCGTCGTATATTGACTATATCTCTCGCGCTCCGCTCCTCGATGGGCTCCGTTACACCTGGTCCATCATCGGCGTCCGCAACACGATCGGACTGACGCTCTTAGCCTTCGTGCTGGCGTCGCCCTTCCTCTTTATTTGGCTGTGCCTGTGGATGCTGAAGGGCGGCAGGGCGCTTTCGCGCAAGATCCTGTACCTGCTCCATGTACGGTCGATGTTCAGTCTGATCGCAACGACAGCGCTCGTCTTCGCCGCTGCCTACATCGGGGTGATCGCCTACGGCATTGCGTTTTATATGGTGGCGACGAGGTTCGGGGATAATGCCGCCGCAGCCGAGTATTACGGCAATCACCTCGCAGCAATGTTCCAAGCGCCTTTCGGCGCGATCGACGCAGCCGGATTCTACCAACGTCCGGCGCGACAAACTGTTTTGGCTGCGCTCGCTGGATTGGCAGCTGCAGGGGCGTTGATTGGGTTTCCGATCGGTGCGGCGGTGCAGAAACGACAAAACATGATCATGGGAAAGGCTCGTCTGGCGACGCTAAAGGATGCCGCCGATTTTCGGCTTAGAGACAAGCACGGAATCGTGCTTGGTCTCAAGCAGGGGCTCTTGCTGCGAAATGATGGTGATCAGCATGTGATGGTCATTGGCTCGCCGGGACAGGGCAAGTCGCGAAGCTTCGTCATCCCGACGATGATGTGTTTTCAGGGCTCTCAGTTCGTTCTCGACATGAGCGGCGAGCTGTTCGAGGAGACGTCGGGCTACATGAAGGACAAGGGCTATGACGTCTTCCTTCTGGCGCCGGGTTCGAAGCTGACGGATGGCTATAACCCTCTCGACCTGATCAGCAGCGATCCGAATCAGAGGATCACGGATCTTCAGAAGCTTACGCAAATGCTGCTTCCTGAGCGCCTCCGGTCGGATTCTTCGGACTTTTGGGAAGAGAGTGCCCGAATCCTTCTGACTGCGATGTTGGGGTTCGTTCTCGAATGCCCCGACACACGCAAATCCTTAAGCGAGGTCTATCGCATTCTCAATTCGATGTCGGATGAGCGTAAAGCGATCGTGCAGCTGCTTGAGAACTACGAGAGCGTGCTGTCCGATCAGACCCGCATGCAGCTTACGAAGTTTGCCGGCCGGCATGAGAAGCTCGGGGAGGGGATCGCGGCGGAGATCGTTGCCAAGCTCAACTTCCTGCAGAACCCTCTCGTGGAGGCATTGACTTCGATCACGACGATTCCGGTGGACACCATCCGCAAGCGCAAAATGGTGATCTACGTGCAGGCGGACTGGAACGCGATACAGATCTATGAGCGGCTGATTTCGATTTTCATCCAGCAGATGGCCGACAAGCTGGTGCAGATGGGCAAGCTGCGCGATGGCGAGCATGAAGTGCTGATGATGCTCGACGAATTCGGCAACGGCGGGCGCATCGACACGGTTTTGACCCTTGCTCCTTTGATCCGCAAGAACGGCGTGCGATTCGTGTTCATCCTTCAGGACGGTGCGCAGCTCGAGCGGCTGTATCAGAAGTCGGGCCAGAAGATCCTCATGGGATCCTCTACGATCAAACTCTACATGAACTTCCAGAACCAGGAGGATGCGGCCGCCGTCTCGATGGCGGCGGGCAAAACGACTGAATGGATCGAACAGTCGTCATACACGCACCGCCACGGCCGCCGCGACCGTTCAGTATCGAAGGTTCCTGTGTCCGTGGATCTGCTCCCGGTGAATACGCTGATGATGATGAAGCCTGAAGAAGCGATCCTTCACGTGACCGGCATGCCGCTTATGAGGATCATGAAGCTGGATTCCGGCGGGGAGCGGATGTTCGCCAAGGTGCGAAACTTCAAACCGGTACCTAAGCCGCGGATGGAACCCGTGGAGTGGACGACCGAGGACACCGACAAGTTCAATGCATCGCGGCCGTCGACAAAGGAAGGGCCTGGGCACATCAAGGAAGGCAGAGCGAAAGCTGTTGCTGGCGAGGTCGATTTCTCCGCCGTCGAACGGCCGCAGCATGCTCATGAAGTCCGCTTCGGAATGAAAGAGGGCGTCCGCCAGGTCTACATATCGTCGCTCGACGAGCTGCGCCGACGGCTTGATCTCGACGAGAAGCGAGTTGCCGGCGTGAGTGAAGATGATTGGCGACGGAACCGGCAAAAGGAGCAACCGCCTCAACAAATCGCGAGCGCGAGTACGTCTTCCCCCCCGAATGCCGACGGCGATCGGCTTTCTGCTGGCAGTGACGACGGTGCGACCACGGTCGATGATGACGACCTCGAAGTTGACCAGGAAAAGCTGGACAGGAACAAGTACGCCGGCATCCTCAAGCGCCAAGATCCCGTGCGCGAGCGAATGATTGCACGAGAGGACGCTCCGGACACACACGTCGTTCGCTCTCCGATCCTTCGAAGGCAGGAGGTGCGTGAGGCGTTTGGCAGTGACGTTTCGGCTTTGAACAAGGTGATCTTCGACAGCGTGAATGCGGAGAGCGAAATCGAGGCGCCCGACCTGAACGCGGATATAGAGCTCATGGTGCAAACGCTCTCGGAGAAGATGGCTGATAAAACGTCCCGCCTGTATCTGAAGGAATACGCGGAAAAGGCGATGGATCCTCTTGCTGAGGAAGGGCAAGTATGACGAACGTAGGCACCAGGTCTAAGCGGCTGATGTGGAGAGCGAGATCCCCGGCCTTTGTCGACGAGGTGATCAAGGCCGGTTGCGACATCTGCGCGATCGGGCACGACTGCTACGTGCTCGCCGACCTCGAGGAAATGGCGGCGGCGACCGACGAGCTTGAGCGCATAGATGAAGCGTTCGGCGATCGGGATTTCCTGATCCTCGAAATTGTCGCATATCTTCGCTCCCTCGGCCGATACCTGGACCCAGGCTCATCGGCGGGGCATTGGATGGAGAATAGAAAAGCGCACTGAGGAGTTGCCTGTGCTGAGTGTTACGCCCGAGAAAAAGAATAAGGGGCAAGCCAACGACGCGGACGCTCATGTCGGCCGCAGAATCCGCCAGCGGCGCGTCTGGCTGGACATGACACAGGCGGCCCTCGGCGCAGCGATCGGCGTGTCGTTTCAGCAAATCCAAAAGTACGAAAAAGGCACCAATCGCGTCAGTGCGAGCCGCCTCCAGGAGCTGGCCAATGCTCTGGATGTGAAACCCTCGTATTTTTTCGAGGGCTTGCCTGACGAAAACAAGTCCGGCGAGCGGGCCGATGCAAAAAACCTGGATCTCCCGCCCGAAGTGGTGGAATTCGTCTCCAGCGAGGAAGGTCTTGAGATCATTCGGGCACTCACCCGCATTGGCGACCTAAAGGTGCGCAACCGTGTCGCTATGCTCATCAAGTCCCTCGGCGAACACGACTGGTGACGCTCGAGCGAACGCCTCAAAGCCGCTGTTCACCGCCGGTCCGTGTAGAATCATGCAATTGCGCGATGCTCCTTGACCTGATCTTATCCCGGCATGGACACAAAAATTGCAGATTTGAAACTCACGCCATGGGTCCTCACCGAGCTAAATCAGCGCGGATATGAGGTGATCGGAGACTTGCAGCATCTATCTTCAGTAGAGATTCTGCGGATACCTGGAGTGTGCGGCCGGGACTGGCGCAAAATTGCCAAGGCATTGGGGCGAGAGCCACATCATGACCTAAAGAAGCGTCGATGTCGTTGCAGCCCGCTGCTGCCGTGAGCCGCTGATACTGAGCGCGCTCAACGACCCTCGCAACGGGGTAGGGAGGGACGGCGCCAAAAACCAGTCGAGCGCGAGCTTCCTTGCCACATCGATAACTGCCTCCCGTCGCCATCCTCACATTTCTGCCAGCTCTCTGGCGCGTCTATGCCGTGGAGGCGGATGCGCTTTCCCGGGATTTCCCAGGGTGTCGCCGTCGATGATGGTCGCGCGACCGGCTATCGGATCGGCGGCAGCGACAGGCATGCTTAATGAGACGCCGAGCGCGAACGCGACCGCCAGCAACGGGGAAAGAGCTGTTCGCGCAGGTCGCTTGCAGTCGGCGAGTAGGGTTCGGATCGTCGCTTCAGCGTCGCCGCCGTGCCGAGCGAGCGCAGCCGCGACTTCGACGAGCCTTTCGTCGACCTACTCCATCTCCGATCGTGCGTCGCCGGCGGCCATGACTCCTCCTTCCCCGTGAAAACACGAGCTTTTGCCTGATTTGATTTTTAGATGGCGGCCGCATCGCCGATGGATGTTCTTATTATGTTCTCCCTCGCACACCGCCTCGCGATCTGCTGATTGCAATAAAGTCCATTGAGCTCGTGCCGCGACTGCCATGGCCTCACTTGTGGCGCATTTCCCAAAACCAAGGAGTCGACCGAAGCGCCTTTCCTTTGTTCCGGGGCGGGCGCAAAGCTTTTCAAGGACTTTCGAATAAAAGCTTACAGGCCGCGGCGGCGTTTCGGCGGACGGCTCATGGTGAATGCGTCCGGTCTCAGTCCCCGCTAAATATCTGTCCATGTGACGGGTGCCGCGACCGGAAAGCCGGCACGCGCCCGCGGCGAATAGGCACCGACGGCGGTGGTGCCGCGCCCATTTCTGAGATAGTCGAGGAAGAGTTTGCCGGGACGGCTCGCGAGGTTTGCCGACGTGACATAGCGATCGGTGGCGGCGAACTGCTGGGCCAGGCGCTTCGCGTAAGAGTGCACCGCATCATGGGTCATCTTCTCCGGCAAAGGCGCCATGAGGTGCACGCCCTTGCCGCCAGTCAGCTTCGGCCAGGTTTTGAAGCCTTTGATTCCAAGCACGTCCCGCAGCCGAAAAGCAGTCTCGGCGACAAATTCCCATGCGATGCCCTCGCCGGGATCCAGATCGAAGATCAGGCTATCTGCGTGTTCGATGTCGTCGACGGTAGCGGCCCACGGATGCAGTTCGACGGCTCCCATTTCAACAAGCCCCAACAATCCCGGGAGGTCATCCACCCACAGCCGGACGCCTTCGCCTCCTTCGCGCTTCTCTATGCGCAACTGGTGTACCGCCGACGGGATCGGCGGCAGTGGTCCCTTGTGGTAGAACGTCGTGCCATCGACGTGCCGCACTAGCTTCAAGGGGCGGCCGCCGAGGAAATCTAGCGCGCGATCGGCGACACGCGTCCAATAGGCGGCAAGATCGTCTTGAGAGGGCACAACGGGATCCGGCAGCAGCTGCAATATGTTCTCGCGGGGAACCCGACCGGCGGCAGGCGCGGTCTTCAGCGGCTTTGCCGAAGGCTGTTCGGGGCCTTCCTGCAGCCCTTTGAACACCGGCTCCCGCAACAAGCCGTCGTCCGTCACGCCGATGTATTCCACTTCAGCCTGAACGCGCGGCTCCACCCAGGTTGCCTTGGGCTTGTCGATCGGATGGGAGAGAGGGCTCCTGCCGATTATGAGCGGCTGGAGCCGCTCGCGCACTTCGCGTGCCGCCGCAAGCGTGTAGCCGGTCTGCGCCTTGCCGGCATAGACGAGGCGATCGCCTTCCCGACGCCCGAGATACAGGCAAGCGATCCTGCGCGGCTGCGCGCCCAGCTTCTCCACGAAGGCGATGATCGGAAAGGCGTCACGCTTGCTGCACTCGTCTTTGTCCAAAGCTCCTGCCGGCCCGATCGGTATGGTGAATTCTTCCGCTTTGAGACGATCCCTTCGAGGCCCATTTTGCAGGCGTGCGAATAGACCTCTTCTCCTTCGTCGAGCTCAAGATAGTCGACATAGGCAATGGCGCCGGCGTGATCCGCAAGGAGCTCCCGCAGCACGCGTTTGCGGTCGATCAGTGGCACGCGACGGAGGTCATATTCGTCCAAGTAGAGCAGGTCGAAGGCCTGAAAGGTAAGCCGCGACGATGTGCCTTTCCCGAGCTCTCGCCGCAGCGCCTGAAAGTCGGGCAGGCCGGTCTTGCCAAACACGGTGACCTCGCCGTCGATCACCACATCATGGTCCGCAAGCCTCTCGGCGGCAGCTGCGATCGGCATGAACTCCTTTGTCCAATCTAGACCGGTTCGCGTATAGATCGTAATCTTGCCGGCCCGGATATGTAGCTGCGCGCGATAGCCGTCGAACTTGATCTCGTGCAGCCAGTCCGAACCGCCCGGTGGCCGCTTCTTCAGGGTCGGATGACAGGGCTCAATAAAGCCGGGGCAGGCGGCTTTCTTTGCACCCATTTTGGCTAGCCGAGCCGTGGCGGCTGCCCAAGTTTTCCGGCCGCTACCTTGCGTCACGTTTCGGTCCTCGGCGCGCCGCTTCAAGACATGCTCCATGTCAGCACTGTCCCATTCAATCCCCCCCGAAAGGATTCGTTCCGAAGGTCTTCGGCTGCCTCATGCGATCTCGTGGATGACCAACCAGCAGGGCAAGTAACTGCAGGACAGGAATGCTGCAAAGCCTGGAGCAGTGCGCTCGCTTGGAGATGGGCACCTCACCAGGAAGTGATAATTGGCCATTTACTGAAAAGAAGCCCGGATGACGAGCACGACCGCACTGCTTGCGCAAGAGAGTTGAGGAACACGCGTCCTTTGGCTGCGATCGCGCCTGGCGAAGGGCAATGCGGACGACGGTGTATCGAGATCCGTTGTCTCATTGCCTTTGCTCTAGCCTCGTACGAATTGCATTCATCTGGTCGATTTCCTGGCGCTGTCCTTGCGAGATGTTCCGGCATAGTTCCATCAGTTCCTGGTCAGCAAGGCTGGCCTCCCGACACATCAGGATCGCCCCCGAGTGGTGGGGGATCATTGAGGCGATGAACTGACGGTCGCCGATCACGGCTTGGGTGCGGGTGCAAGCGAGAGCAGCGACGAAGAGGACAGCGAAGCCGATGTACAGAGCGAGGTTCAGACCCTTGTTCTGATACATCTCTCCCATGGTTGCGAGCATGATTAATCCCATCGGAGCCACCATCGTCAGCGCCATATAGAAGGTGTTGAGATTGTTCCTGAAATCGCTCCACCCATCGATCATGGAGAACATCACGAAGTACATGACGATGACGCTGAGCACCATGTTGACTGCGAACATGAGATAGTGGTGCCCGACCGTGCTCTGATGCTTTGCTGGCTCGCGGTGCTCACGCATGGCAATTCTCCCGAGTTCCCTCCGGAAGGCTCGTCAGCCTTCGCGATCGTCACCTTGCCTCGGCGACATGAGCGGCAAATGAACCTATGGTGGCACTGGAAACCGGCGGCACCGCCAATGGTTCCGCCCTGAGCGGGGATTCGTCGCCCAATGGGCAATTCGCCAAGTACGGCGCTTCGACCTGGCTGCGACCGCCAGCTAAGCTTCCCTCTTGAATTTTGCGCTGGTGCACATCCGAGATACGGAACGCGCGTCGTTTCTCATGTGGCCCGACGTCCCGGTCCCCCCTAGGACGCAAGGTTTACGATCGGTCCGGCTTGTCTTTCGACAGGTCGGCCACGAGGATCGGGGATCCGTCCGGCACGCGGTTATAGAGGTCCATAACGTCCTGGTTGATCATCCGGACGCAACCGGACGAGACATGCTGGCCAATGGTCCACCATTCCGGCGACCCGTGGACGCGGTAGAGCGTGTCCTCGCCATTCTGGAAAATGTAGAGAGCGCGGGCTCCGAGCGGATTGTCGGGACCGGGCTCCATTCCGCCGCGCTCCAGACTGTATTTCTTCAACTTCGGCTCCCGCTCGATCATCTCGTCGGCTGGTATCCAGCGGGGCCACTTGCGCTTGTATTGCACGACACCACGGCCCGACCACTCGAATCCGGCTCGGCCGAGAGCGACGCCGTAGCGCAAAGCCTGACCCTTTACCTGCGCGAGATACAGGAAGTGGTTACCTACGTCGACCACGAGGGTTCCGGGCGGCTCGCCTGTCGGGTCGTCCACGACCTGTCGGTGGAAGCGGGGATCGATCTTCTGGTAGGGAACCGCCGGGACGGGATGGGGCTCCATCGGCCTTTCGCCGTACATCTCCGCCAGGATGGCGGGTGCTCCCGAGACAGGCGGCGTGCGGCCGTCGTTCTTCGGCGCGCTCAGTGCGGCGGTGCGGCCCGTCAAGTCGAGCAGCGCGGTGATGGCAGCGAGTTTCAAGAAGGACCGGCGACAGACCTCACGTCCATGCATCTTTCCTCACCTGTTCCAAGTCTCCCACACTCAGCCGGCGCACGAGAACGAGGACGCTTTGATGTTGAATCATAAAATTTGAACGGGGGAGCGGCGGCATCGGTTCCGTTGGGATGGCGGAAATGGTGATCGCCGCCGATGCCGCGCCGTGATACAGTCTGCCTAGCGCATGAACCATGGGAGGTGGGAATGCGTGATGTCATATTCGCACTTGTGGCCGTGATACTCGCCGCCCCGAATGCGGCAGCCGAGGAGCCTCTTGTTTTCCATACGGCACAGTTCGAAGACGCCACCGTCGTCAGTCTCGGGCTCGTCAGCAACAGGATGACGGAACGGCCCGGATACGACTACGACGTCCTCATCTCGCTTTCGCAGACCGACGCCCGCAGTGGCTCGGTCTACAGCGATCCGGGAAAGCACCGGGCACTGGTCAAGTGTGGCGAACCGGCCAAGGTGTCGGTCAGGGGTGTCGACTACGCTGTACCCACGTCAGGCGCGGTGGGACAAGATTGGAAGGCTGACCTCTGGCGAGCGGTCTGCGAGACGCCGGTTTCGTAAGCCGGCACATGTTCCACACCTCGGGAACCCAACGCTCGCAACAGATACCAGACATCTATGGGCAGCCGCCTGCCCGGCAGGGCGGCGGATTTCAGGGACATCCATGAGGCGTCCGGGACCGGCGCTCGCAGCCGCGTGACCAAGTCGGACGAGATCACAAGTGAAGCGTCGAGCGATTTCGCCAGGATCTCCAGGCGTTGCGCCACGTTCACGGCGTCACCGATGACCGTGAACTCGCTGTGGCACCCGCTGTCCAGAACCCCGCCGACCACGGTGCCGTAGTGCAGCCCAATTGCCGCATCGAGGGCAGGGTAGCCATTTCGGACGCCGTGGTTCCTCCAGTCGTTGAGTATGTCGACCAGGTCGAGCGCACATGCGAGCGCCCGGTCCGCATCGTCTTCCGTGGGCCGCGGCTGTCCGAATACGGCCATGACGCCGTCGCCGATGAACTTGTCCACCGTTCCCCCACGGTCGAAGATCGTCTGCGAAACGAGCTGACGATACTCAGCGAGGACGAAAGCCAGTTCGCGGGCGGTGGCCGTTTCAGCGAAGCTCGTGAAATCGCGCAGATCTACGAACATGATCGCTGCGTTGCGGCGCTCCAAGCCGAGAGCCTCGCCCCGTTCCTGCAGTTCCGAGACGATCAGCGGAGAGAAGAACCGCGAGAGATTGTGCCGCCTCTGGTCCGCCCTGAGGGCCTCCTTGCGCGTCCGGTCGTGATCCCTCGCGAGCAGGTAGATCGCGAAGGCGGTGAAGCCGAAGCTGACCGTCAGGCCGAGGTCCTGATTGAAGAATGACGCCAGCAGCGACATGGCATCGGCGGTGTGGTGCCTGACTGCCGTGATCGCCAGCATGGTGACCCAAGCCACGAGAACGATGCCGGAAAACACGAGGACCAGGCGTCGCTCGAGCTGGAGTCCGGCGTGGTTGAGCAGGATGAAGGCGACGACCAGGCTGGTGGTGGTGAGATTGTGGTTCTCCGTGACCGGACCTGCAAGGATGTGCGCGTATAGGATCAAGGTGACGAGCAGCGCATCCAGTACGACGAAAAGCGTCTTGAGCCAGGAACGCCCAGGAACATACCGGGCTGTCGCCACCGCAGCGATGCTGATGACCAGATAGCCAATGACGACGATAGAGTGGGTGCCATCCGCCCCTTCATTACCGCCGAGCAGAAAGTTCGCGACCAGGATCGCGAGGGCGACGAACCGCAAGATGATCGAGCGGAATTCCCTTGCGAAGTCCCATTTTGGGTGAAGCGAAGACGTCATGTCCTACCGCGTAGAGGGAGATGCTTCCCCGGTCATCGGACGAAGCGAGGGAGGGACGCGACCGAATGCCGGCCGCGTCCCTTCCTTACTTAACCTGCGTGACGGTCAGCTTGCCGTTGACGCGCTCGGCGACGAATTCGATTTTCGCGCCTTCCTTGAGCTTCTCGATGATAGCGTCGTCCTGCACGCGGAACACCATGGTCATCGCGGGCATCTCGAGGTCCTTCAGTTCCTCGTGGATCAGCGTCACCTTCTTGGCCTTGGCGTCGACCTTTTTGACGGTCCCTTTGGTGAACTCGGCGGCGAGAGCGCCGGAGGCAATGCCGAAAGTAACGGCTGCAGTGATGGTCAGAGTGATAAGCTTTTTCATTCCAGTTGCCTTTCTCTCAGTTACTTGGAAACAACAAGATCACCGCGCATACCTGCGTCGTAGTGGCCTGGCTTTAGGCAGGCGAATTCAAACGTTCCGCCGTTGGTGAACTTCCAGATGATTTCTCCTGATTGCCCTGCGGCCAGGCTGATGGCGTTCGGATCGTCGTGTTCCATCTCTGGGAACTTCTCCATCACGGCCTTGTGCTCTTGGATGGTCTTGACTTCGTCGAGGACGAATTCGTGGTCCAGTTCGCCCACATTTTTAATCGAGAAGCGCACGGTCTTGCCCTTCTTGACTTCGAACTTGTTGGGTACAAAGATCATCTTCCCGTCGTCCGTTTCCTTCATGGTGACGCGAATGATCTGAGTTACTTTTGCCTTGTCACCTGGTTCTCCAATGGCCATGGCTTCATGTCCTCCGGAGTGGGAGCCGGAAGCGAACGCCGGAGTGGCAAGCGCGGCGACGAGAAGTCCGAAGATTGCAGCTTTCATCATGTGGTCCTTTGGTTGATTGAACATCGGTATGCGGGATCACCCGTGGTTTGAATGTTTCGGCGTGATCTGGGTCTTGGCGTCCTTGGCCTTCGGCGCGTCGGGAACTTCGCCCGTCCACTCCCAGGCCTGGGTTCCAGGCGGGTTTTCGTACCAGCCGGGATCGGTGTAATCGTCGGCGGAGATGCCTTCGCGGATTTTCACGACGGAGAACATGCCGCCCATCTCGATCGGACCGTGGGGGCCCCAACCGGTCATCATGGGAATCGTGTTCTCGGGAATTTCCATTTCCATCTCGCCCATGTCGGACATGCCGTTGGTACCCATCGGCATGTATTCCGGGCGTAGCTTTCTGATCTTCTCGGCGACCTTCTTCTTGTCGGCGCCGATAAAGGTCGGAATGTCGTGTCCCATGGCGTTCATCGTATGGTGCGACTTGTGGCAGTGGATCGCCCAGTCGCCCTCGTACTTGGCGTCGAACTCGTAGGCCCGCATCGCGCCGACTGGGATGTCGATGCTGACCTCCGGCCATCGCGCTTCCGGGCGCACCCAGCCGCCGTCCGTGCAGGTGACCTCGAAGTCGTAGCCGTGCATGTGGATCGGGTGGTTGGTCATCGTCAGATTGCCTACCCGGACGCGCACGCGATCGTTCTTGGATACGACGAGCGGATCGATGCCGGGGAAGATGCGACTATTCCACGACCACATGTTGAAGTCCGTCATTTCCATGATCTTCGGCACATAGGACCCCGGATCGATGTCGTAGGCGTTGATCAGGAATACAAAATCCCTGTCGACCGGCATGAACTTCGGGTCTTTCGGATGAATGACGAAGAAGCCCATCATTCCCATCGCCATCTGCACCATTTCGTCGGAATGCGGGTGGTACATGAAGGTGCCCGACTTCACGAGGTCGAACTCGTAGACGAAGGTCTTGCCTACGGGGATGTGCGGCTGCGTCAGGCCGCCGACACCATCCATGCCGGAGGGCAGGATCATGCCGTGCCAGTGGATCGTCGTGTGTTCCGGAAGCTTGTTGGTGACGAAGATGCGCACCCGGTCACCCTCGACCGCCTCTATCGTCGGCCCCGGCGATTGGCCGTTGTAGCCCCAGAGATAGGCGGTCATGCCTTCCGCCATCTCGCGCTCGACCGGTTCGGCGACAAGGTGGAACTCCTTGACGCCGTTGTTCATCCGATACGGAGCGGTCCAGCCGTTAAGGGTAACCACCGGATTGTAGTCAGGACCGGACGTCGGCCGGACCGGTGGTTGCGTCTCCGCCGTCTCCATGACGGCTGCTTCCGGAAGCCCCATGTTGGAGGTCTTCGCCCAGGCGGCGGTCGACACCAGTGCGGCGCTCGCCCCGAGTAACTGTCTTCTGTTGAACATTGTCGGTTCCTTTCTCAGTGGCCGCCACCGCCGCTTTCGGCGGCCGCCGCGACTTCCGTCTCGCCAGCAGCCGCGCCCGCGCCGCCGCCATAGATGGCGGGGGCAAGATTTGCCTCGGCCAGCCAGAAATCGCGCTTGGCGTTGACGGCAAGCAGGTTCGCATTGACTTTCTCGCGGCTGTCGGCGAGCAGCTCGAAGGTGTTGGTGATCATGGCGTTGTAGGTGAGGAGAGATTCCTCCTCGATCTTGGTGCGCAGCGGCACGACGCTGTTTCGGTAGTGCCGGGCGATGTCGTAGTTGGCGCGGTAGGCCTGGTAGGCCGAGCGCGCTTCGGAGCGGACGTTGACAGCCTTTTCCGCCAGGAGGTTCGCCGCCCGCATATAGGCGAGTTCGGCCTTGCGCATGCGCGCCTTGCCGCTGTCGAAGATCGGGATGACGAATTCGAGTTCTGCCTGTCCGGTCGTCTCGGTCTCGACCTCGCCATCCTCCTTCTCGCGTTCGGTCTCGAAGCCGGTGAGGAGTTCGAGGTCCGTGACGTAGCGGGTGGCTTCCGTCAGCCTGTAGGATTTCGCGGTCGCATCGAGATCGAGCTTCGCCATCTGCAGATCGACGCGGCGCTGGATCGCTTCCGCCTCGAGCAGGTCACGCTTCATTGTTCCCCTCGGTAACTGCGGCAGACGGTTCGGAACCTGATAGTCGATGCCTGAACCCCAGAGCCCCATCAGCCGCGTCAGCTCTTCCTTGGCGAGCCGTGCCTCCAGCCGCGACTTTGCCGTCTGTCCAGCCAACTCGGCATAGAACACATGCTCGCGGGACTGACCTTCTTTCGTGAGCGCGCCGCTCTTGCCAAGTTCCTGTGCAAGTTCGGAGGCCGCATCCGCGGCTGCCTGCGCTTGGTTGAGATGGGCCACAGTTTCCCAGGCCGCGACGGTATTTATCCAGGCACGTCGCGTGTCCGAGGCAAGCTGCAGCGTGCGGAGCGCCGCATTCAACTGCGCCTTTCGGAACTCGGTATCGGCGATGGCGATGTTCCGGTCTCGCGTTGCAAGCGCGAGAATATTGTTGGCGATCATGCCTTCGACGGTTTTGAACGCTTCGAGCCCCGGCGTGCCGATGCCCGTCAGCCCGACGGATACGGTCGGATTGACCAGCATCGTGGACTGCCAGGCGTCGGCTGCGGAGTCGCCGAGGTCCGCATAGGCGGCCTGCAGCCCCTTGTTGTTGAGGAGCGCGATCTGGACGGCGGTCTCGACGTCAATGGTTTTCTTCGCCATCAGCGTCTTCACGCGGTCGGAGACGACGCGTGCTTCCTGCTGGTTCTGTATCCAGACCGTCTGCTTGCCTGCGGCCTCGATGGTTTTGGCCTCGACCGAGGCAAAGCCGGCGTTCTTCGCTGCATATTCGCTGGCGGACACGCAGCCGCCGAGCACAAGCGGCAGGGCGAGGGCCGCAGCCAGTTTGACAGTGGCTCTCATCATGACGCGTCTCCTTCCGGAGTCTGCGCGTCGTTCTGGTTGCGCCACGGCTGGGGATCGACCGGAACGCGGTGGGTGTAGCCCGAAACCGGGCTCGTATATCTGAGGGGGCGGACCTGAGCCTGGGAGGCGGCGAGGTCGCCCGAGGCAATGACATCGGGAGGCAATGTGGAGGCGCATCCGCTCGCAAAAAGCGGCAGGGCGACCACGAAAAACAAAGGTTTCATGGTTTTGTCCGAATAGGAAATTGCAGCGGCGCTCGAGAGCAACCTTGCTCACGAACACTCCTGAGACCCGTGAGAAGAACGGGTGAGGTCCTATTCAGATGTTCGGAGGTCGGTGAAGCGGGGGGAGCTCGCCCGTGGTTCGGGCGTCATCAATGTATTCGCGGATGGAGGCAACCTGAGGGCCGCCCATCGGGATAGTACCCGTCACGATGGCCATGCTGACACAGAAGCTGCTGCAGCATTCCTGTTTAGCGGTCTTTTTGGCGGCATCGTCCGGCGACGATGCATGATTGCCATCGGAATGGTCGCCGCTGGTCATGTCATGATGATCATCGGCTTGACGTTGATGATCGTGGGATTGCACTAGGTCCGAATTGGACCACGATCCATGCATGGCGGCGGAGGCAGTCGGCAATGAGTAAACCGTCAGCGACATGACAATCGCCAAGCGGAGCAGAACCAACATCTTTTGCAATGTGATTCGAAACATACCCATGCCCGAGGACTACCATCGGTCCCGACGTTGTCAATTGCCAGCCGTATCAACACGCGATTCGCGTCGATAGTGTGGCACGGCTACAGCGGCAAACCTAATCCTGCAGCCCGATTCGAGTTCTAGAGCTTACAACGGTGGTAAGGTCAATTGGAAAAATTCGAACATGACTGTGGACTGATGGATGGTAGTAATTGCGGGTGATAGTGGAGCGGAGGTTCATCGCCTCGAGAGCCCTAAACCGTTAAGCTTGGACCAGGCCCGATGCTAGGCTTGAGCGCGTATCTGGGATTGTTCGCCGTCGCCTTCGGCGCGGCAACCCTGCTGCCGTTCCAGTCCGAACCGCTGCTGGTGGGTCTTCTTCTATCCGGAAAGTTCTCCACCTTTGGACTTATCGCCGTAGCGAGCATCGGAAACGTCCTCGGTGGCGTTTTCAACTGGGTTGTCGGGCTTTTCATCGACCGCTT
The DNA here is from genome assembly GCF_042436655.1 of Sinorhizobium sp. P24N7. Taxonomy (NCBI): domain Bacteria; kingdom Pseudomonadati; phylum Pseudomonadota; class Alphaproteobacteria; order Hyphomicrobiales; family Rhizobiaceae; genus Sinorhizobium; species Sinorhizobium sp. P24N7. The sequence continues at coordinate 42,444 of NZ_JBHMIW010000017.1, read as the reverse complement.
CCACGACCGGCCCTGGTTTCCGGTGAAGCCGTCCTCCCTGGAAAGGGCCAGCGGATGGTATCGGCGCTATGGCCGCTGGTCGCTACTTCTCTCCTGGATACCGCTGTTCGGAGACGCACTGACGGTGCTCGCCGGGGTGTTGAGGGAGCCACTGTGGTCTTTTCTGATCCTGGTCACGGTTGCAAAGACCGGACGCTACCTTGTTCTGGCGGCGGCCACGCTCGGGACGAAGGCTGCCTTCGGGTTTTGAAATTTCCGGCACAGACAGTGCGGGAACTTTCGTCATCAAAGCGGGTTTGACGGCGAAAGGGAATCCGCCTCGATGCCGACCCTGACAACTATTTCCCGGTTCATCCGGATCGCGGTCCTTTGCTTCGCCACGGTGAACCTCCATGGTTTCGCGGCGGCGGCACATTTCCAGGCGGACCACCAATGCCCGTCGATAGTCCAGACGGATCATGAGGGCTTGCAGAAGACGGTCCATGCCGGGCCCTGCTGCCCAAAGGTTCATTGCTGCCCCATCCTGGAGGTGCCGTCCGAGAACATGTACGGCGTTTCGCGAACCCGGCCGCCGCTCCTTGCCGAAGCCGAGCCGTTTCTGCTGGTGCGTGCGCTCCACCCGCCGCCCAAACCTCAGCTCTCCTGAACAGACATCGTCAGCAAGTTCAATCGTAAGATGACAGGAGAATGAAATGAAAACGATCCTCAAGTTCGTGGTCGCCGCTGCAGCCGTCCAGACTATCAGTTTGGCTGCGACGGCGGCGTCCGCACAGATGACAATGCCTGAGGCCTGCAAAACCGAGACGTCGGCCAGCGGCGCCATGCAGATGCCGGGTGGAGACATGGGCCAGATGGCCGAACACCAGAAGGCAATGATGGAAGGGATGCGGGAGACGGAACCTGCCATGATGCAGGGCATGATGGCGAAGGATCCGGATGTCGCCTTCGTCTGCGGCATGATCGCCCACCACACGGCCGCCATCAACATGTCGGAGATCGAGCTGAAATACGGCGACGACCAGCAGGCGAAGTCGATGGCCGAGAAGATCATCGAAGCTCAGAAGAAGGAAGTCGAGCAGATGACAGCATGGCTCAGCGAACACGCCAAGTGAGCCCTCCTATTTCGTTGAAAGGAAAAACTGCCATGCATCAACATCAATCACCCGAACTGAAAGCCTGCATTGCCGAGTGCCTGGCCTGCTACCAGGAATGTCTCTCAACCTCGATGCAGCACTGTCTGGAAATGGGCGGTGAGCATACCGAACCCAAGCACTTCAGGCTGATTTCGGCTTGCGCGGAGATCTGCCGGACGGCGGCGCATTTCATGCTGATCGGCTCCGATCATCACAAGCACGTCTGCCGTGAGTGCGCCGAAGTCTGCACCGAATGCGCGGCCGACTGCGAGCGGATCGGCGACATGCAGAGCTGCGTCGACGCCTGCCGCCGATGCGCTGAGAGCTGCCGGAAGATGGCGGCCTAGCGGCGTATCGCAAGGAAACATCCGGTAGCGCACGCCGTTGGCGCTACCGGATGAAGAAAGGGCACAGCATGCGCACAGTGATCGTCGGCGCGGGCATTGCCGGATTGGCTGCCGCACAGGGCCTGAGTCTCCTTGGATGGGACACGGAGATCTACGAGCAGGCAGAGACGCTCGAACCGCTTGGAGCGGGCCTTAGTCTCAGCGCCAATGCGCTTCGGGCCCTGCGCACGCTTGGCCTCTACGATGCTGTCGCCGCGGCGGCGCAGCCGATTCGGCAGCTCGAGCTGCTGGACCAGGGCGGGAAAGTGCTGCAATCCACCGACTTCCAGGAAATCAGCCGCCGTTACGGCCATCTCGCGATGGCCGTGCTTCATCGAGGCGATCTCCACAAGGCGCTTCTTTCTGAGCTCCCTGACGGGACGGTCCGCACGGGCATGGAGTGTATCGGTGCTCGCGAAGTCTACGATCGCATCGTACTGGATTTCGCAAACGGCGAAGCAGTCGAGGCTGATTTCGTCCTCGCCTGCGACGGTATTCACTCTGCGGTGCGCAAGGCGCTTTTTCCGGAATCGCGTGAGCATTTTGCCCGATACACGTGCTGGCGGGCGATCTCGCCGGGCGTACCTCGCCGGATGAGGCCTGATCGCCTCACCGAGAGCTGGGGAGCGGGGAGGAGATTCGGCCTCGCCGCCTTGCCGGAAGACAGAATCTACTGGTTCGGCTGTTGCGGAGCCGAAAGGACAGATGATCCTGGCCTGGCTAAGCTCGATCTGGACGGCGTCAAGGCTTTCTTTGCAGACTTCCACGAGCCGATCTCTGAGGTGCTCGGTCGCACCCCTCCGGACTCGCTGATCTGGACCGACATTCGCGACCTCGATCCGATGCGTTCGTTCACGCGAGGCAAGGTCGTGCTGCTGGGCGACGCAGCCCATGCGGTGACGCCGGACCTCGGACAAGGGGCGGGTCTCGCCATCGAGGACGCCGCCGTTCTTGCCGCATTGCTGGGACGCCTTCCCATCGACCGGGCTCTGTGTGAATACGATGCCCGCCGGGTTGATCGGGCACGCCGCATTGCCACCGGGTCCCGCCTCTATGCGCGGGTCGCGCAATGGCGCAATCCGCTCGTCGTTCCGCTCCGCAATTTCGTGATGAGCAGCATTCCGCATCGCCTGATGGACCGGCAGCTCGATGCCGTCCTCGACGTGGGTTTCGAGCCCATCCGCGCAGCCGCCTAGATCAGAATTCCGGATCCCTCCGCGAGGTGCCCGACCTCGCCACCCTCCCTTCGGCAACGGATCAGCAGGAGGCTTTTGCTAACCGGCTCCCCGGAGCCCATTCGCGGCGTCCTTCGCCATCCGGTTGACGCACCATTGGGCGTAGATCGGTCCAAATAGCGGCCCCAGGAACCGTCCCGCGAGCGATGGCGGATACTCGTAGTCGATGAACACGCGCAGCCGTGAGGTCTCGCCAAGGGTATCGATCTCGAACCCCATTCGATAGGCACCGATGACGAGAAGGTTCGGGCGGCCGCGCGTCTCCCATACCTTGCGCAGCGGAGGCCGATGATCGGTGACTACCTCCTCCACGAAGAGCCTCACACCAAGTATCGTGCCTTCCATCCTGATGACGGAACCGATGGCGCGGCCTTGCGCCTCATCGAAATCATATGCCATCCGGCCGCCAAGCATCATCATCGACGGCTTCTGCATGTGCGAGCCCAGACCGGCCTGGTCGTCCAGGTGGTCAAAAAGCAACCCGGCGGGCATTGCGACATCGGCAATGGCTTGTGCCGCGTGCGTGTAGGTCATCTCAGGTCGTCCGTTTTCGTGTGATCGCCCTCATGTCCATGGCGATGAGCACCGTGGCCATGGAAGAGATGCATCAAGGGGCATGCGAGCAGCAGCAGGTAGGGTGCCAACCCTAATGCATGCTGCCAGTGCTCGCGGAGAACGAAGAACGCGGCGATCACAGCGAGCGAGGCGGCAAACAACGTCCATTTGCGATCCCAGGTCAAATCCGCGCACTCCTCAGCCTGAGCGAATTGCCGATTACGCTGACGGACGAGAGCGCCATCGCCAAGGCGGCGATGATCGGCGACAGGAGAAGCCCGAAGGCTGGGTAGAGGACGCCCGCGGCGATCGGCACGCCGGCGGCGTTGTAGATGAAGGCGAAGAACAGGTTCTGCCGAATATTCCTCATCGTCGCATGACTTAGCTGCCGCGCCCGCGCGATTCCCTGGAGATCGCCCTTGAGCAGGGTCACGCCTGCGCTCTCGATCGCCACATCCGTCCCGGTTCCCATGGCGATGCCGACGTCGGCGGCAGCGAGCGCCGGGGCGTCATTGACACCGTCCCCCGCCATGGCGACCACCCGGCCTTCCTGGCGCAGCCGAGCAACGATCTCGCTCTTGTGATCCGGAAGCACCTCGGCCTCGACCTCCTCGATCCCGAGTTTGCGCGCGACGGCATTGGCGGTGGTTCTGTTGTCTCCAGTCAGCATGACCACGCGGACGCCTTCACTCCGGAGTGTCTGCACGGCGTCGGGAGTCGTCGTCTTGATTGGGTCGGCAATCGCGAACAGGCCGACAACACGTCCGTCCATGGCGACAAAGATGACGGTGGCTCCTTCGCCGCGCAGGGCTTCGGCCTCCTTTGCAAGGGCGGACACGTCGACTCCGGCTTCCTCCATGATTCGGTGGCTTCCGATGATCAGCTTGCGTCCTGCGACAGAGCCGGTGACGCCCTTGCCGACCGGACTGTCGAAGTCTTCCGCCTTCCCGAGTGCCAGGCCACGTTCCGTGGCGGCATCGACGATGGCGCTCGCGAGCGGATGTTCGCTGGCACGCTCCAACGTCGCCGCCAATCGGAGAAGCTCGTTCTCGTCCAGTCCCTCCGTCGTGGCGACCGATGTCACCTTGGGCTTGCCTTCGGTGAGCGTTCCGGTCTTGTCGACCACCAGCGTGTCGACCTTCTCGAAGCGCTCCAGTGCTTCGGCGTTCTTTATCAGCACACCGACGCGTGCACCCTGTCCGACACCGACCATGATCGACATCGGTGTGGCCAGACCAAGTGCGCAAGGGCAGGCGATGATCAGGACTGCGACAGCGGCGACAAGTCCGTGCGTGAAGCGCGGCTCCGGGCCGAGCCACATCCATGTGGCGAAGGAGATTATGGCAATCGCGATGACAGCGGGAACGAACCAGCCCGAGACTTCATCGGCCAGGCGCTGGATCGGAGCGCGCGAGCGCTGGGCTTCCGCCACCATCTGCACGATCCGCGACAGCATGGTATCGCGCCCCACTTTTCCAGCTTCCATGACGAAGCCACCCGTCTTGTTCATCGTGCCGCCGATCAGATTGGCACCCACCTCCTTGGTGACGGGCATCGACTCTCCTGTGACCATCGATTCATCGACCGAACTGCGGCCCTCGATGAGTGCACCGTCGACCGGGACCTTCTCGCCCGGCCGCACGCGCAGCCGGTCGCCGACGGCGACGGCTTCGAGCGGCACGTCCTCGTCTGTCCCGTCGTCGCGGATGCGGCGGGCCGTCTTCGGCGCGAGATCGAGAAGCGCGCGTATCGCGCCTCCCGTCTGTTCCCGCGCACGCAGTTCCAGAACCTGACCGAGCAGGACCAGCACGGTGATGACGGCAGCCGCCTCGAAATAGATCGCGACCGCTCCGCCGTCGGAACGGAATGTGGCGGGGAACAGGCCGGGCGCTATCGTCGCGATCACGCTGTAGACCCAGGCCACGCCCGTGCCCATTGCGATCAGCGTGAACATGTTGAGGTGCCGCGTGACGATGGACCGCCATGCCCGTTCGAAGAACGGCGCACCTGCCCATAAGACCACGGGCGTTGCAAAGACGAGCTGCAGCCAGTTCGATGTCTGGGCATCAAGTAACATATGCAGGTCGACAAGGTGGCCCCCCATCTCCAACGCCAGTACGGGCAGCGTGAGAGCGAGGCCGATCCAGAATCTCCGCCGCATGTCGACGAGTTCGGGGTTTGGCCCCGTTTCGGCGGTCACTACCTCCGGCTCCAGCGCCATGCCGCAGATCGGACAATTGCCGGGTCCGATCTGCCGAACCTGCGGATGCATCGGGCAGGTGTAGATCACCCCCTCGGGCTCATCCGAGTTCAAATTCCTAGCAGGAGAAGCGACAGCGTTCCCGGCATGTTGATGATGGTGGTGGTGCTCGTGACCTTGGGGGCGGTGTTTCGGCTCGTCCATAGCAACCAGCTCCGTGACGGTGCTCGCTCATCAGATCGAAGATAGAGCCCACAACTTCAGGGCCAATGTGCGTTGGCTCGATCTACGCCCAAAAACGAACAATCTCGCGTGATCTCGCTCGGCCCGTGCAGGCACCCTGCCGCGCGGTCGCAAGGCTCGCCTTGACCTCGATCAATCGAAGGTTCGAAGAGGGTGTCGAAAGGGATAGTTGAATGGTGCCAAAGATGATGACGGCGTTTGGCCTGGTTCTCCTAGCGGCTGCCGTTGCTGCCGTCTCTGCGGAGGCGGCTCCAGACGGTTCATCAGACAACCTCGTGCAGCAAAGACAACGGGACATGAAAGCGATGGCGAATGCAGCCAAGACCATCGACGCCATGTTCAAGGGATCGTCGGCTTATGACGCCAAGGCGTTCAAGGCCGCCGCTGAAACCATCGGGTCTCATTCGGGGGAAAGGCTGTCGTATCTTTTCGAAAAGTCCACTGCAGCACCCGGTTCCAAGGCCAGCGCCAATATCGGAGCCGAGCGCCGGACGTTCGACAAGCTGGCCGCCGACCTTGGCGTCTATGCTTCCACGCTCTCGGCGGCGGCAGACCGTAACCCGGATGTTCTCAGTCCGCAGATGCGCATGCAAGGCGGCGATCTGATGATGGGCGGTCCACTGGCCAGGAAGGCGGGGGTGCGGGATATCTCGTCGATGTCCGCCGAGCACGCGTTTCACCTGATGCTCCAGACCTGCACCTCCTGCCACGCCAAGTTTCGCGTGCGGGCAGAGTAGCCGGCGTGTGTGGAGCTACGGTCGATTGGCGAGCTGGCTCTGCTGTTTGCGCCAGCCGTAGCGCGTCAACCCGCGCGGCTTGTAGATCGAAAGCACCGTCGCCGTGATCAGCACGACTATGCCACCAACGGCATGGACCGCGAGTGAGCTTCTCAAACCGAGAAGATCGGATTCTGCCAGTCCTTTCGTAGCAGCCGCCGCAACATAGCCGATCAGGTCCAACTGCAGCAGCAGGACCACAGTGGTCAGAACGGTCAACAGGAGTTTGGCAAGCACCCAGTAATGGCGGAACAGGCCCCAAACGGTTCCGAGTGCCTGGATCAGTCCCGTCAGGAGCGACGCAAGGACGAGCGGAACTATGACTAGCCGCGCAACGGCGTCCATCGCCACATAGAGGCTTCGCGCCGTCGGGGCATCCGCGCTGCCGAGGCCGACCAGCCCGAGTGCGAGGAAGCACGCCACCGCGCCGAGGGAACTGACGGAGGAGATGACGTGCACGACGAGGGTGAACTTGCGGAGCGCTGGAGGCATCATCATGGACCGTCACCTGCTGGCGGCATTCCGGTATCGGGCGACATGTGGCGGCCTGGGCCGTGCGGACCACCGATATCGAAGACGACGATCATCGCGGTCAGCAAGATCAGCACAGCGGCAAGGATCCCCGATATTTTCACCCAGCGCGGCATGCCGGGATAGTCGTTTCCCTCAGCCATCTCGATATCTCCGCCTTCTGATCTCGCCGCCTCATTTTGACGGTCTCACCGCAAGTTGGTGTTCTTCGACCAATCAAAATTTACGAAAGATTTAGGTTAATTTTGTCGATCTGAAACGGCCTATTTCGATCTGATAAAAGACAGCTACAACTGTACCTGGCGCCCATCTAGCCGTGTTCAATCCCTTCAGGCTCAGCCACGGATCTTCACAGTGAACACTACTGTCGTTTCAAGTTCTGCGTATTTCCCAACAGCGCAAAGTCCCTTGGCTGAAACTGCAGAGAAGGTGCAGTCCAGGGCGGTTGGACCAGACGTACTTCGGTCATTGGCGATCCTGCTCGTTATGCTCGTGCATCTCCCCGTCGAGGCGACGCCGTCCTTTCTGGTCGGCGTGCGTACCTATGCATGGCTGGGCGTTGACATCTTCTTTGTGCTGAGCGGCTTTCTGATCGGAACGCAACTCTTCAAGGAGGTCTCGCGGACGGGAGGGGTTAACCTGAAATCCTTCTATCTCCGCCGCGCCTTTCGGATCTTCCCGGCGTTTTTCGTTGTTCTCGGCCTTTATGCCGTCTTCCCCGTTGTTCGGGACGCCCCGACCATGCAATCGGTCTGGAGCTTCGCGACGTTCACCGTGAATTTCGACTTCGATCCCCGAGTGGGCCGCGCCTTCTCGCAGGCATGGTCGCTTTGCGTGGAAGAGCATTTCTATCTGGTACTGCCGCTCCTCGTGTTGCTCCTGCATCGTCGGATTAGCATGAGCTGGACGCTTCTGATCGCAGGCGCGATAGTGATCGGAGGGATGATCCTTCGATACATCATCTGGGAAAGCCAGGTCGGCGTCCTTGTCGAGACCGACAAGCTGAGGAATGCCTTCGCGGTATATCTCAGGGACGTGTACTACCCGACTTACACCCGCCTGGACGGCCTCATGTTCGGTGTGATCCTCGCTGCAGCGAGGTTTTTCAAGCCGGAACTCTGCAAGCGTTACGCGCCTCCGCGTGTTGCTTTGCCCGTCGGCGTCGCCCTGGTCGTCGCGGCACTTGTGGTCTTCTCGATCCGCGGTCCACTAGCGGGAACGGATCTCTTTCTCGTCTTTCAGGCGCAGCCAGGTGCGGTCGCCGGTTTTCCGCTCATCTCGATCGGGATCGCTCTCATTCTTGGCGCTATGCTCGACGTGGAGCATGTTCTGAAACGCTGGCCGATTCCGGGTGCTGTGACCGTCGCTACCTTGTCCTATAGCCTTTATCTGACCCACAAGTCGGTCTTCCATATTGATAGGCTTATCTTTGGGGAAGAGAACCTTCAGGGCGATTTCGGCTTCGCGGTCTATCTGGCGACCAGTTTTGCGGCGGCGACCGTGCTCTGGTTTTGCGTGGAGAGAACGTTCCTCCTCCTTCGGGATCGTGTTCTCTCTTCGAAATGACGATGGGGTCCGCTGGCGAAAGAAGGCGTACGTCGATTCCAATGCATCACAAGGCGCTCAGGCCGAAACGCGAATTGACTCCGGGCTTCTTGCCATCCGCCGAGTTGGCGATCTCTTCAATGATCGGACATTCCGGCCGGTCATCCCCATGGCAATGGCTGGCGAGATGCTTCAGCGTCTTCGTCATTTCCTGGATAGCGGCGATCTTGCGCTCCAGTTCGGCAATGTGTTCCAGCGCCACCGCTTTGACATCCGCGCTGGTTCTGGATCGATCGCGCCAAAGCGCAAGCAGTTCCTTGATCTGCTCGACCGAGAAGCCGAGATCGCGGGCGCGCCGCACGAACTGCAGCGTGTGAACGTCGTTGTCGCCGTAAACCCGATAGCTGGACGCGGTCCGAAGAGCAGGGCGGATCAGCCCGATCTGTTCGTAATAGCGGATCATTTTGGACGAGACGCCACTCGCCTTGGAAGCTTGTCCGATGTTCATGTGTTCATCCTTTCATTGCAGGCGTCCGGCAATGCCGGACGCCTTGAGTGTTCTCAGGCGGGGTTGACCGACCGCAGCCGCAGGGCGTTGCCGAGGACGAAGACGCTCGACATCGCCATCGCCGCCGCCGCAAAGATCGGCGAGAGCAATGTGCCGTTCAGTGGATAGAGCACGCCTGCCGCCACCGGGATCAGACTGACGTTGTAGGCGAAAGCCCAGAACAGGTTCTGCTTGATGTTGCGGATCGTTGCCGCGCTGAGGGCGATCGCCTTCGGCACGCCGTTCAGGTCTCCGGACATAAGCACGACGTCGGCGCTCTCGATCGCGATATCGGTGCCCGTGCCGACGGCGATACCGACATCGGCCTCGGTGAGAGCGGGGGCGTCGTTGATGCCGTCGCCGATAAAGGCGACCTTGCGCCCGCCCTCGCGCAGCCGCTTGACCGCATCGACCTTGCCGTCGGGCAGGACCTCGGCGACGACCTCGTCGATCCCAAGCTGCCTGGCTATGGCGTCGGCTGTGCGGCGGTTGTCGCCAGTGATCATCGCCACCTTGAGGCCAAGAGCATGCAGAGCCTTGAGCGCCTGCGGCGTCGTATCCTTGATCGGATCGGAGACGGCGATGATCGCAGCGATCCGGCCTTCTATGGCGGCATAGAGCGGAGACTTGCCGCTATCGCCGAGCCGCTCGGCCTCTTCCGTGAAGTTGGAAACGTCGATCCCGTGCTTCCGCAACGCACGATCCGCTCCAACAAGAACTGCCACACCCGATACAGTTCCCCGAACACCAAAGCCGGGGTTCGCCTCGAAGTCGGCGGCGGGAACCAGTGCCACACCCTTGGACTTTGCAGCCGACACGATCGCCTCCGCGATCGGATGCTCCGAGTGGGCCTCCAGGCTGGCGATGAAGGACAGCACCTCGTCGGCTTCGAACCCGTCGGCCACGACGATGTCCGTCAGCTCGGGACGTCCCTTCGTCAGCGTTCCGGTCTTGTCGAGCGCGATCACATCGGCTTCGCGCAGGCTCTGCAGTGCTTCGCCCTTGCGGAAGAGGATACCGAGCTCGGCCGCGCGTCCCGTGCCGACCATGATCGAGGTGGGTGTCGCCAGGCCCATGGCGCAGGGGCAGGCGATGATCAGAACGGCGACGGCGTTGACGAGCGCGAATGTCAAAGCGGGCGAGGGACCGAAGATGTACCAGGCGGCGAAGGTCAGCACGGCCGCCAGGATGACGGCTGGGACGAACCAACCGGTCACCTTGTCGACGAGCGCCTGGATCGGCAGCTTTGAGCCCTGTGCGGCCTCGACCATCTTGATGATCTGCGCGAGCAGCGTTTCGCTGCCGACCTTGGTCGCCTTGAAGGTGAAGGAGCCGTTCTTGTTGATCGTGCCGCCAACGACCTCGCTCCCTGCAGCCTTCTGAACCGGCACCGGCTCTCCGGTGACCATGGATTCGTCGACATAGGAGCTGCCTTCGATAACCTTGCCGTCGACCGGGATCTTCTCGCCGGGTCTGATCCTGATGACGTCGCCGACGACGACATCGCTGATCTGGATTTCAACGAACTCTTCGCCATGTGCAACGAAAGCGGTTTTCGGCTGCAAGCCCAGAAGCCGCTTGATTGCCTGGCTGGAGCGGCCCTTGGCTCGGGCTTCCAGGTAGCGGCCGAGCAGGATCAGCGTGACGATGACGGCGGCCGCCTCGTAGTAGACGTTTGCCGTGCCGGCGGGTAGCAGGCCGGATGCGAATGTCGCGACGACGGAATAGCCCCAGGCAGCGGTCGTGCCAAGCACTACCAGGGAATTCATGTCCGGCGTCCAGCGCAGAAGGTTTGGAACGCCCTTCCGGAAGAACCTCATGCCGGGGCCGAACAGGACTACGGTGGCGAGCGCGAACTGCATGTAGAGATTATGGCGCATGCCGATGTTCTCCATGATCCATTCGTGCACGCCCGGGAGGAAGTGCGAGCCCATCTCGACGAGAAAGAGGGGCAGCGTCAGCAAGGCCGATAGGATCACCAGCCGCTTCAACTTGCGGCTTTCCAGCTCCCGGCGATCCTCCGGCTCCGCCATTGCGTCGGAAGCCTTGGCCTTTCTGACCTCGTATCCCGCGTCTCTGACGGCTGCCTCGAGGGCGGCGACGTCGACGCCTGAAACGAGCCGGACGGTGGCCTTTTCGGTCGCGAGGTTCACCGCAGCATCGGTGACCCCTGGCACAGCTTTCAGCGCCTTTTCCACCCGTGAAACGCAGGAGGCGCAGGTCATGCCTTCGATGGCGAGTTCTTGGGTGGCGATCTTCGGCTCGTAGCCAGCCTTCTCGATCGCGCGAAGCACGCCCTCCGCATCGGGCGCTCCCCTGAATTGCACCGTCGCCCGTTCGGTCGCCAGGTTGACGTTCGCCGAAGCGACGCCGGGCACCTCCGCAATCGCCTTCTCCACGCTCCGGACACAGGAGGCGCAGGTCATGCCCTCGATATCGAAGTCGGCCGAGACAGGAACGGATGTCGTCTTTTCGATCTGTGACAATGAAGTCATCGGAGCAGTCCTCGTTACAACTGCACCATCAGATAATCCTTCCAACAATGGTAAGGTCAAGAGCGATGTGCCAAACTTGCCATGATCATGGCCATTACTATCACCACCGTGTATTGCTGGCGCCGCAGGGACCGGACAAGCAGGACGATCAGGGTCAGGATGCCCCCGACAGTGCGCCCAAACCGGCACGCGCGTGGGAAATTGCCGGGGAGGCCGGACTGGACGACAAAAGCAAAGCAGGACGCCGTGTCGGCGGATGTCGATAGTGTGATTGCGCAGGATGTCGCCGACGTGAAAGCCGCGAACGTGACGGGAACACCGACATTCTTCGTAAACGGGAAGCCGCTGGCGTCATTTGGCCCGCAGCCGTTGATGAATCTCGTCAAGAGCGAAGTCGAGACAACGAGCTAGCCGTGGCAGCGACGGAGCAGTCCCAGAGTTTGGCACGGGTCGCCGCTCGCGACCGTGACGAATAGGGACTCTTTCGATGCCATGTCGCCGCTTCCAGAAGTCAGCCGCGCCACGCAGTAGTCGGTAGCACATGACATCTGGCCGCAGCATTGGGATGTGCAACCGCAATCCTCTCGGCGTTGCTGCTATAGGACGCATTGCAGGCTTGGCCGGCACGCAGCAATGTTAGAGACGATTCTGGTGGGACTAACGTATTTGCTCAGCAGGTGAAGATGGATAAGAACCACGTTACGCGCCGGGTACTGGTAGCGGGCGGCCTGGCTTTGCTGGCCTCTGGATGTCAATCGTGGCGGCCGCTCGGAAGCCTTGGCGGACGAACATCGGGGCCTATCGCCGGTGCGCGGATTGACCCTCGATATCGAAGGCAGGAAGTAGCCTATACAGGAAGCGAGGAGCCGGGAACGATAGTCGTCGATACGACGCAGCGATATCTTTTTTTAGTCCAGGGGGGCGGCTCGGCAATTCGCTACGGCATCGGTATCGGAGAGGAAGGACGCACTGTCAAGGGAAGGGCGACGGTCGGCCGCAAGGCGGAATGGCCTTCCTGGACACCGACTGAAAGCATGATGCGGCGCAAGCCGCAATATCGGCAGTATGCCGGCGGCGTTTCCGGTGGTCTCCACAATCCGCTTGGCGCAGCGGCCCTGTATCTTTACCGCGGCGAAGAAGACAGCATGTTCCGGCTGCACGGCACGAACGAGCCTTGGACAATCGGCCAGGCGGTATCGAGCGGCTGCGTCCGTTTGACGAATGAGGATATCGTTGATCTCTACAACCGTGCCCCCGTGGGTACGAGCTGATCATCTGACCAACGTGCGAACCGGCGCGCCGCCGACGACAAAACCACCTCAGACCGAAGATCCGGTGTAGTGGCGGTGGTTCGGTCCATCGTAGACGAGGCCGCCGAGGGCGAGAGCCGAGAGGAAAGCGGCGCCGCTTAGACCGAAGACAGCCCAGAGCGCGTATTGAGGCGACCAAGACATCAGCCAGACGCACGCGGAGGGAGCCAGCGCGTTGGCGAGGTCCATCGGACGCGCGAGACGTCCCAGTCTTCGCCCATAGCCGAAGGATCCGAAAATGTGGGAGGGCAGGACCGGGCGCAGGATTCCGAGCAGCTCGGCCGGCATTCCGTATAGCACGGCCGAAAGTGCGACCAACCAAACCGGAAGTGGCACTCCGGCCATCGCGCAGACAAGCAGCGGCAGCAGGCTCAGGGGCAGCATCCCGTAAACGTAGCGCGTCAGCTTCAGGCGCGAGACCCGATTCCCAGAGCGACATCGATGCCTCGGCTGACCAGGTAGGCGACACCGATCAGCGATCCGGCGAGCACGGCGGCCTCGCGCGACGTGCCAAGGGCGATGAAGTCGGCCGAGACGGGAACAGATGTGGTCTTTTCGATCTGTGACAGTGCAGTCATCGGAGCAGTCCTCGTTACAACTGCACCATCAGATAATCCTTCCAACAGTGGTAAGGTCAAGAGCGATGTGCGAAAGTTGCCATGATCATGGCGACCATCACCACCGTGTATTGCTGGCGAGCGCCGTCACCGCAAACGTTCTCCTGCTAAATGGCTTCATCTAAATCAAACTCCGCCGCTAGATCTGCAGTAGGCGGCCAAGGCTACGCTCGGCCACCAATGCCGTTACATACATGCCGAGGCCAAAGACGGAATGCCCGACCACGCTCTTCAGACGGGTCACGTTCGGCTGCGTCGTCTTGGCCCCCGCAACCCCCGCTCCCATGCCGGGCATCATAAGGAAGTACGGCGCGACGAGGAGAACGAGCGCCAGGATCATGGGAGCAAGCAGAGTAGGCTGTCGCAGCCATTCGACACCCCAAACGCCAACAAGCAGCAGACCGTACACGATGCCTATGACGTAATGCACCATCCAGCCGATCGCGTGCTCTCCTCGAACAGGCGGGGCCTTGCCAATGTTTTCATGGACAAAACGTCCTGCCGGCATATGACCGACCCAGCGGCCCACCCTCGGCCAATTGGTCGCTGGCACATCGAAGACGCGCTGCATTACGGCGGCCCAGAGATCCAGAATTACTGTGCCGCCGATGCCAATGATTGCTCCATACAGGACTATCTCCATTTCCTCGGTTATAAACTCATCCTCTTGCAAAACAAACGCTGCTCGATGGGGCTCCAAATCTCACGGTCATAGGTGAGAAGTCCCACACCCTGTGCTGAAGCAATCATCATTACTTGAACCAGATGTGCGCGCCATTCGGACCTGCTTGGACGTGCAATTCCTTGCCATCCGGAGTAGCCAGGCGAGGCGCTCCAATCCTTCCATTCTGGCGGAAAAGGATCCGGACAGTACGAGCTGGCGTCAGTCCGACTTGGTGAGGGATCGGACAAGCAGGACGACCAGGCTCAGGGTGCCCCCGACAAACAGGATCATCGCGATCGGCCCAAGCGCCATCAGCCATCCCATTTCAGTCCACATGGCTGTCATGGGATGCGTCCCCTGGAAACCGGGGTACATGAAGGAGGATTGCGGACCGTAAGTATGCAACAGAACGATTGTCGCGAGGCTGAAGAGCAGTGCGACAGTTGCAACGGTAGCTAGTTTTGCATTCTTGGTCATGGTTTTCTCTTCTCCAAAGGCAGCGGTAATCTGCGCTGTTCGCGTCCATCTGCCGTGGAGGATGTCACCCAAGTTTGTCAGTGCTCGCGCCTGATTGTGACAAAATGTGCCAAGCGTTCCCGTAGTAACATTTGGTTTCACCTTTTCTCGGTGAAGGCGTCTCGATTCGGTTATGGGTAAAAATCATGCACGAGAGCCCACATGTTCTGGTCGTCGACGATCATCGCGAAATCCGCGAACTGGTTTCGCGTGCTCTCGTCAAAGAGGGCTTCCGCATCAGTCTCGCCGGCGATGGCAGAGAAATGCGAAAGATCATGGCCGACGCTCGTATGGATCTCATCATCCTCGATCTGATGTTGCCTGGGGAGGACGGTCTCTCACTTTGCCGAGCGTTGCGCGCTCAATCGAACATCCCGATCATAATGTTGACCGCGAAGGGCGACGAGATCGACCGGGTCGTTGGCCTTGAGTTGGGCGCCGACGACTATATTTCTAAGCCATTTGGCAGCCGCGAGTTGATTGCGCGTATCAGGGCGGTTTTGCGCCGCACTCAGGCTGATGGGACTTCTGGCCAATCCCGGCACCCGACACGCTATCGTTTCGACCGGTGGCGGCTCGACACGGGAGCAAGAGAACTCTTACGTGAGGACGGCGTAACGGTGCCGCTGAGCACCGGCGAGTTCGACCTCCTCGTAGTTTTGATCGAGCGCCCTCAGCGCGTGTTAAGCCGTGATCAGCTTCTGGATCTGGCTCGAGGGCGGGCGGCCACGGCATTCGACCGGAGCATCGATACTCAAGTGAGCCGCCTGCGCAAGAAACTCGAGGTGGATCCTGGTGAGCCGGAGATCATCAAGACAGTGTGGGGCGGCGGCTATATGTTTGCCCCCGCGGTGACGAGCGAATGATGCGCCTGCTTCCACGAAGCCTGTTTGGCCAGACCCTGCTCGTGCTTCTCGCCGGTCTCCTTGCGTCCCATCTGGTGGGCTCGTGGATCTACAGCACCGACCGTGGACAGATCGTGCGTGCGGTTGGCGGCTTTGTGATAGCGCAACGCATCACAAACCTGACGCGGCTGGTGCGTGACGCCCCCGGCGAATGGCGCGCGCGCATCGTCACCGCCTCCAGCGACGAGACATTCAACGTCGCCCTGTTGGCTGGCCCACCCCCGGCGACATTGACCGACAATGACACGCCAGCCGCCGAGGCCCTGAAGCAGGTTCTGGTTGAGCAGTTGTCTCTGAAAGGGGCAGCGGAGCCGCTGGTTTCGGCATCGCAACCGCGTGGCATGATGTTCGGCGTGGCTCGGCAGATGATGGGTCAGAGCCCGATGATGCACGGGTTTGGCGGCTTGGGGCCTTTCGCGGGATTTCGCGAGTTGCAGGTCGCCATTCCGTTGCAGGATGGACAATGGCTTACCTTCACGACGGTCCTGCCGGAAAGCGGCGCGGCCTTTTCGCTGCGCTTCCTCGTGTCGATGGGGATGATGGCGGTGATCACGCTGCTGGTGGCAATCTGGGTCGTGCGCCGAGTCACGGCCCCGCTGACTGCCCTGTCGAAGGCGGCTCTCAGGCTCGGAGAGGACTTGAATGCTCCCCCGATGCCAGAGGTCGGAACGGACGAAACCCAGCAGGCCGCGCACGCGTTCAACGCCATGCAGTCGCGTTTGCGCGGCATGATTGAAGATCGCACCAAGATGCTGGCTGCCATCTCTCATGATTTTCGCACGCCGTTGACTCTCTTGAGGCTAAGGGTTGAGAACGTCGACGATCCGGTTGAACGCGAGAAAATGCTGTCAACCATCGCGGATCTGGACGCCATGGTCGCCGCAACGCTCGAATTCGCCAGCGGTGGCGCACAACAGGCACCACGTCGACCGACGGATCTCACCGCGCTGATCGAAAGCATGACTGACGATCTTGCCGATGGCGGTCTGCCGGTGAGCATGGAGACCGCCCAACCAATCATCTACGAATGCGATCCGACCACGCTCAAACGCGCGTTGACCAACTTGGTCGACAATGCCGTGAAATACGGTGGCCGTGCGGAGATCGCGATCCACGAAACGCCGCGTGCGATCGAAATCACCATTGATGACACAGGCCCTGGAATTCCCGAGGAGGAACTTAAGCATGTATTCGAGCCGCTCTATCGAATTGAGAGCTCGAGGAGCCCGGAAACTGGAGGGATGGGATTGGGCCTTGCGATCGCCTCGTCCATCATTCGTGCGCACGAAGGTCAAATTATTTTGTCAAACCGACGGGAAGGAGGTCTCCGCGCTTTAGTCACGCTTCCGAAAAGCAAGCCCGGCCGATGACCGGCTCTCGCTGACAATGTCATTTCGCCCTTAGCGACGTCGGAGCAACGCACCGTCCCCGCTCCGCAAATAGACGGCGTCAGGTTCGTTTCCCAAACTTCCCAAGGAGGATATTCGAGCCTTCGCCACAGACGAAATCTATGACGTCGAGCCCTACCAGTAGTTCCAGAAACTGCTGAAACAGCAGGATATAAGTCAGAAGTCTACGAACGTCGCCGCCTGGACATTTCGCGATACAAGGCCTCCGGGGATACGCCGATCTCTTCCGCCAATTCTCGCCAGTCACCTTTGGCCGGGAGCCTGCCGTCATTCCATGTGATCCATGCGTCGAGCCGGTCGGTTACCGTGCGAAGGGCGGCGATCTCCGCCCGCTTTCTCGCGCTCTGCAGCTCACGCGAAAGATGGATCGACCACTCCC
Source organism: Sinorhizobium sp. P24N7 (assembly GCF_042436655.1). Taxonomy (NCBI): domain Bacteria; kingdom Pseudomonadati; phylum Pseudomonadota; class Alphaproteobacteria; order Hyphomicrobiales; family Rhizobiaceae; genus Sinorhizobium; species Sinorhizobium sp. P24N7. The sequence goes on along the minus strand of NZ_JBHMIW010000017.1, from coordinate 24,998 downwards.
GCGCGAAGTCCGGATCATGGTCCAGCAGTCGCCGGACCTCGGCAACCGGCACGAGCAGCGCGCGAGTGATTGTTGTTGCGACGGCATCGCAATGATACCGCTCGGAAAATACGGACGCCTCGGCGAGAACGGTCGCCGGTCCGGAGCGCTGCAGCACTGCTGCGTTTCCGTCCGCCTGGTAGCGAATGAGATGCACACACCCGTCTGTGACCAGGAACATGGTGCGCACCGGGTCGTCGCGAAGGATTTGGAAGCCGCCGCCTTCGGTCGAAGGTAGCCAATTATGACATCCGACATGATAGCTATCATGTCCGAGATGCCCACTGACTGGCAAGCTCCAGGCGTCGAAACAGTCGGATGGTAATCATGAAATCCCTGATCTTTGCGCTCCTTGCCGTGCTACTGCCCTTGCCAGCGGCGGCCGAGGGAGAACACGTCCACCACTCGCCCTATGCCGGGCAGGAGCTGCGTGAAATCAAGAGCCTGTCGGCGGAAGATGTCGCTGAACTCAAGAAGGGAGGAGGGCGGGGACTGGCGAAGGCGGCCGAGCTGAACGGCGTGCCGGGTCCCTCCCATGTCCTCGAAATGAAGCGCGATATTGACCTGAGCGCCGATCAGGAAGCCTCGACACAGCGCATTTTCGAGAAGATGCGAGAGGATGCCGTCGTCGAGGGAAAAAGGCTGATAGCTGCCGAAATGGCGCTGGAGATTGGATTCCGGGACGGCTCGATCGACCAGCACAGTCTTCGTGCGCGACTTCGCGAGATCGAAGCGGTCCGGGCAAACCTGCGCTACGTTCACCTGGCCGCCCATCTGCAGATGATGCGGGTTCTAAAGGAAGAACAGGTCAAGCGGTACAACGAACTGCGAGGCTACGGGCGCTGAGCCACCGGTTCACGAAGGCCTTTTCCGAGCCGGATTCGTTTGTTACGATCTGCTCGTTACCTTTCCATCAATTGACAATCGCACGCGCCGCCGCGGCGGCGCGTGTATTGCTGTTTGGCTGATGCGACGTCACGCGACGTGGCTGCAGCAGGACTTCTTGAAGGACGCCCGATAGCCAGCCTTCTCGATCGCAACAATGAACGCGTCGGATCCGACCTCGGATTCGATGGACGCGGTTTTCGCCTCGAGACTGACGGCCACCTTGGCATTCGGGTCGACGGCTTTCACGGCCTTCTCGACCGCGCCGACGCAATGTCCGCAGGTCATGTCTTCTACGTTGAGATGATACATTGGAAGTCTCCTTTGATCCGACTTGACCGAATGTGGAGCTTCCAACGGTGGCAGGGTCAAGAGTTCCGCACGAAATTTCTTCTGCCGCCGAATGATGATGATCATTTGAACAGTCAAGTTCCCTCAGTCGGATTTTGCGGCGGCGTTCGCCTACAAACTCACAGTCTTGTGGCTGTCGACGAAGGTGGCGCGACCGGTCTTCTCTGGGGCACCAGCCTCGTCGATCCGCACAGACCGGTCCGGCCGTTCTATCGCCTGCCTGGACTGCTGAGCCGATGGGGCAGTCAGGTCTTCGCGTTGCTCGCCGGGCTTCTTCCGCCGCCCCGATGGACGACGAACTCCGCGACCGATAGCGAAATCAAGCCGAGCGGCAGCGGCAGGAAGAAGTAGATCGCCCGAAAGGCGATCAGCGCCCCGATGCTCGCCGAGCTGCCGAGCAGAAACGCGATCGTTGCTTCGAGCACGCCGATGCCGCCGGGGACGTGGCTGACGATGGCGGTCACGTTGGCGCCGACATAGGCCGTCGCCGTATCGAGAAAACTCGGACTTCCGAATGCGCGCAGCAACTGATGCAGACATGCGCTGACGCACAGGAAATTGGCGGTGCCGACGATCACCTGGCCGGCGGCGATCCGCGACGTCGGCAATTCGAAGCTCCAGCGGAAGACCCGAAGCGAACCTTGGAAAAAATGCGCAAGCAGCACATAACCGATCGAAGCCAGGAGGCATGCCGTGCCAAGCAAGAGGACGCCGGTCTTGGAAAATCCGGTTATACGCGCGACACCTGCCGGCATGATCAGGCCGCAAAGGCCGGCTAGGGTGGCAAGTCCTAAACCGACGGTGACACCGCAGAAGAGGATAATCTCCGCGACCTCTTCGACACTCAACCCCCAGCGCGAATAGAACCGGTATCGGATGGCGCCGCTGCTCAACGCCGCCCCGCCGACATTGTGGCCGATCGAAAGGCTGGTGAAGGAGGCGATGGCGATCCGCGGATAGGCAAGCTCCCGGCCGACATAGCGCACGGCCAGCGTATCGAAGAATGTCAGGCAGAAGTAGGAGAGAAAGACGAAACCGATGCCTGCGAGCAGATGCCCCATCGGGATCTGCGCAAGCGAGCTCATGATTTCGTCAAAGCTGTGCCGGCGGAGGGCGCGGTAGACGAGCCAGGCGGCCAAGGCTATGGCGGCTGTTATAAGCAGTCTCGCAACGAATTTCCTCAGCATCAGCCAAATTCCTGCAGGAAACCACCGGAACGAAAAGCAGGTCCCGCGTGTTCCCGAGTGCGGAGACACTCGACGTGATGTTCTGAGCGCGTGCGCCGGGCGATGACGCGCTGTTCGGCGGTGCTGGTGACGATCATCTCGCCAGCGATGATGGCAATGATCTTCTCGTTTGCGCAGATGGACGGGATGACCTCCGAGGTGGTATTGCGCGACGACGAGCTCTATGGTGGGTGGCCGACAGCCAGCCCCATGGGTGAAGAGCGCGTGGAGCAGGTGTGGCGAAATGGTCGGGCAATGCGCCGACGACACGGCCGGAGTGCCCGCTGATCGAGGCGCTTTTCCAACGAGGGACGGCGGTCACACAATAAAGATCAAGATACGTCTGCTGGTTAGCCGGCTTCGCGCTCCGCCTTGCCCCAAAATACAGGCCGTGTGATACGGGCGCCGCCATGGCTCTCATTCCGCTTGCGCCCGTTTGCGGCGGGTCATTTCCTCCTGGTAGGCACGTTCACGCTCGGGCCAAGTGCTCTTGATGAACGCCAGCACTGCCCGGATCTCCTCGTCGCTAAGCACTCCACCGAATCTCGGCATATCGCTTTTGTAACCACTGCCAACGATAGCGGCCGGTCCTTCTCTGGTAATGCGGAAGAGCACGCTGTCCGGATGATGCCAGGTGTGCCCGGAAGCGTCGTGTGGAGGCGCCGGCATCTTCCCGGTGGGCAACGGGCTCTTCCAGTCGGGCTGACCTTCGAGCTTCACGCCATGGCAGGAAGCACAGCGCTGGGCATAGAGCGTCCGGCCGAGCCGAACTGTCGCGGCTTGAGCCTCATCAGCGCGCCGTTCGCCGAGCCAGACCCAAGCCAGCGAGAGAACCGCCGCTGCCCCGCTAAAAGCTAGGAAAAGAACGGGCGCCTTTTTCATTTGCGATCTTGAAGGAACGGATGCCTGCGGAGACCGCCTTGCCGGGAAACGGCACGGCGACCAGCAGTCCAGTCAGCCCCATGGCCGAAAAGACGGGGCAGGATCCAAGTGTCGTTGAACGCCATGGTTTCGTTCTCCGTTGGCTCGAACGCGAACCACTGCCGTATGGCGTTGTGCACTGGTGGCAACAGTGCTTGCCTCTGCCTCCTCAAGGCGAATTGAGTCCGCGAGTGGTCAAGGAAAGTTGAACCGAACTTCATCTGGCAATCCTCTATCATAGAGATCGACCGATTGAAGCGCCCCTTTACCGGATTGCCATTCAATGCTTGCGCTGCTGCTCAGCATGCTCGCCTCAGCACTGGCCTTCTTCGCCGGGATATACGGGCTGTTGTGGTTGGCGTGCTATGTTTCTGATCATGACTGGCTTGTGATGCTGCACATGTATTTCTCATCAGCCATGCTCTCGCTGGGCTTCGGGCTTATCCTGCCTCTCAATTGGAAATGAAAAGCACCTATTCAGTTGAAGCATGAGCCACTGCCTTCGCCGTCAATTCCGTGCCTCCGCCGCCAAATCGTCCAGGATCGGACAATCCGGACGATCATCGCCCTCATAATGCACGATGAGGTGCTCAAGAGCGCGCCGCATGGTTTGAAGGTGTGCGAGCTTCAGATCCAGCACGGTTAGGTGGGCGAGGGCGAGAGCCTTGACGTCCGCGCTCGCGCGGTTGCGGTCCTGCCAAAGGGCGAGGAGCCGGCGGATGTCGTGCATCGAAAAGCCAAGCTGGCGGGCGCGGTGGATGAAGCGCAGCGTTTGCACCTCCTTCGCGTCGTAGGCCCGATAGCCGGCCCTCGTGCGGCTGGCGGTGGGGATGAGGCCGGTCTCTTCGTAATATCGGATCATCTTGGCTGGTATGCCCGAAGCGGCGGCGGCTTGTCCGATGTTCATCATAACCTCCATCAGGGTGCAGCCAGGATCGGCTGACCACTTTCACTTGATGCCGTGTCGGCGCCCGGCTCGACGGGCGGGCGGAAGGACCGGAGCCGGAGCGCATTGGTGACGACGAAGACGCTCGAGAATGCCATTGCGGCGGCGGCCAGCATGGGTGAGAGCAGCACACCGAAGACCGGGTAGAGCACGCCGGCCGCGACCGGGATCAGCGCGGTGTTGTAGGCAAAGGCCCAGAACAGGTTCTGCTTGATGTTGCGCATCGTGCTGCGGCTCAGGCCGATCGCATTGGGCACGCCGGTCAGTTCGCCCGACATCAAGACCACATCCGCGCTCTCGATCGCCACATCCGTGCCGGTGCCAATGGCAATGCCGACATCGGCTTCGGCAAGGGCTGGCGCATCGTTGATGCCATCGCCGACGAAAGCCAGCTTGCGCCCCTGTTCCCGGAGCCGGTGCAGCGCCGCCACCTTGCCATCCGGCAGGACCTCAGCCACGACCTCGTCGATCCCGAGCCGCCTGGCAATAGCTTCCGCCGTGCGTCGATTGTCACCGGTGATCATCGCGATCTTCAGGCCGAGCCGATGCAGCGCTTGGATCGCCTGCGGCGTCGTCGGCTTGATCGGATCGGCCACGGCGAGGATCGCCGCAAGCTTTCCGTCGATCGCCGCATAAAGCGGGGACTTGCCCTCGTCGCCAAGCCGCTCCGCGACGCTTGCAAGATGCTCGATCTCGATCCCGAGCCGGACCATCAGCCGGTCGGCCCCGACTGCGACCGCGCGGCCGCCAACCGTGGCGCTCACGCCGAAACCTGGTAGAGCTTCGAACACTTCCGGCGTGCCCGCTGCGAGACCCGCCTGTTTGCCAGCCTCCACGATCGCCTCGCCGATTGGGTGCTCCGACCGGCTTTCGACGGTGGCGACCAGTTCCAGAACCGTGTTGCGATCGAAACCGTTGGTCACGAGGTCGGTCAACTCCGGCCTGCCCTTGGTCAGCGTACCGGTCTTGTCGAGCGCGATCACCTCCGCCTGGCGCAAGGTCTGCAGGGCTTCGCCGTTTCGGAACAAGATACCCATTTCGGCCCCGCGGCCGATACCGACCATGATGGAGGTTGGCGTGGCAAGCCCCATGGCGCAGGGGCAGGCGATTATCAGAACGGTTACCGCGGCGACCAACGCGAAGGTCAGCGCCGGCTCCGGCCCGAGGCCGAGCCAAACGAGGAAGGTGATCACTGCGACACCCAGCACGGCCGGCACGAACCAGGACGTGACCTTGTCGACCAGCGCCTGGATCGGCAGCTTCGCCGCCTGCGCCCGCTCCACCATCTGGATGATCTGGGCGAGCACAGTATCCTGGCCGACCTTGGTGGCACGGAAAGAAAACGATCCGGTCTTGTTGATCGTCGCGCCGACGACCGTATCGCCGGGCTCCTTGCCGACTGGCATTGGTTCGCCGGTGATCATCGATTCGTCGATGAAGGACGAACCCTCGGTCACCTCGCCGTCGACGGCGATCTTTTCGCCGGGCCGGACCAGAACGAGGTCGCCGACCTTGACCTCTTCCAGTGGCACTTCGAGCGTTTCGCCATCGCGTGAGATCCGCGCCGTCCTGGCCTGCAAGCCCATCAGCCGCTTAATCGCCTCGCTGGTGCGGCCCTTCGCACGCGCTTCAAGATAGCGCCCGAGCAGGATCAGCGTGGCAATCACGGCCGCGGCCTCGAAATAGACGTGCCGCGTGCCCTCCGGCAGCAGGCCTGGCAGGAAGGTCGCGACGACCGAATAGAGCCAGGCCGCGCCAGTACCAAGCGCGACCAGCGAATTCATGTCCGGCGCGCGGCGCAACAGGGCTGGCATGCCATGTTTAAAGAAGCGGAGCCCCGGCCCGAACAAGATAAGCGTTGTCAGCACGAACTGGGCATACCAGCTCGTCTGCAGGCCAATCCGATCCACGACATAGGTCTGGATAAGGGGAACCAGATTGGCTCCCATTTCCAGCATGACCACGGGCAGGGTGAGGACGCCGGCGAGGACGACGGACCACTGGAGCCGTCGAGTCTCGCGTTCCCGCGCCTCCGCTTGATCATCAGCGGCTTTGTCGGAGACGACGGATCTCGCGATGTAGCCGGCGTGCTCGACCGCCGATTCCAGGTCGGCAAGTTGCACCGCGCCTGACAGCATTTGGACGGATGCCTTCTCGCTGGCAAGGTTAACTGTAGCAATGGTCACGCCCGGTACGGCTTTGAGCGCCTTCTCGACGCGGTTGACGCAGGAGGCGCAGTTCATGCCTTCGATTGCGAGTTCGACACCTTCGGTGGCAACGTCATAGCCGGCATCCCTGACTGTCTGAACAACAGCCATCGGGTCGAGCGCGCCTGCCAAGGCGACGTCGGCGCGCTCGGTCGCCAGGTTGACGGTAGCCGAATGCACGCCCGGAACGGAGGAGAGCGCCTTCTCGACGCGGTTGACGCAGGAGGCGCAGTTCATGCCTTCGATGGAGAAGGAAAGGCGGCGAGGTTCTGTGCCGTCGGCCGAGATTTTCTCTTTGGATGCGATCGGGGAGACCATGGTCTTTGCTCCTGTCGATTGATCGCAGAAAAAATAAAGCTTCCAACGGTGGTAAGGTCAAGGGGCAATGGCGGAAATATGCCGATCACGAATTTGTGTGGCCAGAGACCGTAACAAGTGGCGCCCGCAGACCGAACTAAGCATCGCACGCCTGAAAACCGGCGCGCTTGAGCAACAACTCAACAGGAGAAGACGACATGTCGACAAGATCGACCGTGAGTTCGGTCGTGCTGGCGAGCGCCGTCGCGGCCGCGCTCGCATCCTGGGCGATACCGGTAACTGCTCAACAGATGAAAATGACCGAGGAGGAGATGAAAAAGATGGGCGCCGAAATGGCCGCCCAGGGCAAGGAGAAGTGCTACGGCGTTGCGCTGAAGGGCCAGAACGACTGTGCGGCCGGTCCCGGCACAACCTGCCAGGCCACCTCGACAGTCGACTACCAGGGCAATGCCTGGAAGTTCGTTGACGGCGGCACCTGCACCACGATGCAACTGCCCGGCGATCGCAAGGGTTCGACCGAGCCGCTGACGCGTGACGTGCCGTCATAACGCCGTGATCGACTGGGCGAGCCGAGGGAAAGCGAGCCTGGTGGAGACTGCGGTCGCCGATGTGACGATCGGTCTCTCGAACGCAGATTGAAAATTGAGTGCCAATCCCCTAGATTGGGTTGTGATGAAAACAGTTCGTTGTCTCTTGGCTGCCTTGCTGCTCCTCGTTTTCGGGGCGGGGACACCTATGACCACGGCTCAGGCGGGGGATATCGATCCAATCGCCATTGAGACCTTGGCGAGCCAGACGATGACGGACCAGAAAATGCCGGGCGGCTGCGATCAATGCGGCGATCAAGACATGGCCATGATGCCGTGTTCCGCTGTGGTAGGCTGCACGCTCGGCGTGATCCCTGGCACCGTCGGCTTCTTCGCGCAAAGCGAGACCGTACCCTATGCCCCTTACGCTGAAAACATCAGCGGCATTCGAGGGGCGCCTGATCCCTTCCCCCCCAGATCTGACATCCTCGCTTAAGACGGGCCTCGCCGCTCGACGCTGGTGATTGTCCCGTTCGTGTCCGGGCGAGCGCCGCTTCGCGTGCTGAACGCTTTGGACCGCATCCGTCACAGCTCTGCCTGTGCGAGGAAACAATCCAGTCAGCGAGGATGGGATGTCTTCCAATTCTCAAACAGCTCGCTTTGATGCGAGCCCCCCATCATCCCCTTCGGGAGCGATGGAAGATTCTAGCGAGACGCAGTCTCTCTGGCTTCGCCGCACGGTGATGCTGCTGCCGCTCGGGATCTTTGCAGGACTAGCGGTGATGCTCGGATGGGGTCTGAGCCGCAACGCCCAGGTCATTCCCTCAGCCTTGATCGGCAAGCAGGTTCCGGATTTCAGCCTGCCGCCGGTGCAGGGCCGCAGCCTTGGCCTCTCGAGCGCCGACCTCAAGGGCGAGGTGTCGCTCGTCAATGTCTTTGCGTCCTGGTGCACTGCCTGCCGCGAGGAGCACCCGGTCTTCATGGAACTCAAGAGGATCGGTGCCGTGCCCATCCACGGGATCAACTACAAGGATCGGCCGCACGACGCGGCAAAATGGCTCGACGGCATGGGCGATCCCTACACCCGGACAGGGGCGGACCTCAATGGCCGGGTGTCGATCGATTGGGGCGTCTACGGCGTGCCGGAGACCTTTGTGGTCGACCGGCACGGCCGGATCGCCTTCAAGCATGTCGGGGCTGTCACGCCTGAGGTTTACCGCGAGCGACTCGCTCCGTTGATTGCGGAGCTCAGGAAATGAGAACGGAGGTGGCTGCCATGCGTGTCACAACCGCTGCCGTTGTTGTCCTCGCGCTCGCTGCCGCGGGCCTCGTCGTCTTTCGCCCTTATCACCCGTTTACGGCTATTCAGGCGGAAGAAAGCCAGGTTGCAAAGCCGGCTCCGTCTGCACCCAGCGCGGCGAGCCGCGCCTTCGTGATGCACGAGACCCCGCAGCCGGTACCGGAACTACACTTTGTCGACGGCGACGGGAAAGAACTGTCGCTGGCGGATTTCCGTGGCCGGACGATCCTGCTCAACATCTGGGCCACCTGGTGCGTGCCGTGCCGCAGGGAAATGCCGGCGCTCGACCGGCTTCAGGCAAAGCTCGGCGGTCCCGACTTCGAGGTCGTGCCGCTTTCGATCGACCGGGACGGGCTCCCCAAGGTCAAGGCCTTCTATGCGGAACTCGGGCTCAAGTCTCTCGGCATCTACGTCGATGCCTCGGGAAAGGCCCCTTACCGGCTTGGTGCCCTCGGCATACCGACAACCCTGCTGATCAATCCAGAGGGCCTGGAAGCCGGACGTCTTGCCGGCGAGGCGGCATGGGACAACTCGGAGCTCGTCAGCGTCATCCAGCAGCAGCTGAAGCAGGCGGCCGGCACGGTCGACTGAAACTTTTTTTGGAAACAGGAAACCGAAGATGAAAAAATCGAACAAGCATCGGCTCCTTCCGCTCCCAGGTGGCGTGGCAATCGGAGCCCATCAGGCGACAGGCCCGCAGGCGCCGCAAGCCGGCCAATTCACTCCCGCAATCACTCGCTTGAATTGGAAGAGACGACATGGATAGCAGCATCTTTTTCGGAGGGTCCGCGATTGCCGCTTTCATGGCGGGGATGATCGCTCTGTTTGCACCCTGCTGCATCTCGGTCATGCTGCCTGCGTATTTCGCCAATTCGTTTCGCAATCGCGGCGTTTTGGTCGGGATGACCCTGCTGTTTGCGGCTGGCATCGCTACGATCGTGATGCCGCTCGCGATGGGAGCGTCCGCGCTTCGCCAGCTCTTCGTCACTCAACACAGTCTGGTCTACACGTCGGCCGGATTGGTGATGGGGGCAATGGGTCTCTACGCGCTTGCCGGCGGCGAGATGCATCTGCCAATGCCGGGCCGGCGCGCGGGCGGCCGAAAGGGCGCACTCAGCGTCTATTCGTTGGGCGTCTTCTCCGGCGTGGCGAGTTCCTGCTGCGCGCCGGTGCTGGCGGGCGTCATTGCGCTGTCAAGCGTCGCACAATCCTTCACGGTCGCCCTTGGACTGGGTGTCGCCTACGTGTTCGGAATGGTGGCGCCTCTGTTTATGATTTCGGTGCTCTGGGACCGCATCGACTGGCGATCCAGCTGGCTCTTTCGCCAAAGACGGTTCACTTGGCGGATCGGCTCTTTCGCCCGCACGATTTCCGGGTCCGCGCTGGCAAGCGGCCTGCTTCTGGCCGGAATGGGTGCCGCGACGGTGTGGGTGGGCCTGGCCTACGACGCCATGCCGGCAACGAGCGATTGGCAGATCAGGGTGACCTTCTGGCTGCAGCAGTCCGGCCGCGCTGTCACCGGCTGGCTCTCATGGTTGCCCAATTGGGCCGGAGCCGTCCTCCTGCTGAGCTCGGCGGCGCTCCTCCTGCGGCAAGCGCTTGCGCAACTGAGCGCAGCCTCGCCGGCCCGTGAATCCAATCACCTACAGCAACAAATCGACATGTCAGGAGTTGATGATGACGGTAACCAATTACGTGAAACCTACCAGAAGTAAGCCCTCGACCGTAAAGCGTCCGGCTTCGCGCGTATCCAAGAAAATGATTGCCATCGTCGGCGCCGCCGTCGTCGTCCTGGCGGCCATCTATTGGAACAGCACCCGATCGGAGGCCGGCAGGTTCAGGTTCGAGGTCGGGGATCCTGGACCTGGCGAAATGGCGCCGCCGATCCTGCTGGGCTCGCAGGCGACTGGCACGTTCGACCTCGCCGCCCAGCGCGGCAAGACGGTGCTCCTGTATTTCCAGGAGGGACTGATGTGCCAGCCATGCTGGGATCAGATCGAGGACATCGAAGGCAATCTGGATGAATTCCGTGCCCTCGGAATCAACCAGATTGTCAGCATTACGACCGACCCGGCGGAATTGCTGCAGCAAAAGCGGGCCGCAGACGGCATCAAAACGCCCGTCTATTCCGATCCCGACCTGTCGGTCTCGCGCAGCTACAGCACGAACATGTACGGGATGATGGGCGAGTCTCGCAACGGACACTCCTTCATCCTTGTCGGGCCGAACGGCCGCATTCAGTGGCGCGCCGATTACGGCGGCGCACCCGACTACACGATGTTCCTGCCGGCCGCGAACCTCGTCGCGGATATCCGGCGCGGGCTTGGGAAGGAGTGAGACGCCGATGCCTGGAATCGACGTTCTGATACTGACGCAAGCCAATTGCGGGTTCTGCGACGATGCCAAGAACCTCTTCCAGCAGCTGGCGGGGGAGTTCCCACTGTCTGTCAGGATAATGGATGTGAACTCGCCCGAAGGCCGGGAGCTTGCCGCCAGCGGTGGCGTTCTGTTCCCGCCCGGCATCCTCATCGGAGGTGAGCCGTTCAGCTACGGACGCCCCTCCGAGCGGAAGATTCGGAAGGAGATTGAAAGAAGATTGTCAACTCGCCGCACAGCAACGGCGTCAACCAAACCGGAAAGGACCTATCGATGAGCACTTCTGTACCAGAGAACTCTTTGAGCCGGGATATCGGCAATTACATCCGTTACCAGCTCCGTGGCAGGCGCGGCCTGATAGCCGCGGCTGTCGCCGTAGCTGTCCCTGCGCTTTGGATCGGCTGGCCTTGGCTGGTGGTGGCGGGGATCGCCCCTATCCTCATCGCGCTCGCACCCTGCGCCATCATGTGCGCGCTCGGCTATTGCGCGATGCGCACCGGCTCCAATTCGAACCAAGGCGAAGCAAGCGGCGCTAACCTCAACAGCGGCGAAGCAAATTGCTGCTCGAAGCCGCAGCCGGTCGACGACAAGATCGCTACGATGACAGCGCGCAAGTTGGCTGACGGGCCGGCGGATCCCATGGCTACCGCAAACCCGTCTCAAGCCAGATTGTACTCGGCCGACGACCCCAACGTCGATCAACCCCAAGCCACCGGACAATCCGGTGCAACCGCCGTTCAGGAAAAGGAGAAATTCGAATGAGCAAGATGTCGAAAGCAATCGCCGCTGCAGCCGCTGCTGCAGGGCTTGCCCTCGCCTCGATCGCCTTTGCCCAGGGTGAGGCGGACACCAGGCAGCCGGATCAATCGCAAGGCAATCAGCAGATGATGCAAGGCGGCATGATGCCGATGATGAACATGATGACCCAGATGAATGAGATGATGGGCGCCTGCACAAAGATGATGCAGACCATGACGCCGAACATGCCTTCCGAAGAGGGCAAGGAGCCCGACAAGAAAGGGTAATCGCACGGAGGGAAGCGGGCCGGCCGGCATGCGGGCCCGTTTCCCCGAACTCCTGGGGCCAAGGAGAACGCAATGAAATCTCTGACATGTCTGTTTGCTGCAATCACCGTCGTCATTGCCGCGGTCGCCTTGGCCCCAGCGGTGGCCTCGGCGCACTCGCTCAAGGACGTGCAGCAGGACCTCTTCGACAAGGAGAAATACTTCCAGATCAAGGACGAGCCTGCACCGGATTTTGCGCTTCAAGACGCGTCCGGGAAGCCGATGCGGCTCGAAGATCTTAGGGGCAAGGTCGTCGTCCTGCACTTCATCTACGCCGGCTGCCCGGATGTCTGCCCGCTGCATGCCGACCGGATCGGCGAGATCCAGAGGATGGTCAACATCACGCCGATGAAGGACCGGGTTCAGTTCGTTACGATCACGACGGACCCAAAGCGCGACACGCGTGACGTGCTGAAAGATTACGGTCCGGTTCATGGCCTCGATCCGTCAACGAACTGGGTCTTTCTCACAAGTGGTGCGAGCAAGCCCGAGGACACCACCCGCAAGCTCGCGGAAAGATTCGGCCACGAATTCATCGTGACGAAGGACGAGATGCAGATCCACAGTGTCGTCACCCACATCGTCGATCAGAATGGACGGTGGGTGGCCAACTTCCACGGTCTCGGCTTCGAACCTATGAACTTGGTTGTGTTTATCAACGCGATGACGAACGCGAATGCGCCGCACAAGGAGCCCGAGCCTCCTTCGCTTTGGGAGCGGGTCCGCTCGTTCCTTCCCGAAGGCTACTGACGCCAACAACAATTGAGGATTTTCACATGAACCGTCGCAAGAACCCATTGATCATCGCCGGTATGCTGGCGGCGCTGGCCGTCGCTGTCGGCAGCACTGCGCAGCCGAGCCAGGCCGGAGAGCGCGTTCCCCTCGCCAAGGTCTCCCATATTCACGGGATTGCAGTCGATCCGGCCGACCCGCAGCGCCTCTATCTCGCCACCCATTATGGCGTTTGGCTGACCTTCCCCGACGGCACCGCGGAACGGATCTCCGACAACGAGAACGATTACATGGGGTTTTCGCCGCACCCGAGCGAGACCGCGACATTCTTGGCGAGCGGACATCCGGCCGACGGCGGCAACATGGGCGTGATCGTGTCGAAAGACGGCGCTCGGAACTGGCAACCGTTGGCAGACGGCGTTGAGGGCCCGGTCGATTTCCATGCCATGGATGTTAGCGCGGCCGATCCCAACGTCGTCTACGGCCTTTACGGCAGCGTGCAGGTCAGCCGGGACAGCGGCAAAAGCTGGGAGGTTGCCGGATCGCCGCCCGCTGACGTGTTCGATCTCGCAGCCTCGGCCGTCAATCCGGACATCGTCTATGCGGCGACCCGGAATGGGCTGATGGCCAGCTTCGACGGTGGCAAGAACTGGAAGGCCGCCGGGGGGGAGGGGCAGCCGGCAAGCATGGTCGACACGGCTCCGGACGGCACCGTCTACACGTTTGTTCTGGGTTCCGGCCTGCTGAAGGCGCCGGCCACGGCGCTTGCCTTGCAGCCAGTTGCCAACAGTTTCGGGGAGCAGATCCTGCTCCATATGGCGTTCGATCCCGGCAATCCGCAGCGCATGTTCGCGGTCAGCGAGAAGAGCAAGATTCTGACCAGCACCGATGGCGGAAAAAGCTGGACCGCCTTGAGTTCGTAAGGTGAAGGCCGCGGAGCGGAGGAATCGTAGTGATGAGCAGCTTTGACACTCACCTCTCGCCGGATTTCTCGCGCTCTCCGGACCTCTGGCTACCGACTTTGCGGCGCTATCTGCTGTTCGTGTCGGGCGGCAATCTCGTGTGGGAGATGCTGCACCTGCCCCTCTACACACTCTGGCAGGAGGGTACGGCGGGTGACATGATCTTTGCCGTGGTGCATTGCACCGGCGGCGATATTCTGATCGCGCTCTCCTCGCTCGTGCTAGCGCTTTTACTGATCGGGGATGGGGCATGGCCCGCACGACGCTACAAGGCGACGGCTGCGCTCGCCATGACCTTCGGGCTTGGCTACACGATTTTCTCCGAATGGCTAAACACCGCCGTGCGGGCGAGCTGGGCCTATTCGGAGCTGATGCCCGTCATACCGGGAATCAATGCCGGCCTTTCGCCCCTCGCGCAGTGGATCGTCATTCCCTTGGCCGGCTTTTGGTGGGCGCGCCGGTCCAGTCGTATCGTTAGGAAACCAAGCGCCACAACCTCGCCATTCATTCCCGATCGGAGGCAAAACGATGTTTAAGCCAGGTGCCGGCCTCGTCGCAACGATGACGGGAACCATGACGACTTTCTCGTTCTGGCTGATCGCAGTTCCCCATCTCACGAAAAATCGGCTGAGGAGGATTTCCGCATGACCCGAAAATTGCGTTCGCAGCGAATGATCACCGGAGCGGCAATCGTGATCGTGCTCCTGGAAGCGGTTTCGCTTCCGCAAGGGGGTCTTGCGGCCGAAGAAGCCGGCGATGACGCGCTCAGGCAGCGCTTCCGATATCTGAGCGAAAACGGCAACAGCAACTGTTCACGTCAGTTCATGGAATCGATCACCAAGATGCCGATGACGGCGCAGCTGCAAGGCTCCTGTTGCAGCCCGATGGACGAGCATCGCTATATCGAACAGGTCAAGGGGCTTAGGAAGTACCAACACATCACCATGGTCCCGGCCGATCCCTACGACATTCCGGCCGGCCTCGCGCAACAGCTCTTGCCACATTACGCCGACACGCTCTCTCCCCGGGAGCAGACCGCCTATGACTACGCAATGGAGAACTCCGACGAAAAGGGGCCTTGCTGTTGCCAGTGCTGGCGCTGGCATGTCTATGGCGGCCTCGCGAAATATCTGATCCGTGAGCACGGTTTCACCGGCGAGCAGATCGCCAAGGTCTGGGACTTGTCCGACGGCTGCGGCGGAGCCGGCGAGCACGTCCACTAACGGCAACACGCTTCTGCCAAAGCGCAAGCAGAGGATTGAAATCAGGCTGGCACGAAAATGGACCCTGGATACGAACAGTGGATCCGGCTCTGGCCCTATGCGGTGCTTCTGATCGTTGTGGGCGCCTGGGCAATCTATCATTTCCTGGCTCCGTCGAGTTGGCGCGAGTGGGCCGGCGCCGGAGTCGTGCAAGCCTTCATCATCGCGCTCTACGCCGAGATGTATGGCTTTCCGCTGACAATCTACTTCCTGACGAGCTTTCTGCCGATCGACATTCCGCTCGTGCATTCCAGTGGCCATTTGTGGGCCACGCTGCTGGGCTACGGACGCGGCGGCGCTGTGGTCGAGATGCTGATAGGCAGCGTATTCATCGCCGCCGGATTGCTTCTGATCATTAAGGGTTGGGTCAGGATCTATTTTCGCCGCCATGACCTCGTTACCGATGGCGTTTACGGCCTCGTCCGCCACCCGCAGTATACTGGCATCTTTCTCGTCGTCCTCGGGCAGCTGATCCACTGGCCGACCGTGTTCACGCTGGCGCTCGCACCGGTGATTGTCTGGCTCTACGTGCGGCTGGCGCGCCGGGAGGAAGCCCTGCTTATCGAACAGTTTGGCGAAGAGTACCGAAAATATCGGCAGCGGGTACCGATGTTCATCCCGCATTGGCCGCGGGCCGATCAGGCAGAGCCAGGAAGCAGGATAAGGTGATCAAATGGTTGGCTTGAGCCCCCAACGAAGCACTGCTGGCGATGACCGAGAGGCGGTGGCGGGTGGAATTCATCGTCCGCCGGTCAGCGGCCAATACCAACGGTGGCCACGGGAACGCGAGCCCATCGCCACCGCGATCACTGGGGCGAGAGCGTGGTATAATCCGCAATAACGTACGGGAGAGATCTCCATGGCTATGAACGAAACGGTCGAACCTACCCGGCGAGATTTTCTCTATCTGGTGACGACTATGGCAGGGATCGTGGGGGCCGGGGCTGCGACTTGGCCCTTCATCGATCAGATGCGCCCCGACGCATCGACCCTTGCACTGGCCTCCATTGAGGTAGATATCGCTTCGCTCGAGCCAGGTATGTCGTTGACGGTCAAATGGCGTGGCCGCCCCGTCTTCATTCGGAACCGAACCGCAAAGGAGATTGAAGACGCGAATGCGACCGCGCTTGAAGAACTCAAAGATCCTGTCGCGCGGAATGCCAACCTTGCCGATGATCAGCCGGCGACCGATCTGGCCCGATCTGCCGGAGAAGGCAGGGAGAACTGGATCGTGATGATCGGGGTCTGCACGCACCTAGGCTGCGTACCTCTGGGACAAGCAGGTGACTTCGGCGGCTGGTTCTGCCCTTGCCACGGTTCGCACTACGACACGGCGGGCCGCATTCGCAAAGGGCCTGCACCGGAGAACCTCGCCATTCCACCCTTCGAATTCGTTTCCGAAACGGTCGTGCGGATCGGGCAAGCGGCGGCGGGTTCGGCGTAAATCCGAGGCCGTGCTCGACTTCACGATGCCGTAGCTTTCGTTCTTGTGGTGAGCCTCGCCAAGACCGGACGCCATCTTGTCCTGGCGGCGGAAACGCTCGGGACTGAGGCGGTGATCGGTTCTTTAAATCTGCCTGCAGCTCGTACGGGAACCTTCGCCGCCACGGTGGGTTTGGAGGCTAAAGGGCCGCCTCCATGTGCGTTCTGAGAAGCATCTCACATCTGATCCAAGTCGCGGTTCTCTGCATCGCTGTCGTCAACATGCACGACGTAGCGGCCGCAGCCTATTTCGACGCGGACCACCAATGCTTGTCGATTTCGCAGCCGGGCCAAGGCATTCCCGATGGCATGCACAACGGGCCGTCCTGCACAAAGACGCAGTGCTGTCCCACCCTCCCAGAGCCTTCAAGCAATCACTCACGTGCAGCCGCCGAGCCACGAAATCGGCATATCGACGAGACCAATCCCTTCCTCCTGGTGCGTGCGCTCTACCCTCCGCCGAAGCGAACGCTCTTCTGAATCGAAAGATCTCACCCGAACAGGAGCGTGACATGAACACCGTGCTCAAGATTGCGGTCGCGTTTTCGGCCGGATCGATCACACTTTCCGGCGCTGCGACTTCGGCCTTGGCCCAGATGACAATGCCGGAAGCCTGCAAATCCAAAACCGCAAGCGGCGACATGGCGATGCCGGGCGGAACGGACGCGGACCCCAACATCGCATTCGTCTGCGACATGATCGCTCATCACGCGGCCGCTATCGCCATGTCGGAACTCGAGCTGAAGTACGGCAACGACGAGGAGACGAGGTCGATTGCCGAGAAGATCATCGACACAAAGAAGAGGGAAATTGAGGAGATGACCATCTGGCTCAAGAAACACGCCAAGTGATCCTTCCCAGCCCGTCGAAAGGAGAACCCAAATGCATGATCGTCATCAATCACCCGAAATGAAAGCTTGCATCGCCGAGTGCTTGGCCTGCTACCAGGAATGCCTATCGACGGCGATGTACCACTGCCTGGAAACGGGCGGGGAGCATACGGAGCCCAAGCACTTCAGGCTGATCTCGGCTTGTGCGGAGATCTGCCGGACGGCAGCACATTTCATGCTGGTCGGCTCGGATCATCACAGGCACGTCTGCCGGGAATGCGCTGAAATCTGCACCGAGTGCGCCGATGATTGCGAGCGGATCGGCGATATGCAGAGCTGTGTCGACGCCTGCCGCCGATGTGCAGAGAGCTGCCGTCGGGTGGCTGCGTAGCTAGACCCTCGAGAGATGCATGAGTCGCCATCCTCTCGAGCACCCAAGTACGCTCGGGGCTTGCAAGGCAATGGAATGCGCCAGCTCGTACGAAGGCATTTGAGCCTAGCGACGCGCTGCTCGACGCTGCTGGCCTTGATCTTCAACGACAGTTCTTTGCCGAACCGATCCGCACATGTGCGGCTCTGCAGTCGTCAGCACTTCTCTCGACCGCTCGTTCTTCGAGGAAGCGGGCCTTCTCAGTTACGTTGAGGAGCGAATTGAAATGGCTGAACAGATAGATACCATCATTGTGACCGGCAGCACCGGGTACATCGGATCGGCGCTGGTTAACAGCCTCGCCGGCCGTTTCGCCCTTATTGGGCTTGACAGGGCAGCAACGCGTCAGCCGCCGCCAGCGGCAGAGTGCGTTTGCATCGACTTGACGTCTGAAGACGCCGTGGCGGCCGGATTAGAGCGCGTGCGGACCGCGTATGGCACCCGCATCGCCTCGGTGATTCACCTGGCAGCCTATTTCGATCTCACTGGTGAGCCGAACCCGCTTTATGAAAAAATCACGGTGCGCGGCACCGAAATGCTCCTGCGCGCGCTCCAGCCGTTCGAGGTCGAGCAATTCGTCTTCGCGAGTTCGATGCTAGCGCACAAGGCCGGTCGACCGGGTGACGTAATCACCGAGGACACGCCGCTAGAGTCAAACCTGCCTTACCGCGCCTCCAAAATCCAGGCCGAGCGTCTGATACACGAGCAGCACGGATCGATTCCCGTTGTCTATCTTCGGCCCGCAGGTGTTTATGATGACCTTTGTCGCAACGCCTTCCTTGCCAATCAGATCGCAAGAATCTACGAGGAGGATCCGACGGGGCATCTTTATCCCGGCGACTTGCGCACTGGGCAATCATTCATCCATCTCAATGACCTCACGGACGCAGTGACGCGGCTGATCGATCGGCGCAAAGAACTTCCTTCCGAGCTGGCGTTGCTTCTCGGGGAGCCGGAGGTGATCGGTTACGGCGAGTTACAGGCCGAAATCGGGCAGCTAATTCATGGAGAGCCTTGGGAGACGCGGGAGGTGCCGAAGGCTCTCGCCAAGGCCGGCGTCTGGGTGCAGGAGGATGTCCTCGGGGAAGATTCCTTTATTCGTTCCTGGATGGTCGATATCGCCGACGACCACTACGCCATCGACATCAGCCGTGCCCGCGAGTTGCTCGGTTGGGAGCCGCGGCACTCGCTGCGCAAGACGCTGCCGACGATGATCGATGCGCTTAAGGCGGACCCGCCTGGCTGGTACAGGTCTAACAAACTCAATGCCGCCAAGGTCGCCGATCAAGGATCGAAGGCGCGCGAGCGGGCCGAGGCGGTTCACGCAAATCACAAGAAAATGAAACCAGAGCATATGTCGGAGATGGCCGGAATGGCTCAGCACATGCTCTGGGCGCATTTTTTGGTCATCGCTCTCGGCGCCTGGCTCCTGACCAGTCCTGTGCAGTTCGCCTTGTTCGATCCTGCAGCGGCCGGGACTGTTCGCGATGTAACGACGGAGCGAGGTCTTTGGGAGCCAGCCCTGCGCAATGCGCTGACCGGCTGGAGCGAAATCGCATCTGGGCTGCTTCTGATGCTGTTCGGGTCGCTCTCATTGTCGCCGCGTTTCTCATGGGCGCAGTGGGGAACGATGGTTGTCGGCCTGTGGCTGCTGTTTGCACCCTTGTTATTTTGGACGCCGAGTGCCGCAGCCCTCATGAACGACACGATCGTCGGTGGCCTCGCGATCACGTTTTCGGTGCTCGTACCAATGATGCCGGGAATGAGTCACGAAGGCATGATGGATGAGAGCACCGTCCCACCCGGGTGGACCTATTCGCCATCGTCCTGGCTTCAGCGGCTACCGATCATCGTGCTCGGCTTCTTGGGCTTTCTCATTGCACGCTATCTGGCCGCCTACCAGCTGGGCCATATCGGCACAACCTGGGAGCCGTTCTTCTCAGGCGGCGGCGGCAAGAACGGCACCGAATTCATCATCACCTCGGATGTCTCACGCGCTTGGCCGATTGCCGACGCGGGGCTCGGCGCCTCGGCTTACATGATAGAGACCCTGATGGGCGCCATGGGCACCGCCTCGCGCTGGCGCACAATGCCCTGGATGGTGACCTTCTTCTTCATTCTAGTCGTACCGCTTGGTGGCGTCTCCATCTTCTTCATAATAATCCAGCCGATCATGATCGGCACCTATTGCACGCTGTGCCTTATCGCAGCGCTCGCGATGTTGATCATGATCCCGCTGACGCTCGACGAGGTGGTGGCGATGGGCCAATACATGTTGCGCACTTTCCGGGAAGGCCGACCATTCTGGCGGACTTTCTTCCAGGGAGGGCCAGAGCCGAGTGGGACAGCAGACAAGAACGATCCGGGTTTTTCCGCCACGTTCTCTGCTCAGACGGCCGCAGCGGTACGTGGCGTGACCGTCACGTGGACTTTGGCCGCAAGTAGCGTTGTCGGCGTCTGGATCATGTTTTCGCGTCTGGTGTTTGGCACAACAGGGGCCATCGCAAACAGCGATCACCTGGTGGGGGCGATGATCTTGACGATTGCAGTCAGCGCCATGGCGGAGGTGGCGCGGCCGCTCCGGTTCCTAAACCTGCCGTTTGGACTGTGGCTTATTGGTAGTCCATGGCTGCTCGCTGGCTCGACCGCCGCCTCGACTTGGAACGGTATCATTGCAGGTATCCTTGTGATTCTTCTTAATCTTCCGAGAGGCAGGCGCAGTGTTGAGCACTACGGCGCTTGGGATAGATATGTCGTCTGAGGGTAGAGCAGATTGGCCATCGCGCCGCTCCGTGTGCACCGGCCGCTTTAAATTGCGAAATTGCGGCTGGCGCGGCTTGTTGCTCATCTGGATGCAACCAGGTGTGCACGAGTGATGCTAAGATTTGATCCTGCTAACCATCCGAGTGAGCGAAACCGGATAGTTTGCGCCAAGGTCAACTCCCAAGTTGATCGGTGAAGGAGAGTGCTCCCGCGATGTTCAGCACCGCCCGAACTCGGGAGGAGAGTATGTCGGGTAGGAAGAAGCGCTTTAGAAGAGGCGTAGTGATTCAGGACTTCGGCCCCGGTCGGGGTCGAAGAAAAGTGCGCCCTGCCGTCGGGCGTCGTGCTTCAATTCACTTTGTTTTAGGCATGATGATTATGGGCGCGGTGTTGGTAGCTGTAGCATCGCTGCTCCCAAATCTCCTAAACTGACCATTGCCCATAGATTTTTCGTGAGTTCGTTCCTCACGGCTCCGTGGGCCGCAGCTCCAGTAGGCATCAGCATCGCAGGGCGTCCAACGATGGCAGCGTCAAGAGCTTGGGCCGAATTGTGGTCCACGGAGGCGGCCAGGGCCGCCGGTGGGTAAGTGCGGCTGTCAGTCGCAACTTTCCGTGATCGGCTTCCAATCAGCCTCAGTCTATGCCAGCTTATGCGCCATGATTGCCATGGTTGTGCTTCGGCGTTTCCTTTTCGCGTTCGCGTTGCTCGGGATCGTTCTCGGTCCGGTGAGCGTGGGCGCGGCCGCCACCGGCATGGCGCTTTCTTCGGACATGCAGATGGTAGCCATGCCGGACGTGGACAGCGTCAATGACATGTCTGATTGCCCGGAAGAACAGCCAGCGCAAAAGAATCTTTGCGGAACTGCATGTCCCCTGGCGCTAATATGCTCCTCCACCATCCTGGCACACGAGGACAGGGCTGAGGGCTGGCGCGTCAACCGCACTTCGCGCGAGCTGTCGCATGGCTTTCTCCAGGAAAGCCATTTGCCGTCGGCTCTCGTAGAGCCGCCCGCACGACCTCCCAAAGCCTGATCTCACCCATTTGATCCATGGGACTCACTCCGCTCTACGAGCCGGGTGCGTCCGACCATCGTTGTTTTTCAAAGGACGCGGCCGCACGCGCCCGTCCTGGGCGAGATTTTTTATGAGCGCAAATTATCTTTCTGCAAGGGCTATCCTCGGTTCTCTGGCCATTGCTCTGACTACCGCATCCACATCGTTCGCCGCTGCCACGGACTACGAGTTCCAGCTCGTTCAGTCCGAGGTCGCCCACGGGCCGGAAGCCACGGTCGCCGTCCGCCTCGTCGACAGGCGGACCGCAAAGCCCGTGTCCGACGCGGTGATCTTCACAACCCGCCTGGACATGGCACCGGAAGGCATGGAGGCGATGACCACCTCGGTCGAGCCCATGTCCTCCACGGAACCCGGCGTCTACCGGTTCAAGACGAACCTCAGCATGGAAGGCGGCTGGCGCTTCAAGCTCGCGGCCAAGGTCCAGGGCGAGACCGAAACGGTCCAGGGCGAACTGGTTCTGCAGGCGACGCCGTGAAGACGTCCAAATTGCTGCTCCTCGTCAGCTCCCTCGCCATCGCCGGCGGGGGAGGGTACGTGGCTGGCACACGCGGCCTCGCCACCAACCTCAACCAGCTCTTCTCCGGGCACGCGCTCGGAGAAACCATGCCGCCTGCGGCGACGCCGACGGGCAAGGTCATCTATTATCGGCACCCGGACGGAACACCGGAATATTCCGCGACGCCGAAACAGGCCTCCGACGGTCGCGCCTTCGTCGCGATTCGGCAAAGCGAAGACGTCTCTTTCGAGGCCGTGAAGGCGGTCGCCGAAAAGGCGGAATCCGCTCCGCCCTCCGGCGTACGGAAGATACTCTACTACCGCAACCCGATGGGCCTTCCGGACACTTCCAAGGTGCCGAAAAAGGACTCGATGGGGATGGATTACATCCCGGTCTACGAAGGCGACGAGGCGGACAGCGGCGTCGTCAAGGTCTCCCTGGGCAAGCTGCAGCGGACCGGGGTGAAGACGGCGACGGCCGAGCGGGCCGTCGTTTCCCGCAACGTGCGCGTCCCCGGCACGATCGCCTTCGACGAGCGGCGTATCCGGATCGTCTCGATGCGGGCGGATGCATTCATCGAAGACGTCGCAGACGTCACCACCGGCGACCGCGTGGGGAAGGGGGACAGCCTGTTCCAATTCTACTCGAAGGAGATCGCCAAGGCAGGAGCGGAATACACCACTGAACTGCGGGGCGGCGGCAAGCCGGGCCTCGACGTCGGCGGCGCACGGCAGCTGCGAAATCTCGGCGTGCCTGAAGAGGCAATTCGGGTCATTGCCAAGGATCGCGCGGTACCCCGGAACATCGCCTATCTCTCGCCGAGCGACGGCGTCGTCCTCGAACGCAGCGCCACCACCGGCATGATGGCGGAGGCCGGCGACGTTCTGTTCCGGATCGCAGACACCTCGAGCATATGGGTGACCGCTGACGTTCCCGAATATGATGCTGCTGCCATCCGGAAAGGCGCTCGCGCAATCGTCCGGGTGCGAAACCTGCCCGGTAAGATTTTTCAGGGCACTGTAGACCTCATCTATCCCGAACTTCAGGCGCAGACCCGAACGGCCAAGGTGCGGATCGAGCTGCCGAATTCGGAAGGGCTGCTACTCGCCAACATGTACGCGGAGGTCGAGATCGCTTCCGGAGCGCCAGATCCGGTTGTCGCTGTGCCGAACAGCGCGGTCATCGATACCGGCGATCGCCAACTCGTCTTTGTCGACAAGGGCGAGGGACGGTTCGAGCCGAGGGATGTGTCTCTGGGTATGCGCGGCGAAGATAAGACGGAAATCACCAAGGGGATCGACGCCGGCGAGAGAATCGTCGTCTCGGCAAACTTCCTGCTTGATGCTGAAAGCAACCTCAATGCAGCGTTGAATGCGCTGACCGCCGATGAGGTGTCGCCATGATCGCGAACATCATCGCCTGGTCCGCTCGCAACCTTGTTCTGATCATCGTCGGCGCGGCGCTCTCGATTGCCGCCGGCATCTATTCCCTTCGCACGCTTCCGCTCGACGCGATCCCCGACCTTTCCGATGTGCAGGTCATCGTCTTCACCGACTATCCGGGGCAAGCGCCGCAGGTCGTCGAAGACCAGGTCACCTATCCGCTGACGACGTCGATGCTGACGGTACCACGGTCAAAGGTGGTCCGCGGCTTCTCGTTCTTCGGTGTTTCCTTCGTCTACGTGATCTTCGAGGACGGGACCGATCCCTACTGGGCGCGTAGCCGCGTGCTTGAATACCTGAACGCCGCCGCCAGTCGTCTTCCGGAGGGTGTTTCGCCAAGCCTCGGACCAGACGCGACGGGTGTCGGCTGGGTCTACCAGTACGCTCTGGTCGCCAAGGAATTGTCGCTTGCGGAACTCCGCTCGCTGCAGGACTGGGTGGTGCGCTTCGCGGCGTCGAAGTCAGAAGGCGTCGCCGAGGTCGCGAGCGTCGGCGGCTTCGTCAAGCAGTATTCCGTGGTCGTCGACCCGGCCCGGCTGAGGGCCCAGAACGTCACGCTGAACCAGATCGCCGACGCCGTTCGTGCGAGCAACCGCGACGTCGGCGGGCGGACGGTCGAGATCTCCGAATTCGAGTTCATGGTCCGGGGCAGAGGCTATCTGCAAGGCATCAAGGATATCGAGAACATCGTGCTTGCGACCGAGGGCGGCACGCCGCTCCGCCTGGGCGATGTCGCCCGCGTGGAGACTGTCCCCGACGAACGGCGCGGCATCACCGAGCTGAACGGCGAGGGTGAGGTCGCGAGCGGCATCGTGCTTCAGCGCGTCGGGGAGAACGCTCTTTCGGTCATCGACAGTGCGAAGAAGAGTCTCGCTGCCGTCAAGGAGAGCCTGCCCGCGGGGACGGAGATCCTTCCCGTCTACGACCGCTCCGAGCTGATCAAGGCGGCGATCGAGACGCTGAAGGGAACTCTGGTCGAGGAGTCGATCGTTGTCGCCCTGGTGACGATCGCGTTCCTGCTGCATGTCCGCAGCGCTCTGGTCGCGATCATCATGCTGCCGATCGGCATCCTGATGGCCTTCGTCGCGATGCGCGCGCTCGGCATCGGAGCCAACATCATGAGCCTCGGCGGCATCGCGATCGCCATCGGCGCGATGATCGATGCGGCGATCGTCATGATCGAGAACGCCCACAAGCATCTGGAGCGTGCTCCGCCTGACAAATCCCGCACCGAGGTCCTGATCAAGGCGGCGAGCGAGGTCGGTCCGGCGCTGTTCTTCAGCCTGCTGATCATCACGGTTTCGTTCCTGCCGATCTTCACGCTCGAGTCTCAGGAAGGGCGGCTGTTCGGACCGCTCGCCTTCA
>NZ_JBHMIW010000016.1:0-181658 GCF_042436655.1 Sinorhizobium sp. P24N7 | reverse complement strand
TGTCGACGCCCTCTTCGGTGGCGGCTACGAGCTTCGCCTTGATTTCCTTGACGACTTCGATGGCCGATTCCATACCGGAGTAAGCGGTATCGACCTTGGCAGCACCGAGGCCGAGCGCGTCCTGAACGGCCGAAAGGGCCATGTTGTCGGAGCGCATGGTGGTCGCGATCGACCAGTACGCGGCGTTGTCGGCGGCCTGACCGACGCGAAGGCCGGAGGAGACATGCGCCTGCGTCTCTTCCATGTTGGAGCCGATGGTACGCAGGGTCTGGAGAGCGGCCATGGCCGCAATGTTGGTGAGAATACTCGTCATGGTTTAGTGCCCCTTGATGGCTGATGAGAAGGGACATTCCGGTTCCACCGGCGAAAGACGGTCAACGTCATGCTTGCTAACCAGCTGTTATCGCTGGGGTTAGCCCGTCCTTTCGATGAGGTTAGATAATACCGGCTTGGTTAATGAAGCACTAAGGAGCAACAATTCCAAAAATTTTTTCAACCTGTGCGCGCACGCGCGTGCCATAGGATGTTTAAGAAAAAGTGAAATGCCGATGGCCATGGAAGAAAGCAAAAAACCGCGCCCGGTTTCCGTGGCGCGGTTCGAATGAGCCGGACGCAGGCACAAGTAGCCTGCATCCAGCTATTGATGTCCCTTAGCGGAAGAGCGACAGGACGTTCTGCGAGTCCGAGTTGGCGATCGACAGGGCCTGGATGGCGAGTTGCTGCTGAGTCTGCAGAGCCTTCAGGCGGGTCGATTCTTCGTTCATGTCCGCGTCGACGAGACGGCCGACGCCCGAGTCGATCGAGTCCGAGAGCTTGTTGACGAAATCGCTCTGCATGTCGATACGCGAGGAGATCGAACCAAGCGAGGCGGCCGCGCTGGTCATATCCGACAGCGCCTCATCGACGGCGGAGATCATGTTGTCAAGCTGAGTGGCGTCCAGACCTGTGATATCAAGATCCTTGATAGACTGCGGCGCATCGACATCGGTAGCCGGGTCATTGGTCGTATCGACACCGTAGTAGACTGCGGTACCATCGTAATGCAAGGCTTCCTGGCCGGTGCCGGTGACATCCGCTGCGAGAACCCAGGTATCATCATTGACCTGGACGAAAAACTCGCCCGTGTTAACCTGACCAGCCGTAGCGGTTGCTTCTGCAAGCTGTGTCGTTTCACCGCTGGCGGTAGTGTTGGTCGTGAACGTTGCCCCGGCGGCGATCAGCTCGTCGATCGTGTAAGCTGCAACAGTAACTTCTTCCTTCACGCCGTCGGTGTTGACGGTGACAGTCACGCTCTTCTGCGAAACGTCATAGACCTTGTCGAGAATGCCGGTGTTGTTGCCGGCCGCATCGAACAGAACGGAGTTGGTGTCAAGGTTGTAGCCAACCTTTTTGACCGAGACGGCGCCGGTATCGTCGCGGACGAACGAAGCGACCACGTTCACGGTCGTACCAACTTCAGCCTTCAACCAGTTTTCGCCCGAGAAGGACGCTGCGTCGGCGATGCTCGTCAGCTGATCCTTGAGCTGATCGAGTTCTTCCTGGATCTTGGCCTTGTCGACGCCCTCTTCGGTGGCGGCTACGAGCTTCGCCTTGATTTCCTTGACGACTTCGATGGCCGATTCCATACCGGAGTAAGCGGTATCGACCTTGGCAGCACCGAGGCCGAGCGCGTCCTGAACTGCGGAGAGAGCCTGGTTGTCGGAGCGCATGGTGGTCGCGATCGACCAGTAGGCGGCGTTGTCGGAGGCCGAGCCGACGCGGAGGCCGGAGGAGATGCGGCTCTGCGTGTCTTCCATGCTGGAGGAGATCGAGCGCAGCGTCGAAAGCGCGGCCATTGCGGAGTTGTTGGTGAGAATGCTGGTCATATTCGTTGTCCCTACGAAATACTGATTGGGGGGACATACCGGACTTAAAAACGCTACCGGTCCCGACGGTCCGGCATCATGCCACTCGGCTCCGCTCAACTCGTGATGGATACCAAACCCGTCGTGTGAGGACGAAATTCGCAGCCATTCATTGCCAACTGTTTAACCGGAGAAGACTCATCCGGCCTCGGCGAAAGCGTGGTTAATCGCCTGTAAAATCCTATGCTTAACGGAGTCTTGTAGAGGCAAGCTACCCGAGGGCGCGCGCCGTCTGCGCCACATCAGATAAACGAGCGCACCAGGCTGCCGACGAGCAGGTTCCAGCCGTCGATCAGCACGAAGAACAGAATCTTGAAGGGCAGCGAAATCGCCGTCGGGGGAAGCATCATCATGCCCATCGCCATGGTGATGGTCGCGACGATCAGGTCGATCACGAGGAAGGGCAGCATGATCAGGAAGCCGATCTCGAAACCGCGGCGGATCTCCGAGATCATGAAGGCCGGCACGACCGCGCGCAGGTCCACCTTCTCGTCGACGACGACGGTCTGGCCCTTTTCCCGGGCGATGTCGATGAAGAGCTGCAGGTCCTTGTCGCGGGTGTTGGCCAGCATGAATTCGCGGAAGGGCTCGGACATCCGCTGCATCGCTTCCGTCTCGGAGATCTCGTTCTTCAGGAGCGGATCGATGCCGTCGCTCCAGGCGCGGTCGAAGGTGGGCGCCATGACATAGAAGGTCATGAACAGCGCGAGCGACACCATGATCATGTTGGAGGGCGTCGTGGCGAGCCCCATCCCCGAGCGCAGGATCGCGAAGGCGATGACGAAGCGCGGGAAGCTCGTCACCATGATCAGGATACCCGGGGCCACCGAAAGGACGGTCAGGAGGCCGAAGGTGCGGATGATCCACGAGGCGACGGAGCCGTCGACCGGCGTGTTCAGGATATCGGCGGGGAAGCTCTGAGCCCCGGCAATTCCCGACATCGCCATCATGGCGATTATGAAGGTGGCAAACCGGAGCATCAGCGAATCATTGGATGACGAAGGTGCGGAACATCACATTCGTTACGCGGCCCTCGGAGCGCAGGTCAACCCGCTCCTGGATGTCATCCCGGAGATATTGAAAGCCGCGCGGCCCCTGGATCTGCTGCAGCGACACGGTCTTCAGATAGGCTGCAATGTCCTGGTGTATCGTCTCCGCCAGCGCAACGTCGGGAGCGCCATCGAACTGGAGCGCGACCTCCAGGCGAACCCAGTTTTCTGCCGGATAGGCAAGGTTCGTCGTAATGGGATCGAGCTGCACGATGCCGTGTGCCGCCGCGGTGATTTTCGGTATGTCCTCCTCGCCGGTCGCGTTGGCGGGAAGCTCGGCCGCGGCTTCCGTTTTCTCAGACGGCGGCGGCGCGAGGAGCATGCCTGCAAGCCAGCCGCCGCCGCCGGCGAGGAGCGTCAGCACCGCTACAGCCGCGATGGTCGTAAGCCGCGAGGGGGCCTTCGTTTCTTTGCTCTCGATTTCTTCCATTGTGCGTTCCGGCCGATCAGAGGGGCGAGACGAGATCGACGAGCTGCTGACCCCACGGCGGCTGCTGGACCTCCGTCAGGCGGCCGCGGCCGCCATAGGAGATGCGGGCCTCGGCGATGCGGTCGTAGGAAATGACGTTGTCGGCGTCCACGTCGCGCGGTCGGACGATGCCTGCGACATTGAGGATGCGCAGCTCGTGGTTGACGCGCACTTCCTGGGAGCCGCTGATCAGCAGGTTGCCGTTTTCGAGGACGCCGGTCACGACCGCGGCGACCAGCAACCTGAGCTTCTCCGAACGCTCGGTCTTGCCGTCGCCTTCGGTCTTGGTGTTGGAGCCGTATTCGAGATCGCCCGACCAGGCGAAGTCGCTTGTCTGGGACTGCCCGCTGGCGCCGAGATTGAAGCCGCTCGAATTCTTGCGGCTGCGGTCCGTCTCGTTTTCGAAGGAGGCCTTGTCGTCGATACGGATGTCGACCGTCAGAATGTCGCCGATATTGATCGCGCGCGCATCCTTGAAGAGGGCCGCCTGCTGGTCGTTCCACAGGGAGTAGCCGTTGGTGACGTGGCGCGGCTGCTTCGGATACATGGCAAGCTGCGGCGTCTGCGTATATTGCAGGCCGCTGCCGATCGGGCTCATGGCCGGCGCCCGCCCGATCTCGTTGAAGGCCTGATTCTGGCAACCCGCCAGGAGCCCTGCGGCCAGTACGGCCGTGATGCGCGTTCTCATGATGGCTCCTTGGAGGTATTGGGGTCGCTCGCGCTCGAAATGATGTTGGTCAGCACCGCTGCCCTTTCGTCGCTCATCTCGCTCAGGATCAGCGACGACTGGCGTGGCGGCAGCCGCATGACGATCGCCGCCGCGATCTCGGGACGCACCATTTCGAGCTTGCCGGCGGCCGCATCCGGCTTCATCGTCTTGTAGATGTCGACGAGGCCGAGCTCCGCCTGTTTGAGGAAATCGTTGCGGCGCTTAAGCCAGTCCTCGTATTCCGCGCGGCGCGCTTCCAGCGTCGCAATCCGTTCGTCGACATTCGCTTTCAGCTTCTCCAGGTCCTGGCGCTGCAAAACGTAGCGCTGATCGCGCGCGGCGTCGGCGATATTGGTGCAGAACTTTTCGATTTCGCTCGCGGTCGCGCTGTCGGCCGGCGGCGACGTGACGTCCTGCGCGAAAGCACCGGGCATCGAAAGCATGAGCGCGGCGGCGACCGAGCCCAGGAGAACGCGGCGTGCCTGGCCGAAAAGACGATCGAAGTTTCCGGTCATTGCAGAACAAGCTCCGCCTGTAGGGCTCCCGCCGATTTGATGCTCTGGAGGATCGCGATGATCCCGTCCGGCTTGACGCCGATGCTGTTCAGGCCCGCGACGAGCGAACGCAGGCTGGAGCCGTTGAGGATGGCGACCGTGCCGCCGTCGGCCTGCGCTTCGATCGTGGTGTTGGGCTCGTAGGCCGTCTGACCGCGCGAGAACGGCTCCGGCTGGACGATCGTCGGCGTCTCGCTGACCTGCACCGTCAGCGTACCGTAGCTGACGGCCACTTCGGCGACGCGGACGTCCTGGCCGATGACGATCGTGCCGGTGCGCTCGTTGATGACCACCCGGGCCGGCGCGTCGGTCTCGATCACCAGGTTCTCCACGTCGGCCATCAGGCGCGCGAGATCCGCCATCTTCGGCTTCTGGACCAGGACGGACTGCGAGTCCAAGGCTTCGGCGATGCGGCCGCCAAATTGGGCCGCGGCATATTTGTTGATCGCCGCGGCCATGCCGACGGCGGTGGAAAAGTCCGGGTTGCGCAGCTGCAGCACCAGGTTGAAGCCGTCCTTGAATTTAGACGGCAGTTCCCGCTCGATGATGGCGCCGTTCGGGACACGTCCCGCCGTGGTCACGCCCTGGCTCAATTGCGCGGCTTCACCTTGCGCGTTGAAACCGCTGACGACCACCGAGCCCTGCGCCACGGCGTAGATCTGGCCGTCGGCGCCCGAAAGCGAGGTCATGACCAGCGTCCCGCCGCGCAGCGACGTCGCATCGCCCAGCGAACCGACGGTCACGTCGAGCCGGCTGCCGGGGCTCGCGAAGGGCGGGAGCGTGGCGGTGACGAGCACCGCGGCGACGTTGCGCGTGCGCGAGTCCCCGCCCTGCGTGGAAATGCCGAGGTTCTGCAGCATGGCGCGGATCGACTGATCCGTGAACGGAGACGAGCGCAGGCTGTCACCGGTGCCCTGCAGGCCCACCACCAGGCCGTAACCGATGAGCTGGTTGTCCCTGCCCGACTGCAGGGACGCGACGTCCTTGATCCGCGAGGCCGCATAGGCAGAAGTCAAGCTCGTGGCGAAGACCACCGCGAGCGTCAGCAGCCACTTGCATGCATTGATGTTCATTTCGCCACCACATGGATCGTGCTGTCCGCCATCACCGTCCCGGAGACGATCACGCCCGTATCGACGTTGCGCACGCGGATCAGATCCCCGACCGCGGCATCCTGCAGCGGCGAGCCGGCGGCCGTTATCGTCAGACCGCCATTGTTGAAGACGAGACGAACGGTGGAGCCGCGCTCGACCGCATATTGCTCGCGCAGCGCCGAGGCCAGGATGACCCGCCCGGGAAGAAGGGTCCGCTTGGTCACCATGCCGTCGACCTCGTCGATCGAGCGCACATAGCCGTCGCGCAGATCCGGGTTGGTCACGTCGACCACCTCCAGCATGCTCGCATCGAGCTTTTCGCCGGGATAGATCGTCTGCTTCGGAATGACGGCCGTCGGCGGCTCGGCAAGAGCTGCGGCCGGCGAAAGCAGGCAACCCGCCATTGCGGCAAACAGAACGGCGCGCGCTGGCTGCGCGAGGCCGCCAGCAATTCCTTTTCCTCCGGGGGATCGGCGAAACATCATGTTTGCCTCCTCTTCCTGTTACCTCAGGTTCTTGCTCACCGTGGCGGCCATTTCGTCCGCGGCCTGGATGATCTTCGAATTCATCTCATAGGCACGCTGGGCCGAGATGAGGTCGGTAATTTCCTTGACCGGGTCGACGTTCGAAGATTCCAGGTAGTTCTGCTTGATCTGCGCGAAGCCCGGATCGGCCGGCGTGCCGACGATCGGATCCCCGGACGCCGGCGTCTGCCGGAACAGGTTCTCGCCCATCGGCTCGAGGCCCGCCTCGTTGACGAAGTTCGCGATCGTCAGCTGTCCGACTTCCTGCAATTCCGTGTCGTTGCCGATCCGCACCATCACCTGGCCCGACGAGGTGAAGACGATCTCGGTCGCGTCCTGCGGCACGGTGACGCCCGGAACCACGGTATAGCCGTCGATAGTGACGAGCTGGCCCGTAGCATTGGTATTGAAGGCCCCCGAACGGGTGTAGACCGTCTCGCCATCCGGCGTCTCGATCTGAAACCAGCCGCGGCCGACGAGCGCGAGGTCGTAGTCGTTGCCGGTATTGACGAGGCTGCCCTGGATATGAAGGTTGCGCACGGCGGAGGTCTGGACGCCCAGGCCGATGATCGCGCCTTCCGGCACGATCGCCTGGTTCGAGCGGTTGGGGACGCCCTGCGCCCGCTCGGTCTGGTAGAGCAGGTCCGAAAATTCTGCGCGCGCCCGCTTGTAGCCGGTCGTGTTGATGTTCGCGATGTTGTTGGCGATGACTTCGAGATTCAATTGCTGGGCGTTCATGCCCGTGGCGGCGATGGAAAGGGCCTTCATGTGTCTTTTCCTCAGATCTGCATGCGCGCGATTTCGAGATAGGCGGTGACCACCTTGTCGCGGATGGCGATTGCGGTCTGGAGAGACTGCTCGGCGCTCATGACGGCATCGACGACTTCGCGGGTATTCGCTTCTCCGCGGATCGCCTGAAGCGAGACCCCCTCGGCCGACTTCATCGAACGGATGGCGTCCGTGGTCATGTTGCCGAGGACTTCGGCGAAGCTCCCCGCCTGAGGCGCGGCCGCGCCGGCACCCGGCATAACGAGCGAGGCGGAAGAGGCCGAGCCGGCGCCTTCGGTCTCCCTGATGGTCGAAAACGCCCCTAAGGACTGAATTGCGTCGATCATTATTGCGAAGCCCTCAACAGGTCGATTGTCTGGGAGATGAGATCGCGAGACTGCTTGATGGTCTGCAGGTTGGCCTCGTAAGCGCGGTTGGCCTCGCGCATGTCGGCCATCTCAATCAGGATGTTGACGTTCGGCAATTTCACCATGCCCTTTTCGTCGGCGGCCGGATTGCCCGGGTCGAACTCGATGTTGAAATCCGAATCGTCCGTGCCGAGGCGTTCGACCTCGACCAGGGACGCGCCGCTCGCCCGGTCGACCTCCGCGGCGAAGCTGATCGTCTTGCGGCGGAAAGGATCGGCGCCGGGGGCGTCGCCGGTGGAGCGGGCATTGGCAATGTTTTCCGAGACGATGCGCAGGCGCGTCGATTCCGCCTGCAGACCGGAAGCGGAAACCTTAAGGGCGGAGGTCAATGGATCCATCGTCGCTTACTTCCGTACCGTCATGAGAATCATCCGGTGAAAGGATTTCACCAGCCCGGCATTGAGCTCGTAGTCTCGTTTGATCGCGCCGGTCTTCATCAATTCCTCTTCGAGCGCGACCGTATTGCCGGACTGCTGCACCGCGACATCGTCGAGAGCGCTGACTTCGGTCACATGGGCGGCTTCCGGGCTCTCGGTGAAATGGGCGCGATGCGTCGCGGCCATTTGGATGCCGGTGTTCTGGAGCACGCTTTCGAAGGGCTGGACGTCTTTCGCCCTGTAGTGCGGCGTATTGGCATTGGCGATGTTGCCCGCCACCACGTTCTGGCGGACGGTGAGCCACTGGGCCTGCCGCGACGCGAGTTCGAAAAGCTGAATCGGTTCCATCAAAAGCTCCTGCTGATGATGGCGAACCTAGGCCGGTAATCTTGCGTGGGACTTGTCGAAGATGCGGAAGGAACGGTTTCGGGCGTCTCATAAGCCCCCTCCCCAACCCCTCCCCACGAGGGGCGGAGCTACTTCTGCCGCATCCTCGCCGCCCGAAAAGCCCCTCCGGAGGGGTTGCGGAAGGGTCTGGACGTCCTTCGCCACGCCTCGGCAAAGGCGCTACTTCGCCGCGAAAATCTCGCCCTTGGACGTGATCATCACCCAGCGGCCGTCGCGCTCCTCGAAGGTCGCAAGCCGGCTGTTGTCCGGCAATACCGAACCGATACGGACGATATACATGCCGCTGGCATCCTCGATGAGCGCGCGGCCATTGGCGACGTGCATGAGTTTGAAGCTCTCTTTTGCGGGGAACGGCTGATCGGGAGCCCCCATGTCCGTGCCTTCGGCGGGATCCTGGTCGAGCCCCGGCACCGTCGCGGTCGTCAGGCGATCGACCGCGGCGGCGGTCTCCTCGTCCATGTCCGTCATCGCCAGCGGCGACACCGAGAGGATCTGCCGTTCCGGGCGCTCCGGCAGATCGCGCGTCGTTCCCTGCCAGAGCGAAGGCATCGAGAATTTCTCCGGATGCAGATAGACGTACCACGGCAGCAACGTCGCGCAGGCAGCCATGGCCAGGCCGATCGCACCGAGTATCCTGTCGATCAGCGGCATCCCGGTTTCGCGGCGGCGTTGGCGCACGATCTCGTCTGCATCGAAGTCCGTCAAATTCATCCCCTTCCGCGCAGGCCGGCGGCGCCCGGCTGATTGCCCATCGCGGCTGCCTTCAGCGCGTTGGCGAGGTCCGTGAAGGCGTCGAAGGCGGGCCGTTCGCCGGGCATCTGCTTCAGTACGTCGTAGATGACCGGCACCTGCTTGATCGCCATGTCGAGATCGGCGTCGCCGCCCGGCCGATAGCCGCCGATGAGCCGGAGGTCCCGGGTTTCCTCGAAGCGGTGGATCAAGGATTTCAACCGGGCGACCAGCTTCTCCTGGTCCGGCGTCCAGGCCTTTCTGGCGAGGCGCGAGATGGAGGCGAGCGGATTGACCGGCGGGTAGCGCCCCTCTTCGGCAAGGCTTCGGTCGAGGACGATGTGCCCGTCGAGAATGCCGCGCGCCGAGTCGGCGACCGGGTCGTTGTGATTGTCGCCGTCGACCAGGATCGAAATGATCGCCGTGATCGTGCCCGTACCCTCGGCGCCGGGCCCGGCGCGCTCGAGCAGCCGCGGCAATTCGGTGAAGACCGAAGCCGGATAGCCGCGGGCGATCGGCGGCTCCCCCGCTGCCGTCGCCACCTCGCGGATCGCATGAGCGAAACGGGTGACGCTGTCGACGATGAGCAGCACGTTGTCGCCCTTGTCGCGATAATGTTCGGCAATCGTGACCGCGGTCAGCGGAGCCATTTTTCTCAGCATCGGGCTCTCGTCGCTGGTGGCGACGACGGCGACCGATTTCGAAAGATTGTCGCCCAGCGTGTCCTCGATGAACTCGCGCACTTCGCGGCCGCGCTCGCCGACCAGCGCGATCACCACCTTGTCGAAGGCGTCGGCGCGGGCCAGCATGGAAAGCAGCGTCGATTTGCCGACGCCGGAACCCGCGAAGATGCCGAGGCGCTGCCCGAGGCAGAGCGGGGAGAAGATGTCTATCGCCCGCACGCCCGTCCTGAAGCCCTGCTCCACCCGCTTTCGCGTCATGGAGGGCGGCGCGGTGTTCGCGATCGAGCGGCGGATGTCGCCCTGCAGCAGCGGGCCCAGACCGTCGATCGGCTCGGCCAGCGCATTGATGGTGCGACCGCACCAGTTGTCTGTCGGCGCTATGCGGAAGGCGCCCTTGCGGATGACGACGTCATGGATGCCGATCGGGTCCCCCGGTTCGATCGGGCAGACGACCACCCGCTCGGGCTCCACGCGGACGACTTCGCCGAGATGGGTGCCGGTCGTGCTCTTGTGCGCGACGAAGTCCCCGAGCCGGACATGCCGCGACAGGCCGCTGACCGTGTAGTGCCCCGGCGAAATCGTCTGGACATGGCCGCCCGGTGCGATGGCAAAGTCGGGATTTGCATAGCGCTCGACCAGCCCGGCGAGCGCCGCGAGCGACGTCGACGTTGCAGTTTTTTCAGCAGCTTCGCGTGCCATCCGGCTTTCCGTTCCGTCCCGCCCTAAATTCCGTCGACAGAATCATCAACGGCTGCCGCCGAGCGTCTCGATGGCTTTGTCGAGCGATCCCTCACTGTCGCGCATCAGCGCGGTGACGTTGTCGAAGGCGCGGGTGATCATGATCAGCTGCGACATTTCCTGTACGGCGTTCACGTTCGACTCCTCCAGGAAGCCTTGCATCACGCCGACATCGAACCGATCAACGACCGGCTCCGGCTGGACAGCCGGCATAACGGAACTGTTGTCGTAACGCATGAAGCCTTTGCTGAAATCCGTCTCGTAAAGCCCGAGCAGGGCGATCTGCACGCCGTTCTGGTGAATGGCTCCATCGGCACCGACGGTAATTTCACCGGCACCGCCGTTCAGCTGGATCGGCGCGCCGCCGGCATCGAGCACCGGATATCCCTTGATGGTCACGAGCTCGCCGGTCTCCGTCAGCGTGAACCGGCCGTCGCGCGTCAGCGCCGGGCCGCCGGGCGTCTCGATCGAGAACCAGGCGTTGCCCTTGATGGCGAAATCGAGCGCGGAGCCGGTGCGCGCGAGCGCGCCGGTTTTGCTGCTCAGGAATTCCTCGCCTTCCGACACATAGGAAACCTTGGTCGGCCTGGTGTCGCCAAGCACCTGGTTGAACTTCACTTCCGTGGCGCGGAAGCCGACCGTGTTGGAGTTGGCGACATTGTCGGCCAGCGTATTCAGGCGCTTTTCAAGCGCCATCTGCGACGAAAGCGCGACATAGAGACCGGTCTGCAAATCAGCGTCCCCCGAGTTTGAGATTGTTGATGGTCAGAAGCAGGTCGGGAGAAATTCCGTAGCCGCTCGACGCGCCGAAAACCGCAAGCGGGTCATAGCCGCCGGAAGGATTGTCGATTTCCCAAAGGGCGGTGAAACGGTCCAGGAACTCGGCTGTTTTCTGAGGGTCCTGGAAATCCTTGAAATCGATCGCCGCCTCGTAGGCCTCCGCCTGACGATCCACATCGGCGGCCGCGAATTCGGCCGGCAGCTGCAGGACGGTACGGACCACACTCGAGAGGGCCTCGTCGGCGATGATTTCGTAGCCATTGGCAATCGTCGGCGCCATGCGCTGGAAATAGAGCGCCAGCCGCACGCCGGTGTTTTCCTCGCCGGCTTTCTGCTCCAGCGTCTGCCGCGTGTATTTTTCGGACACGCCCTTCTGCGCCCTCTCGAAGGCAGTAGCGGCTTCGCCGTGCCGGGCGAAATTCAACGACTCCACCAGCGCCTTGTAGCGCCCGTCGGCCAGCTTGTTGGCAAAGGCGTCTTCACTGTCGATGCCTTCGGCGAGCACCTTGCGCATGAAGGCCTTGGCATAGGCCATGTCCTCGAGGCCGTGCGCCTTCATGGCGTAGTTGTAGAGCCGGCTGTCGGCGAAGAAATCGTCGAGCGTTTTGATGCTGCCGATCTTCGACAGATAGTACTCCGTCTCGCGGGCGACGTCCGGCTGCGCCGAAACGCGCTCCAGCGATTTCGTCAGATCTGCAGTGATCAGCCTGTAGCTCGTATAGGTCGTCGTCACGATCGGCTCGCCTGTCGCATGAAGCGTGAGGAAATGTGTGCGGTCTTCAGCCCGCACCGACTGTCGGGGTTCGGACGCGATGCGATCCTACCCTGGCCAACAACCCTGACGGCGTTGGCTTGCGCGAACCTGTCCCGGACGCCGGGTCTCCGCGGCCAGCCTCACGCAAGGATCGGACCCTATTTCATCGGAGGAAAATCACGATTGCGACAGGTATCGGCAATGAACATCATCATCGGGCTTCTTGTGACTTTCGGCTGTATCCTCGGCGGTTACATGGCGATGGGAGGCCACCTGGAAGTCCTCAACCAGCCTTTCGAGCTGATGATCATCGGCGGAGCGGGCATCGGCGGCTTCATCATGGCCAACTCGATGAAGGTGGTCAAAGACACCGGCAAGGCGCTCGGCGAGGCCTTCAGGCACAAGGTGCCGAAGGAACGTCAATACCTCGACACGCTCGGCGTCCTCTACAGCCTGATGCGCGACCTGCGAACGAAGTCGCGCAACGAGATCGAGAGCCACATCGACAATCCGGAAGAATCCTCGATCTTCCAGTCCGCACCCACCGTCCTGCAGAACAAGGAGCTGACCGCCTTCATCTGCGACTATGTGCGGCTGATCATCATCGGCAACGCCCGCTCGCATGAGATCGAGGCGCTGATGGACGAGGAAATCCAGACGATCACCCACGACAAGATGAAGTGCTACCACGCGCTGACGAGCATGGGCGATGCGCTGCCGGCGATCGGCATCGTCGCGGCGGTTCTCGGCGTCATCAAGGCGATGGGCGCGATCAGCGAAGCACCGGAAGTGCTGGGTGCCAAGATCGCCGCCGCACTCGTCGGAACGCTGCTCGGCGTGTTTCTTTCCTATTCGATCGTCGGTCCCCTCGTCGCAAACATCAAGGCCGTACGGGAAAAGCAGAACCGGCTCTATGTCATCGTCAAGCAGACGCTGCTTGCCTACATGAACGGTTCGGTTCCGCAGGTCGCACTCGAATACGGCCGCAAGACCATCTCCGCCTATGAACGGCCGTCCATCGATGCGGTCGAACAGGAAATGATGAATCCCGGCGGCGGCAGCGAAAGCAAGGCGGCCTGACATGAGCACGAGCACCGCATCGAACGTCCATGCATTCGACAGAAGGCTGATCGCGCGCATGACCGGCGCGCTCGGCGACGACAAGGCCATCGGCCGAACCGCACTCGAGCTTGCCCAGATCTTCGACGAACTCCTGCCCGGTGTCCTGCTATCGGAGACCGGATGCGACGTCACGATCGCCTATGCGGGCTTCCGGACGGGGCTCCGCAACGAGCTCATCGCTGCTCTCGGAGACGGAGTCCTGCTCGGCGATCTCTCGCTGCGAAACTGGTGCGCGGACTTCCAGGTCGGCTGCGACAGTCCGGTTCTGATCGCACTTGTCGAGGCTCTGCTCGGGGCCGAACCGACGAGCATCGAGGAGCCGGCCCCACGCTCTCTGTCGAAGATCGAGATCGATGTCGCCTTGCCGGTGTTTCATGGCATCGCCGAGGTCCTGCGCACTGCAGTGAACGCGCCCGGCGGGTTCGAGCCGGTTGTCGGCCGTCCTTACAACAGCGCGGAACGGGCAAAGCCCGATCCAGTGCTTGAAGACGTCTTCGCAGCCTCGATCGACATGACCATAGGCCTCGGGCCGGTGCTCTCCACTTTCTCGGTCATCGTCCCGCAAAGCACGCTCCTCAAGACCCGCATCATCTCTCGGAAGGGTGCCGGCGAGGACCGGAACGCGAAAACCGAATGGACGGAACAGCTGGAGGAGCAGGTCCGCCGATCGGCCGTCGCGCTCGAGGCGCGCATCCGGTTGGAAAGCCTGACGCTCGACACTCTCAGCCGCCTGCAGGCCGGGGATGTCATCCCTTTTCACGACGGGCAGGATGTCCGCGTGGAGGTGAGCGCCAACGGGCGCGACCTCTATGTCTGCGAGTTCGGCCGTTCGGGTTCGCGATATACGGTCCGGGTCAAGGATACCCACGGCTCCGAGCAGGACATCCTTCGCCACATCATGAGTTAATCCTCCCTCGCCTGGCAGAATGCCTGAGGCAAGCTTCAACTGGAATATTCGGCACATGGCACCCAAGAAAGCAGCACCCATCGCAGAACCGGCCGCATTCGCGGCAGACGCCGAGCTCGACCAGGCGATCGACGACCTGCGCGGCGTTCTCAAGAAGGACGGCGAGGCTGACTTCGGCGCCGATTTCGCCGCCGCCGGGCCGCTCGAACAGCCCGTGGATTTCGGCAGCGACTTCGGTTCCGCCGACAGCGCTGGATTCGGCGGGGATTTCGGCGCCGACTTCGCGGAATCCGCCTTCGGCGCGGACTCCGCGGTTGCCGGCGGGGATTTCGATTCGGCACCGGCCGCCGGTGAAACAGCGCCCGGCAGCGGAATGACCGCCAATATGGACCTGATCATGGACATCCCGATCGATGTTCAGATCGTACTCGGGACAAGCCGCATGCAGGTCTCCGGCCTCATGGCGCTCACCGAGGGCGCAACGATCGCGCTCGACCGCAAGATCGGCGAGCCGGTCGAGATCATGGTCAACGGCCGGGTGATCGGCCGCGGAGAAATCACCGTTCTCGAGGGCGATGTGACCCGCTTCGGCGTCAAGCTCCTGGAGATCAAAGGCAGCAGGAAATAGAGCGGGATGAGGAAAGGTGTAAGCGGTTTTCCGCCCGCATCCCGTTTCAACTCACTAGGAGCCCGATGACCGGGCGGGGATGAATCCATGACGGATTTCGGAAGTTTCGAGGCACAGGCTCAGGCGCTCGCACAACCGCTGAGCCAGACGGAAAAGGCGGCGGCGGTGCTGCTCGCAATGGGCAAGTCGATTGCCGGGAATCTGCTGAAATTCTTCACCCAGAGCGAGCTGCAGGCCATCATCGCCGCGGCACAATCGCTCAGAGCCGTGCCGCCGCACGAACTGGAAGCGCTCGTCAACGAGTTCGAGGATCTCTTCACCGAAGGTGCAGGCCTCATGGACAATGCCAAGGCCATTGAGAGCATTCTGGAAGAGGGCCTGACGCCCGACGAGGTGGACGGCCTCCTCGGCCGCCGCGCCACCTTCCAATCCTACGAGGCGAGCATCTGGGACCGGCTGATGGATTGCGATCCTGCGATCATCGCGCAATTGCTCGCCCGGGAACATCCGCAGACGATCGCCTATGTTCTGTCGATGATGCCGTCGAGCTTCGGCGCCAAGGTGCTGCTGCAGCTGACCGACAAACAGCGGCCCGAGATTCTCAACCGTGCCGTCAACATCAAGAACGTCAACCCGAAGGCGGCGGCAATCATCGAGGCGCGGGTGATCGAAATCATCGAAGAGATGGAGGCCGAGCGCAACTCGCCCGGCCCGGCTAAGATCGCCGAAGTGATGAACGAGCTCGATAAGCCGCAGGTGGACACGCTGCTCGCCTCGCTCGAAACGATCAGCACCGATTCGGTCAAGAAGGTCCGGCCGAAGATATTCCTCTTCGACGACATCCTTTTCATGCCGCAGCGCAGCCGCGTGCAGCTCTTCAACGACGTCTCCACCGACGTCATCACCATGGCGCTCAGAGGTTCTGCTGCGGAGTTGCGCGAGTCTATTCTCGCCTCCATCGGCGCCCGCCAGCGGCGCATGATCGAATCGGACCTCGCCGCCGGCGATGCCGGCATCAATCCCCGCGATATCGCGATCGCGAGGCGCTCGATCACGCAGGAGGCGATTCGCCTCTCCGCAAGCGGGCAGCTCGAGCTCAAGGAAAAGGAAGCGGAGGCCGCCTGACGCCTCCGGCCTGCCGATATATCGCGTTTCGTTTCCGATTTCTGTTGACCCGCGCGGGCTGCCGCACACCCGCACTTGCGCAGGGGCCTGTCCGGGTTCACCACAACAGCGAGCGCTTGCGTCTGCTGCCACGATTCCCTCGCGAATTCGGGTCGAGGGGTAACCGGAAGCGTCGTTCACATTGTCGCCTGCTGAGGAGCTTGCTGTTTCATGGCGGAAGAGCAGGACAAGGACAGTAAAACAGAAGCGCCGTCGGAAAAGAAGATCTCCGACGCGACCGAGAAAGGCAACGTCCCTTTCTCGCGTGAGGTGACCGCTTTCGCCTCGACGCTGGCGATCTACATTTTCGTCGTCTTTTTCCTTTCGGACGGCGCGGCAAACATGGCCGAGGCGCTGAAGGACATTTTCGAGCAGCCGGAAGCCTGGCGCCTCGACACCGCAACCGACGCCGTCGCCCTGATTTCGCATGTCGTTCTGAAATGCGCCGCGCTGGTTCTGCCGGTTTTCATCCTACTTATCGTCTTCGGCGTCGGGTCGTCGATCTTCCAGAATTTGCCGCGGCCGGTCCTCGACCGCATCCAGCCGAAATGGAACCGGGTATCGCCCGTGGCCGGTTTCAAACGGATCTACGGCGTTCAGGGGCTGGTGGAATTCGGCAAGTCGCTGTTCAAGATCATCGTCGTTTCGATCGTCGTCGTCCTCGTGCTCTGGAACGATTATTTCGCCACGCTCGACATGATGTTCTCCGATCCGGTGACGATCTTCACGACGATGATCTCGGACCTCAAGCAGATCATCATCGTCGTTCTCTTCGCCACCGCGACGCTCGCCATCGTCGATCTCTTCTGGACGCGCCATCACTGGTACACGGAGCTCAGGATGACGAAGCAGGAGGTCAAGGACGAGCTGAAGCAATCGCA
The DNA here is from genome assembly GCF_042436655.1 of Sinorhizobium sp. P24N7. Classification (NCBI taxonomy): domain Bacteria; kingdom Pseudomonadati; phylum Pseudomonadota; class Alphaproteobacteria; order Hyphomicrobiales; family Rhizobiaceae; genus Sinorhizobium; species Sinorhizobium sp. P24N7. The sequence continues at coordinate 164,988 of NZ_JBHMIW010000016.1, read as the reverse complement.
GGGCGACCCGATCGTCAAATCGCGGCTCAGATCGATGCAGCGCGACCGCGCCCGCAAGCGGATGATCTCCTCGGTTCCGCGCGCAACCCTGATCATCGCCAACCCGACCCACTATGCCGTAGCACTGCGCTATGTGCGCGAGGAGAGTGACGCGCCGGTCGTCGTGGCCATGGGAAAGGACCTGGTGGCCCTGAAGATTCGCGAAATTGCGGAGAAGAACGGCATCCCCGTCTTCGAGGATCCGCCGCTTGCACGCTCCATGTTTGCACAAGTCTCGGTGGATAGTGTCATTCCACCGGTGTTTTACAAGGCAGTCGCCGAACTGATTCACCGGGTTTATGCAGCTCAGCCGCAACAAAGACGGGTGACATGATCTTGAAAAAGTGCCAATTCTCCGAAGAACGAGAACAGATAGTTGCGGAGGCGATCCGTCCGGTTGCGACCGAATTGCGCCTCATCGATGCTGCGGATTTCATCGCGCTTCTGCGCTTCGAGTCCTATGCGAGCATCGCCGATTTGGTGGAATCGGCGGCAGAGCTCTATTTCCTGCCCGGCACCGTGAACTTCGGCCTCGGCGGCAACTATAACCTCGACTGGGACAGTCGCCCGGAGGTTATCCTCGACCTCGAACTGAAGCCCCGCGGCGTGACTGTCTATGCGCGCCTCGTGCTCGCGGGCGATACGGCCGGTATCGAGATCAGCCACATCAACTTTCAACAGCCCTCCGGCAATCCGGACGAGAACACGGCCTTTCTCGCCAAGAGCCTGGCAGAGGCGAAGTTCGTCAAAACCTATCCGTTGCCGCTGGCGAGTTGAGGAAATCGAACAGGCCGCGGCGGGAATTCCGAATCTCGACGGACCTTAGCTATGCTAGCTGATATAGCCAAGGCGGATCGCCTTGGCTATCGCCTGAATCCGGTTGACGGAGTCGAGCTTCGTCGTCGCGGCCCCGAGATAGGCATTCACCGTATGTATCGAGAGGCCCATCTTGTCGGCGATCTCCTCGCTGATATGTCCATCGCCGGCCATTTGCAGGCAGGCGATCTCGCGATCGCTCAAGGCTTCGGTCTTGAACAGGCGCTTCTCGTCGGCGGCCAGGAGGTCTGTCATGATCTGGGCGCTGCGGCCGTGCAGCTCGACGATCTGTTCGCCCGAAACATCGATGTAGCTGCCGGCGAAAATCACGTAGCCGTTGCCCTGCGCGCCGAGCCTTATCGGAAAGGCGATGCCCGAATAGGAAAGCTTGCGCTCTCTCAGCCGGCGCGTGAACGGGCCGAAATCCGAGGCTTCGGCGGTCTGATGCTCGCCCTGACCGTTCCAGAGCACCGGCAGCAGGGAAAGATCGAGATGCTGGAGCAACTCGTCGCCGTAGAGAATGATCAGATCACGCGCGTTTTCCTCGCAAGCGGCTCCCCAGTTGTGGAGGACGCAGGTGAGCTTACGCGTTCCGGGGACGCCCCTGCCATTCGTTCGCAGAACGGCGAAATTCTTGGCGTTGATCTGCCGTTGCATGGCCTGCAAGCGCGTCACCAGCGTCGCCGCCCGCGCCGCGCGGACGTTGCGACCCGACCGGCCGGCGTCGTCGCGATCCTGCGTCACGAGATAAGGCATCGTCACCGCTCCTAAACCAGATTGTTGCGCACCGCGTGGGCGATCGCTTCCGACCGCGTTCGCGTCGCCGTCTTGCGCATTACGCTGGTGATGTAGTTGTTGATCGTGTTGCGGGAGATCCCGAGTATGACGGCGATCTCATCGCTCGTCTTGCCTTCGGCAATCCAGAAAAGACATTCGAGCTCGCGCTCGGTCAGTTCGCATTCCCGGTCGTGGCGCACATCGGCCTTGATCTTGTGACTGGCGACATAGCCGGCAAGCACCGCGATGTCGCGCAGCGCCTCCTGGGAGAGGATCACGTCCTCGGGGAAGAGCAGCATCAACGAGAACCGCGTGCGCCCTACGCTGAAGGTCACAGCGCAATAGCTCCGGCTGACCCCCCGCGGCAAACCGATATCGTCGGGCAGCGTATGGAAGGCCGGCTGCAGTTGGGCGAGGCACTTTTCCAGTTCGGTGATCTTCGTATGGAGCCCGGCGATGATGCCCGAAAGACGCCGAACGATGTCGAACGGCCAGTCGGAACAGACGACAAAATCCAGTCCGCCGTCCTGCGAAACATCGTGCCGGGCGAGAAGGTAATGGGTTGCGCCGACATATTCCGTCAGCGCCGCCAATCCGTTGCCGAGTCCCGTACCCGAGGCCACTTCCCCAAGCCTTCGGATCAGTTGCTCCCTTGATATTTTGCGTCCACAAACCCGCGGCGCAGCGGTCTCCGAAGACCAGACTGCGTCCGACCGCGACATTTCCATAACTCTCAGCCCCCGTGCCGGATTCGGCGCCCTGGAATGTCACGCTTGCCCTGTCGTCCCCGACAGCCGGCTTCGCCGGTATTCTTGCCACCAAGCGAGTATCAGGACGCGAATCAATTGCTAAACTGTACATCGCCGCCCCCAAAAAGACAGGGCGTCCTGTTGCGCGATTACTTGCCAACCTTGCCTTGAGCCATTCACGTATGCGTGAGCCGGTCGGCGGCCGGGCACGCTTTCACTCCGACCAATTCTCTAATCAAGATGTTGATAATAAACAGTATCCTGCAATCGTCGTTTGTGGCCGCACGGTTGAAAATCCGTCACACCGGACGGGAGTTCGCCCTTTCGTTGCAGATAGGATGCTTTCAGGACGCCTCAACTCTTCATCCAAGACTTACTTTAAGCCGGGGAATGTTGCCGAAATGCATCAAATCCTGGCGGGCTCATTGACAGCAACGCCGGGAATGCGGAAAGTCTGTGCTTGAAATTATATTCCGCTCTTTCGAAGATATATTTTAATACAGCTCCGGATCCCGCAAACAACGCGGAGTAACTGACTGCGCGAGCCGCAGCACGGCGAGCGGCGTGCGAATCTAAATTAATTAAAAATTGGTTTAAATTTTCCGACGGCCATCGGACGGTATCCACGACGCGGGGCGGATTCTTTGGCCGGACTCCGCCGTGGCGTCGCCAGCCGGAGCTAGACTCGCCAATACTCTCGGAAGGCCCTTGCGCCGGCGCGGGCCGGATTGAGGCGCGCCCAATAGACAAAGTCCCGCCTGTTGGGCGGGACTTCGTTCCAGTTCAGGTTTCCGCCGGCGTTTTCTACGCTGCCCGATCGACCGCCCATTTTCGCAGGATCTTCGCCGCCCGCTCTTCGCTGATCTCGACCATCCGGGCGAGACGCCGCTCCGGCCCTTCCTTGACGCGGCGGTTGAAGCCCGCCTCGTCGCCGAGATTGAGCAGATCGTCGCCGCCGTCGAAGCCGAAATCGGAGCCGAACCCCTCCATGAGGGCACCCCCTGCGCCGGCGCCTGCCGGCGAGAAGTCCGGCAGTTCGAGCCCGGCGGCTTCGCCTTCGAGCTTGCCCGCCTGTCCGCCGAAGCCCAGCTGGCGGGCAAGCGGTCGCATCCCGAACCATACGACCAGGAAAGCGACTGCGACGAAGGCGAGCGCGTTGATGATGCCGCCGAGGTTGCGCGTGAGCATTTCCATGATCCCCGGACCCGGCACCGCCTGGTCGAGGAGCTGTGTCTCCACGAAATCCATGGCGTTCAACGTCACGACGTCGCCGCGGCCCGGATCTATCCCGGCGGCAGAGGAAACGATCTTCTGCATCTCCTGGAGATAGGCATCGATCTTCGCCTGATCCGCCGGTTCGCCAGCCATGGCCGCGAGGCGCCCGCGATTGACGACGACCGCGATCGACAGCCGCTCGATCGAATAGCTGTTCTTGACGGTGGCGATCGTCTTGCTGTTGATCTCGTAATTCGTCTGCTCTTCCTTCTTCTCCGCCTCGTCGCTCGACTGCTGACCGGCTCCGCCGCGCGGCGCGGCCTGAGGGACGTTCTGCTGGACCGTCGCGGCATTGTCCGGCTGCTGCTGGCTGGACTTCTGCTCTTCCTTGATCACGCGCGTCGAGCGCTCGACGCGCGATTCCGGATCGAAGACCGTCTCCTGAATCTGCTGCGCATCGGTGTTGAGCCTGGCGGTGACGCTGGTGCGGAAATTGTCCATCCCGAGGAATGGCGCCAGCGCATTGTCGATCTTCTTTTCGAGATCGCTCTGAACGTTCTGGACGACGCCGAGTGACTGATTGAGCGCGCTGTTCGACGGGTCGTCTCCGGATGCGAGCAGTTGGCCGGTCGAATCGAGGACGGTGACGTCGTCGACATCGAGGCCCGGCACGGACGACGCGACCAGATGCCGGATCGAGGACGCGGCGCTGCGGCCGACCGTGGCGCTTGCCCGTATCATGACCGAGGCCGTCGGCGTCTGCTCGGCCTTGCGGAAGCTGCCGCGCTCCGGCATGACGATGTGGACGCGTGCGGCGGCGATGCCGGAGATCTGCTGGATCGTGCGGGCGATTTCGCCCTCGAGCGCCCGAACGCGGGTCACTTCCTGCATGAAAGACGTGAGCCCGAGCGAACCGACATTGTCGAAGAGCTCGTAACCGGCATTGGCGCTGCTCGGCAGGCCGCGCTCGGCAAGCAGCAGACGGGCCTTGCCGGTCATGCCCACGGGCACCTGGATGCTGCCGCCGTCGGTGCCGACTTCGAAGTCGACGTTGGCTTCTGCAAGCGCAATGCTGATCTGGGTGACGTCGCTGCGTTCGAGGCCGACATAGAGCGTCTCGAAGGACGGCCGGTTCACATAGATACCGGCACCGAGGACGAAGCCGATCGCCACGACGCCGGCCACGGCAAGCGCAATGAGCTTTCCTTGTCCGAGATTGCTCAGATTTTTCGTGAACATCGAGAATTGATCGAACAGATTCATTCTGTTTCCGCACCCAGTATCGCAAGGCACCCGCTCCGATTATCCGGTCGGTACCCTGCGCAGATCCAACATTCGGGTTTGCTGGAAAACGGCTTGCGCTCAGCCGTTCTGCATTAGCCGCGAATCTACCAGCCCCGGAAGCGAAGCTAGGACACGAAACTTGCGCGAACTTGGCGAAAGGTCAGGTATCGGCGAACTGTCGCGCAGCGCACCGTCCCGATCGCGCGGCCGCCCCTCGTCCGCCAGTCGGGAGAGGGTTAGCCCTCGGGTTAAACCCGGGTGCGACCCGAAGGAAGGGGCACTCCTCTGCGACGGCGCCCCTCAGAAGGCCTCGAAGTCGCCGGCCGCCTTGGTCAGCGGCTGCGAATGCCCATGCCGGAGAATGCCGCTGCCGAGCGCTTTCTTCATGTCGGCAAGCTTGACGAGGCTGACTGCGGTGGTGACGTCGACCAGGCAGGTGTCGGGAATGGAGGCGGTGATGGTATCGATGAACTCGGCGAGCCCGCGCGTCTTCTGCACCGCGAGGTCGATGCCCTGCAGCACCATGATCCTGTCCGCGCCGGCGCAGTCGTCGCTCATGAGTTGAGGCTCTATGCGCTCGATCAGATAGGCGACATCGTGGAGCTCCGTGACGACGCGCATCAGCACGTCCGGCAGAGATTCTTCCGCGTGAGGCTGGTTGTGGTCTTTCTGCATTGTTTCCTCACGTGGCCTCGGCCGGTATGATCAGAAGAATTCGATGGAGCTTTCGGCCGGCTTCGGCACGGCGGGCCGCTGGTCCATCTGAAGCGCCCGCTGTGCCTCCACGCCCGTCAGCGCATATTGGCGCGCGCGCCCGGACGACGGCCAGTATTCGAGCTTGCGCCCATGGTCGCCGCCGGTGCTTTCGCCGACGATGCGGATACCCTCGTCCATCAGGAACTGGCGCGCGAAGGCGGCATTCTGCTCGCCGACATTCGAGAAACGCGCAATCGTCCTGGCGCCGCCGAAGATCTTCGCCTCCAGCCGGTCGCGCCGCGCCCCCTGCTTCAGGAGGCCGTTGATGAGAAGCTCCATCAGGTGCACGCCGTAGCGCGTGGCGTCCGCGCCGGAGCTCGGCGAGGTCGCCGATCCCGGCAGCAGGAAGTGATTCATGCCGCCGACGCCGGCCACCGGATCGCGCATGCAGGCGGCCACGCAGGAGCCGAGAATGGTCGAAAGCACGATATCCGGATCGTTGACGACCTTGAACTCGCCCTGAATGACATGAACGCGCCTGCCGGCAGCCTCGGTGTTCATTTCAGCGCCCCGAACACGGCCTCGATCGCGGCTTTCATCTTTTCGATCGTGAACGGCTTGGCCAGCACGTTGTTGGCGCCGAGCGCAGCCGCCTTCTGCACCAGCGCGCGGTCGCCCTGTGCCGTGAGGATGATGAAGGCGGCCTTCTTCGTGGCCGGGTTCGCACGCACCGCCTGGAGCAGGCCGAGCCCATCCATTTTCGGCATGTTGAAATCGGAGATGACCAGATGATGGGGATTCTGAGCCATGATCTTCATGCCCTGTTCCCCGTCACCGGCTGCGGTGATCTGCTTGAAGCCGAGCTGCTGCAGTGCGTCGCCCAAGAGCAGACGACTCGTGACCTGATCGTCGACGATCAGAACTTTTATCTTTTCGGCGAGAGACATTATTCGATTCCTTCTTTTCGGGCTGCCGCCGTCTTCAAAATCTCCTCCCCGATCGATCCGAGGGGGAGCTGCGTTTCGACCGCGCCCAATTCATAGGCGACGCGCGGCATGCCGTAGACGACACAGGTCTTTTCGTTCTGACCGAAGGTGCGTGCCCCGGCATGCCGCAATTTCAGAAGACCGGCGGCGCCATCGCGGCCCATTCCGGTAAGAATCACCCCGATGGCGTTGCGGCCCGCCAGTTCGGCGACGGAACCGAACAGCACGTCGACCGAGGGTCGATGTCCGTTGACGGCCGGCTGATCCACCAGGCGGCAGCAGGGCGCGGCGGCATTATGCACCTCAAGATGCCGTTCGCCGCCGGGCGCCAGGTAGACCTTTCCGACCTCGAGCCGCGCGCCATCCGTCGCCTCCTGGACCGTGGGGGCGCAAAGCCGGTTCAGCCGCTCGGCGAAGCTCTTCGTGAAGGTGTGCGGCATGTGCTGCGTGATCACCGTCGGCGGGCAATTCGCCGGGAACTTCTGCAGGACCGTGATCAGAGCCTCGACCCCGCCGGTCGAAGCTCCCATCGCGACGATCTTGCGCCCTGCCCGGTAGTCGGAAACGGCTGTCACCGCCGGCGCGGCCGCCCTGTTGCTGGTGATCATGGACTTGCGCTGCGAACGCGCGGCCGCCTTGACCTTGTCGGCGAGATCGCGGAACGGATGCGGATCCCCTTGCTGCGGCTTGCCGACGCAGTCGAAGGCGCCGATCTCGAGCGCGGCGATCGTGGCTTCCGCGCCCCTATGCGTCAGCGTCGAGACCATGATCACCGGCATGGGCCTCAGCCGCATGATCTTGTCGAGGAATTCGAGGCCGTTCATATTCGGCATCTCGATGTCGAGGGTCACGACATCGGGGTCGAGCTGCTTGATCGCCTGGCGCGCCTCGAGCGCGTCGGCAGCCTGACCGACGACCGTAATGTCCGGATCGGCATTGAGCACTGCGGAGATGAGGCCGCGCATGGTGGCCGAGTCGTCGACGACGAGAACACGTGCGGGAGTGCTCATGCCCGACCTCCGTGGAACTTGCCGGTGTGGCGATAGGTCGTGATGCCGATATTGTCGAAGAGCGCCTTTGCATCCCCCGACACACGTTCCGAGTGGCCGATATAGAGGTGCCCGCCATTGTCCAGCACGCCGGCGAAGCGCGACCAGATCTTCATCTGCGTCGGCTCGTCGAAATAGATCACGACGTTGCGGCAGAAGATCACGTCGAACGGCCCCTTGAGCGGCCACTGCGCCATCAGGTTGAGCTCGTTGAAGGTGATCAGCCGCTTGACGCGATCGTCGACCTGCCACTTGCGGCGGCCGCCGACTTCGACCTCGCTGAACCATTGCTTGCGCATGGCAGGGTTCACCGTCTCGATCGCCGTCGCGTCGTAGGCGCCGGCCCGCGCCAGCGACAGGATCTTCGGGTCGATATCGGTCGCGAGGATGCGAAAGTCGTAGTCCGCGGCATTGGGCAGCAGCGACAGCACCGTCAGCGCCATCGAATAGGGCTCCTGGCCATCCGAACACGCCGCAGACCAGATGCGAACGCGACCGCCGTTCTTCGCGCGGGCGATGAGACCCGGCAAAACGTCTGTTTTCAGGTGCTCGAAATGATGGTTCTCGCGGAAAAAGCGGGTGAAATTCGTCGTGAGATGCGAAAGCATGTCGCGGCGCGCCGCCGCCCCGGCAGGCGAAGCGACGAGCTGGCAGTATTCGCGGAACCCCTTCAGTCCGAGATTGCGGATATGCTTCGAAAGCCGCGAATAGACGAGCGATGCCTTCGATTCGTTGAGATAGATGCCGGCATCCGCGTAGATCATCGCGGCGATCTCGGTAAGATCGCGGCGGGTCAGCGGATATTCTCCGCTCGCGAGACATTCCTCCGGATACGGAGTCTGATCGATGTTGGCCCGGACCCTCATGCCGCCTCCCTTTCCTCGCTCGGGAAGACCGAGTCGAGCTCTACGAGGCAGATCATGCGCCCCTCTATCGCCAACACGCCACGTGCGAAACTCCGCTCGAAATCGGACGCGATGTCCGGTGTCGGCTGAATATCGCGGTCGGAGACGGTGAGAATGTCGGAAACGGCGTCGACCAGCAGGCCGACCACCCTGCTGTTGACCTGTGCGACGATGATCACGTGCCGAACCGTCGGCTCGGCCGCCTTCATGCCTAGCCGGGCGGAGAAATCGACGATCGGCAGCACGGCGCCGCGCAGATTGATGACCCCGAGCACGCAGGCGGGCGCATGCGGCATGGGGGTCGCCGGCGTCCATCCGCGAATTTCGCGCACCGACATGATGTTGACGCAGAATTCCTGGTCGCCGACGCGGAAGGCGATCAGCTCCCGTCCCCCACTGGTCAGATGTTTTGCGGCATTGGTCATGGGGATTATCCGGCGGCAGCAAGAGACATTTCGGGTTTCAGGGATTGCCCGCGCGACGCAGCAACGATGGCGTCGACATCGAGGATGAGTGCCACGCGCCCGTCGCCGAGAATGGTGGCAGCGGCGATGCCGGGCACATGCGTGTAGTTGGCTTCGAGGCTCTTGATCACCACCTGGCGCTGGCCCTGGATGGCATCGACCATCAACGCGCGCTGGCCACCGCCTTCGGATTCGACGAGAAGCGCCACACCTTCGACCGGGTTGGCCTGTGCCCCGCGAAAGTTCAGGATGCGGCCCACATCCACCAGCGGGCAGAAGGAGTCGCGGATCGAGATCAGCCGCTGGCTGGACCCGAAGCTGTGGATCGCGGAGGCCTCCGGCTGCAGCGTCTCGACGATTGCCGTCAGCGGCACGACGAGCGTCTGGTTGGCGACAGTCACCACCATGCCGTCGAGGACGGCGAGCGTCAGCGGCAGGCTCATGGTGAAGATCGAGCCCTGGCCCGGCTTCGAAGAGATGTTGATGCGGCCGCCGAGTGCCTGGATGGAGCGCTTGACGACATCCATGCCGACACCGCGGCCGGAAATGTCGGAGATCTTGTCGGCCGTGGAGAAACCCGCGTGGAAGATCAGGTTGTCGACCTCCTCGTCCGAAAGGTTTGCGTCCGCGGCAATGAGATCGTTGTCGATCGCCTTCTGGCGCACCTTCTCGCGATTGATGCCGGCGCCGTCGTCTGCAAGCTCGATGACGATGCGGCCGGAGCGGTGCTTGGCCGTCAGCCGCACCGTTCCTTCCGGGTTCTTGCCCGCGGCAACCCGTTTTTCGGGCGTCTCGAGACCGTGATCGACCGCGTTGCGGATCATGTGCGTGAGCGGCTCGGCGAGCTTGTCGATCACCGTCTTGTCGACTTCCGTATTTTCACCCTCGGTGATGAGACGGACGGACTTGCCGGTCATGTCGGCGATTTCGCGGACGATGCGGGACATGCGCTGGAAGACCGGCTTGACCGGCTGCGCGCGGATCGCCATGACGCTGTCCTGGATTTCGCGCGTAAGCTGCTGCAGTTCCTCCAGGCCCATATTGATCGACGACGTGCCGTTGGTGTCGTTTTCGATCACGCTCTGCGACAGCATCGCCTGGTTGATGACGAGTTCCCCGACGAGATTGATCAGGCGGTCGACCCGATCGAGATCGACGCGAATGGTCGGGGTCGCGGCGGAAGCGGCCTGCTGGGCGGCAGCCTGTGCCGCCGATGCCGACTGGGAATTGCGGGCATTCTCCGGGGAGACGCGCGCCGTGGACTGCGCCATTTGCAGGACGTTGCTCGCCGTCTGCGCCGCCGCGACGGCCGCATTCCGGGGGTCGCCCTCGCTGGTGGCGGCCCGGTTCTCTTGCCCGGCAGGCGCCTGGGCTTCCTCATCGAGGATCGAAAGGTCGAAGGGGACGGGCTGCATCGGCAGGTCCTCGTCCATCCCGACCATACCGCCGGCAAGCGCGACGTCGAGGTCGCAATCCCACTCGGCGAATTCGAATACGGAGCGGATCGCCTCTTCGCCCTGGTCGGTCTTGAGCGAAACCTTCCACGAGAAATAGGCCTCCTCCGGATTCATCCGGTCCAGCGGCGGCAGAGTGTCCATCTCGCAATGGATGCTCATTTCGCCGAGGCGCGAGAGATCGCGCAGGAGCAGCGTGGCGTCGTTGCCCTTGGAATAAAGATCCGACTTGGGCTTGAAGACGATCTCATAGGTGGACGGTTCGATCGTCGGCTCGTCGCCTGTCTCGAAATCGTCGAAGGAGAAGGCAACCGGCTGGAAGCCTTCCTCGTTGACGGCCGGAGCAGCCGGGGCAATGCCGACCGGCGCCGTCTTCGGCGCGGATTCGGCGGCGGCTTGCGGCAATTCGCCGTTGGCGAGTGCTTCGAGTTCCTTGATCAGTTGCCGGCTGCGCGCCTCGTCGACGCCGCCGCCGTCACGGGCGGCGTTGGTGAGATCGGCAAGCACGTCCGCCGATCTCAGCATGACTTTCAAAACGTCCTGATTGGGTTCCAGCCTGTTGGATCGAACGCAATCGAGCGTCGTCTCGAACACATGCGCGAAGGAGACGAGATCGTCGAGCCCGAAGGCGCCGGCGCCACCCTTGATGGAATGGACCGCACGGAAAACGGCATTCACCGTTTCCGGATCGCGATCGCCGTCATTGAGCTTGAGGAGACCCGATTCCAGTTCCGCGAGTTGCTCCTCGCATTCCTGGAAGAAAATCTCTTTGATTTCGTTCATGTCCATTGGATGGCTGTCCCCGGAATTCAGGCCGTTACGCGCTCGATGGCATCGATCAGCTTGGTCGGGTCGAACGGTTTGACGATCCAGCCGGTGGCGCCCGCCTGCCGCGCACGGTTCTTCTTGTCCGCATCGCTCTCGGTGGTCAGCACGAGGATCGGCACCGCACGGTAGCGATCGTTCTTGCGCACACCCTCGATGAAGCCGAAGCCGTCGAGGCGCGGCATGTTGATGTCCGTTACGATCACGTCGGGGTTGGCCGTGTCGAGCTTCTCGAGGCCCTCGACGCCATCCTCCGCCTGGATCGTTTCGAATCCGGCATTGTTGAGGGTGACGAGAAGCATGTTCCGGATCGTCCGGGAATCGTCGACAGTCAGAACTCTCTTCTTCATTGCTCAAATCTCCTTTGCCATCAGGGGACCGATGTCCGCCCCGATGAGCTGTGTCGTCTTGATGAAAGCGTCGGACACCTCGGCAAAGGTGAAAGACAAGCGATCCGCTTCCCAGCTTCTCGCGGCGGCCATGAGCACCTGGACACAAAGCGCCCCGACGCGCTCGACGGCGGACGCGTCGATCGCCACGGCGCCGCCTTTCAGTGCCAGGAGGCTTTCATGCAGCACCGTTGCCTCGTTCAGGTCCAATACCGGAGCGAGCTTCAGCGTATTTCGTGCGGAGTTTCTGCTGGCCATTTTTCCCTCGCTTGACATGCCCTGCTAGCGCCGCCATCCGGCCAGATGACGTTCGGAAGTGACTTCGACGAACGGGCTCGTCGTCTCGTCTTCCGGCGCTTCTATCCTCCTCCGCGGGGCGAAGCTCGCGGCCGATCTCGCCTGACGGTCGAGATGAAAGCGACGGACGGTCTCGCCCAACTCCACGATGACACCGTGAAGATCGTCGGCCGATGCGAGTGCCGCGCCCCCGAGTGCGGCGTTTCGGTTCATCGCCCGCGCGATCCCGTCGATTTCCGATGTTGCGGAGGCAAGATCGCTCACCTGACATTCGGCCTCGCGGGCAATGCCGGTGACGGCCTCGTTTATGGAGATTACCTGTTCGGCGATGCTGCTGATCGCGTGCTGTGTCCGGCCGACGATCTCGACGCCGGCCACGACCTGGCCCTTGGTTCCGGTCACGAGTTGCTTGATCTCGCGCGCCGCTTCGCCGGAGCGTTGCGCGAGCGCACGCACCTCCTGTGCGACGACCGCGAAACCGCGGCCGCTTTCGCCCGCCCGTGCGGCCTCGATGCCTGCGTTGAGGGCCAGGAGATTGGTCTGGAAGGCGATCTCGTCGATCACGCCGATGATCTGACCAATCTTCTCGGCGGAAGCCTCGATGTCCGCCATGGCAGAGATCGCCTGACCGGCGATCTCGCCGCTGCGTTCCACGGCGATCCGCGTCTCACCTGCCTTGGTCTCGGTCTCGGCGATCCGGATCGATCCGGTGCGAATCCGCTCGGTTACGGTGCCGAGGCTCACGAGATGCTGGTCGATGGCTTTCGCTTCTGCGCCGGCATTGCCCGAGAATTCGGCGGCACTGCCGCGCAGCTCCGAGACGATGGCCTCGGCCGCCGTGGCGCGTTTGTCGGCCGCAAGCAGCGCATCCCTGATCTGGCCCAATGCCGTGTTGAGGCCTGCCACGATCGGCTGGTAGGCATCCGGCGCGTCTTCCGGAAGACGCGCGGTCAGGTCGCCCTCCCCAATAGCCCGAAGAAAATCCGAGAAGAGTGTCTTCAATTCGCTTTCGTCGTCCCGGCGCTGCTCCGAAAGCTGCCGCTGGTGCTGCTGGCGCAGCGCGTTGAAACGCAGCGAGACTGCAATCTCCGTATCGACGAAGGCAGTGCGCACGAGAGCGGCGACGAGATCGCGGAGTTCTTTCCTGCGTGCCTTGCCGAGGGAGAGGATCGATTTCGGCCAGGCATCCTCGATCGCACCGAGGATAAGGTGCTCGAGCACGATCGCATGACTTGCGATCTGCCAGCGCGGGTCGAGACCCATGCGGCTTTCGGTATCGGCGAGGACCTTTACGCGCTCCGCATAAAGTCCGTCGAAACGCGCATCTGTGAGCACGTTCCAGTGTGACGATTGAAGATCGTGCAGGCGGTCGATCTGGCGGTCGCTGTCGAAGTGCCGCGCCGCGTCGGGGCTCGCCTGCAGGCGGTGCGAGAGGGCGCGCAACGCCAGGTCGATGCGTGGCGAAAGAGCCTGGCGGTGATCGCGCAGCAGCGCGCAGGCATCCTCGTCGAGACCGGCAAAGCGCAGGCGTTCCAGCAGGCTGCCCGCCTGGCCCTTTCTCGCCTGTTCTGACGCTTCCTGTTTCACCCTGGTCCCCGGCTGCTGATACGTCCCGCATTCGAAATCTGCTGGGGAGGGTCGCCGCCGGCGGCCGGTCACGCCCACCCGATAGAGCAGCGCGCCCGGAAGCGCCCGCCATCGTCCGTCCCACAGTGATTTCAATGAAAGTGGATACCGGACCGAAACCGGTACGGCGGTGCGGCATCATGCCTTGAGGAGAAGTAGAGACTTCCTATTCCGACGTGTTGGACCATGTTTATGGTTAATTCCTTGCTTGAAAGTTAATGCCTCATGCCTCCTAACCGGAATCGCTAAAATTCAACCGGAGCTTTGCCGTCCGCTAGCGATGCAACGTTTTCTTTGAACGCAGCCACAGGTTTTCAATGATGAGAGTTTAGAATTGCGGATCTGCCTGCCGTTCAGTATCGAAGCATACAGCGTCATGCGTCTCCCATCGGACGGGCAGAGGTCGCTATAGCATTTGAAGTGCTGCATGTTCCTGGTGTCGGCTGCGATTCAGAACATGCAGGTGTGATGGCGCGAACTACGCGTTGAGTAGCATCTTCAAGCAATGGGCGGCATCATGACGGTGCGCCACGGGACGTGAACAATGATTGTTCTTGGAATAGGCGCCATCATCACCGCAACGCTCGCAATGGCAGCGATATCGATCGTCGTCAACCTTGAGTATGGCCGCGCAGCGAGCAGAACGTCCGTCTTCTGAAATTCCTTTACGGATCACTCCGGAGATGCGCAGCAGTGCGCCGGCGCCATGTCTCGGCATAAGCCGCACAGGCGTCCGGATTTGCGGCCGGTATCGGCTCGGTCCCCGTCCTGACGCGGGCGCCCGCAACGAGGCAGGCGGCGCCGAGGCTCGTTCCCGTGCTGTTCAGCCTGTTGGCAAGCACCGGCCGGCCGGTGGCGGCGGCAAGCATCCTCAGATAGGCGTCGTTCAAGGCAAACGGCCCCTCGACCAGGATCTCGCCCCTTGCCCCGATCAGATCGAGGCAGGTCGCCGTCATCAGTGCAAGATGAAAAGAGACGACGGCGAGCCGTTCGGCGGGAGCGAGCTTGCCTTCGTCCGTCGTCCAGCAGGGGCGCGCAGCCGGAAACGGCCCCGAACCACCCGGCAGCGACGGCAGCAGCATATGCCCTTGTTCCAGGACACGGGCTTCGGCCTCGGGCGAGGCCGGCGGCGGATCGTCGCCGATCAGCAGGGAATAGGCGCGCCCGCCCATGAAGCGGGCCGAAGGCACCGGATCACCGAGTGCGTTGACGTTGATGAGCGTGTCGCGCCGCTCGTCGAGTTTCACGGGAACGGCGCCGACGGCGAGCATCACAACCCAGGTTCCGGTCGAGACTACTGAGAACGGCGCCTGGCGCGTAATGAGATGCGGCAGCAGCGAGGCGTTCGAATCGTGAATGCCGCAGTGGACCGGCGTTTCCGGCGGCAGGCCCGTCTCATCGGCAACCTGCCGAAGCAGGGGACCAAGCACGTCGCCCGCCCTTCGCACCGGCGCGAAAAGAGAGCGCCAGCCCTGCTCATCGACCATCGACGAGAAGGTTGCCGCCTTCGGATTCCAGAGATCGGTATGGCAGCCGAGCGAGGTCAACTCGCTCGTCCTGACCCCCGTCAGCCGGTAGGACCAATATTGCGCATAGGTGAGGATCGTCGCGACGCGGGCGAAATGCTCCGGAAACATGCGCTGCTGCCAGAAGAGCTGAGCGCCGACATTGAGCCCCATCGGCAGGTGCGCCGAACCGGTCTCCGTGAAGAGAGGGCGCGCCTTCTCGTATTCCTCCGCGAGCGCATCCGGACCGGCGAATTCATAGTCCAGAACCGGCAAGGCGAGCTCGCCCGCTTCATCGAGCAGCACGGCGGTCGCGCCATGCGTGGTCACCGAAATCGCATTCACCGGGTGCTCGCCGTGAAGCGCGGCCAGACTGTCGAGAATGAAACGCCAGAGGCGCTCGGTGTCGAAATGCGGGTAAAGCCCGTCAGCGCTGACACCATTGCCGGCTTTGCGCACGGCGATTTCCTCGAAGCGCTCGAGATCGACGAGTGCGACCTTGGCGTTTGTCTTGCCAATATCGATGACGGCGACGGTTTTCATCATCATTTGAGGTGGAAGACGGTTTTGAGCGGCACGGCGACGGGCTCGTTGTCAGCGCGGGTCTCCATGATATCGGCCATATGGGCCCACCATTTCCGCATCACCGGGTGCGACGGCAGATCGGCCATCCTGTGATCGTCCGAACGCCAGAGGACGCCGAAGAGCAGACCGTTCTCCTCATCGAGGTGGATCGAATAATCGGAGACACCGGCGTCCTTCAGGAGTGTGACCAACTCCGGCCAGATCGCGTCGTGACGCGCCTGGTATTCGGCGGCCTTGCCGGGATGGAGTCGCATGCGGAAGGCGTATTTTTCCATGACTTGCATCTCAACGAACGGAACGGCGGCGGGCGCGCTGCCAAAGGATCGGCAGCGCGATCACCGAAATCAGGAGCAGGCCGATGAAGATCGACATGACGATGCCGGGCACGTTCAGGAGGCCGAAGCCGAAAGTGACCATGCCCATGATCAGCGCCGCCAGCACGACCCCGGGTATCGTGCCGGAGCCGCCAAGAATGTTCACGCCACCGAGCACCACCATGGTCACGACCTCGAGCTCCCAGCCGAGCGCGATCGAGGGCCGTGTGGAGCCGAGCCGCGAGGTGAGGCAGACGGAGGCGAGCCCGGCCATAAGGCCGGTCAGCAGGAAGAGCGTGAACTTGACCCGCCCGACTCGCACGCCGGAAAAGAGTGCCGCCGTCTGGTTGTTGCCGATGGCATAGACGGCACGGCCGAAATTCGTCCTGTGCAGCAGGACTGCGTAAATGACGGCGAGCACGACGAAGAGCGTGAACTCGAAGGAGAAGACCCACCAGACATAACCTTGGCCGAACCAGGCGAAGCTCTCGGGATAGCCGGTAAAGGCCTGGTCGCCGAGCACGATGAAGGACAGGCCGCGAAACAGGCTCATGGTGCCGATCGTCACCACGATCGACGGCAGACCCAGGCCTGTGATCAGGAGCCCGTTGACGAGACCGCAGAGGAGACCGACGCCAAGGCCGGTCGCGACGAGCGCGGGTGTGCCGAACCCGAGTTGCACCGCATAGCCCATGGCTGTCGAGGCAAGGGCGATAATGGAAGCGACCGAGAGGTCGATCTCGCCGGAGATGATCACCAGCGCCATGGCGAAGGCGATCATCGCCTTTTCGGTGAAGTTGAACGTGGCGTCGGAGAGGTTCCACGGATCGAGGAAATAGGGCGACGCCAGCGAATTGCCGAGGAAGATCACGGCAGCGACCACGAAGAGCAGCGCTTCCCAGCTTTTCAGAAGGCGAGCGCCGCCTCCTTGCAGCCGATCGGGAATGTGGCGGGAAGAAATTTGCGCATCCGCCATCAGACCGCCTCCGCTTTCTTGAGAATGACCCTGCCCTTGCGCCGCTCGGCGCGGGCGTTGACGGCAACCGCGATGATGATGACCGTTCCGGATATCGCCAACTGTGCGAAGGGCGAGATATTGATGACCGGCAGGGCGTTCTTGATCACGCCGAGGAAGAGCGCTCCGAGGACGGCGCCCGCCACAGAGCCGATGCCGCCGGCGATCGAAATGCCGCCGATGACACAGGCCGCGATGATGTCGAGCTCGAAGCCGGCCGCGATGTCCACATAGGCGACCGCATAGCGCGATACCCAGAGGTAGCCCGACAGGCCCGCAAGCGCGCCCGAGAGGCAATAGGCGAAGAAACGCGTGCGCCCGACATCGATACCCGTATAGACGGCTGCGTGCGGATTGCCGCCGACGGCATAGAAGGCGCGTCCGAGCGGCGTGCGACCCATGACCAGGAACATCAGTGCGACCATGACGAGCGAGAGCCAGGAAAGCACCGGCATGCCGGCCACATCCAGCCGCGGCAGCGCCTTGAAGGCATCGCTCATCTCATGGGCATTGATCCACTTGCCGTTCGTCAGCACGAAGATCAGGCCGCGATAGATCGTCAGCGTCCCGAGCGTGACCACGATCGGGGGAATATCGAGCTTCCAGACCAACGTGCCGTTGATCGCCCCGAGGAAGCCGCCCAGCACCATGACGGCAACAAGGATGAGCGGTATCGGCAGGTCGGGAAAGGCGTTGTTCAACATGGCCGCGACCATGCCGCAGAGCGCGAGGTTGGCCGCCATCGACAAATCGATGCAGCGCGTGAGAATGACGGCCATCTGCCCCAGCGCCAGAATGACGAGGATAGAGGTGTCGCCATAGACGCGCGCAAGATTGGAAGGAGCCACGAAAGCCGGAAAGCGCAAGGCGATCAGGGCAAGCAGTACGGCAATCGCGACGACGAGCAGGATTTCTCGGTTCTTTAGGAGCCTGGCCATCATGCGGCCCTCCCATCGACTTGCGTTTCTATGCCGGCTGCGGCGCGCACCAGCTTCTCGGCGGTCAGTTCCGACCGCTCGTATCTTCCGACGACGCGCCCCTCGCGCATGACGATGACGCGGTCCGACATCCCCATGATCTCGGGAATTTCCGAGGACACCATGATGACGCTCAAGCCTTGCGCCGCAAGCTCGCTCATGAAGGCATGAACGGCGGCCTTGGAGCCGATGTCGATGCCCTTGGTCGGCTCGTCGAGGACGATGACCTTCGGCCGGGTGGCGAGCCACTTGGCGATGACCACCTTCTGCTGGTTGCCGCCAGAAAGCGTGCCGACGTCCTGATCCAGCGCGGCGGCCCGCAGATCGAGGCGGGAGGTGTATTCGCGCGCCAGCGCGAATTCCTCGGCAAGCCGCAGGAAGCCCGAGCGCGAGGTCTGTGAAAGCGAGGGCAGCGTGACGTTCTGGAAGATCGGCATGCCGATGATCGCCCCCTGCCGTCCGCGCTCTTCCGGCACATAGACGATGCCGGCGCGGATCGCCTCCGCCGGGCTGCGGATGACCAGCACCTCGCCATCGAGTTTCACGGCACCGGCGGACGGGCGGGTAATGCCGATCAGCGACTGCATGAATTCCGAACGCCCGGCGCCGACAAGGCCATAGAAACCGAGGATCTCGCCGCGCCTGAGTTCGAAGTTGATGTCCTCGAATTCGGTCGGGTGGCGATAACCGGAAACGGTAAGCACCGGCTGACCGATCGTCACCTCCTTCTTCGGATAGACGGAGCCGACGGCGCGGCCGACCATCATGCGGACGAGATCATCCTGGCTGACGTCGGCGATCAGCCCTTCGCCGATCATCGCTCCGTCGCGAAAGACGGTGTAGCGGTCGGCGATGCGGAATATCTCATCGAATTTGTGGCTGATGAACAGGATGGCCTTGCCGTCTGCCTTGAGCCGCTCGATCAGTTCGTAGAGCTCGTGAATTTCCTTGTGCGACAGAGCGGCCGTCGGCTCGTCCATGATGACGACGCGCGCATCGACCGAGAGCGCCCGGGCGATCGCGACCAGATGCTTCTTGGCGATGCCGAGATCGCGCAGGCGGATGGTCGGGTCGAAATCGGCACCCGCGCGGCGCAACAGGGCCTGAGCGTCGGCGTTGAGCTTCTTCCAGTCGATGAGGCCGAACCGGTTGCGCGGAGCGTGGCCGAGAAAGATGTTTTCCGCGACGGAGAGCTCGTCGAAGAGCACCGTCTCCTGATGAATTGCCGTGACCCCGGCGCGGGACGCAGCAAGGGCGGTCGGAAAGATGGTCTCCGTGTCGCCGAGCCGGATGTTGCCCGCATCGGGCTGATAGATGCCGGTCAGTATCTTGACCAGCGTCGACTTGCCGGCGCCGTTCTCGCCGACGAGCGCCGTCACCGAACCGGGATAGAGGGCGAGCGAGACATCGGAAAGAGCGCGCACGCCCGGAAAGGACTTCGATATGCCCTCAAGCGCAATGGCGGGCTTCATCCGCGATGTGGTTGTGTCCTGCAACAAGAGTGGATCCACCAGTTCGGTCGTTTCAATTGGATGGCGGCCAAGTCCTCGATCGCATGAGGCTGCCCTCTATCCCTATCCCTCTTTCCGCTCGCGGGGAGAGGGATAGGAGAAGATTGCCGCACGTCGCTTCTCCCCGTCAGAACGGGGAGAAGGTGGCCGGCAGGCAGAATGAGGGGCGGACGCCGCCTCCTCGTGACGCTCAGAAGATCTTCGCGAATTCCTCGACGTTCGAGGCATCATAGACGAACGGGTCGGCCATGGCGCCTTCGTTGTTCTCGTCGAGCTTGACCGTGCCCATGCGGCCCATCTTGAGTTCCGCGCCGGGCTTGGCTTCGGCACCGTTGATGAGGTCGTAGGCGATCATCGTTGCCGAATAGCCGAGGTCGATCGGATTCCAGATGGCGAAGGACTTCGAGGCGCCGGACTTCACGTGTCCGGCCATTTCGGAGGGAAGGCCCAGACCGGTGACGTTGATCTGGCCGATCTTGCCGGCGTCGGTCACGGCCTGCGCCGCGGCGACGATGCCGACGGAGGTCGGCGCTATGATGGCCTTCAGGTTCGGATGGGACTGGATGAGCCCTTGCGTCTCGCGATAGGACTTGTCGGCCAGGTCGTCGCCATAGACGGTGGCGACCACATTGATGCCCTTGTAGTTGCCCTGGACCTTCTTCATTTCGGCGATCCACGTATTCTGATTGGTCGCCGTTGCGGAGGCCGAGAGCACTGCGACGTCGCCGCCTTCGGGCAGATTGTCGGCGGCGAGCTTGATGATCATGTTGCCGATCAGCGGGCTCGAGGACGGGTTGAGATGCATCAGACGGCCTTCCTTGGCCACACCCGAATCCCAGGAGATGACTTTGATGCCGCGATCCATCGCCTTCTTCAGCGCGGGGACGAGCGCGTCCGTGTCGTTGGCAGAAACCGCGATCGCATCGACTTTCTGGGCGATCAGCGAGTTGATCACTTCGATCTGGCCTTCGGCCGTCGTCGAGGTCGGGCCGGTATAGATGATCTCGACGTCGCCGAGTTCCTTGGCCGCTTCCTGAGCGCCCTTGTTGGCCGCTTCGAAGAAGCCGATGCCCAATGCCTTGACGACAAGGGCGATCTTCTTGTTTTCCGCATGAGCGGCGTTTGCCATCAGCGCCACGGCGACGGCGGCCGTCACCATCAATGATTTCAGGACTTTCATCGTTTTTCTCTCCTCCCATGGGCCCGCATCCGGAGTGGCTGCGTCTTCCTGCCCGAACAATCATTTCCCGATCTTCACCCGGAAGCTCGGGACATCAGCTCCTCTCCCCATGCTTCATGCGGATGTCGAAGCCTTTTCGGCGTCGGCCTTGGCGCTCTGAGCGGCGACGATCAGGCTGACGCCGGCATTTTCAAGCATCGAGGCATGTCTGTCCTCGATACCCGAATCGGTAATGACGGTGGCGATGCGCTTGAGACCGCACAGAATGAGACTCGATCGCCTGTGAAATTTCGAGGAATCGACGAGCACGACGAGGTCGTCGGCCTGGTCGATCAGCTTCTGCTCAGCCTGGATCAGCAGCGGATCGGCCTCCATCAGCCCGAGAGGCCCCAGCCCCTGCGCCCCCATGAACATGCGCCGCGCATAGAAGTTGCGCGTCACGTCGTTCTCGAAGGGGCTCAATATGATGTTCTGCTCGCGATAGATCGTCCCGCCCGACAGCATGACGGTGTTCTTGGAATGCTTGAGCAGGTGCTCGGCGATCGGGAAGGAATTGGTGAAGACCTGCATCCGGCGATTGGCGAGGAAATGCACCATCTGAAAGGTCGTGGTGCCGCCGTTGATGATGATCGGTTCGCCGTCCTGACAGAGCGCCACCGCTTCCCGGGCGATCGCCTGCTTCTCCCGCGCATGCAGGCCTTCGTTCACCCGGAAGGGGCGGCCGGCAAGGCCTACGAACTGCGGAGGGTTGATCGCTTCGGCACCGCCCCTGACACGGCGCAGCCGCTTTTGCACATGCAGTGCCGCGATGTCGCGGCGGATCGTCGCCTCCGAACTGCCGGTGAGATCGACCAGTTCAGGCACGGTTGCGACCGGCTTTTCCTGCACCGCCGACAGGATGATCCTGTGTCTCTCTTTCTCGTGCATGCGCTCCTCCGATGCTCCGCATGCTTCCATCCCTTCCGAGCATTGTCAATCACAACCAATCATGTTTTTTCATTGTGCGGCGCATCATGAAAGTTTTTGATCGTTTTTGATTGACATCGGCGTAATCACCGTGTGATCTGGTGCCAATCATAGGGCCGCGGTTCCAAGTTGCGGCAGCCAGATCAGCGGGAGGAGTTCGACATGCTCGACAAGCACCAGGGCGCGCGCCTTGCCAATCTTTGGGACGAGGGCAAGGCGGCAGGAATGACCGAGCCGGAAAAGCTCCTCTACCGCTCGAACCTCCTCGGATCGGACAAGCGGATCACCAATTACGGCGGCGGCAATACCTCCGCCAAGGTCATGGAAAAAGACCCGCTGACCGGCGAAATGGTCGAGGTCCTCTGGGTCAAGGGCTCCGGCGGCGACGTCGGCACGATCAAGATGGACGGCTTCTCCACCCTCTACATGGACAAGCTCCGCGCGCTGAAGGGCATTTATCGCGGCGTCGAATTCGAAGACGAGATGGTCGGCTACCTGCCGCATTGCACTTTCAACCTCAACCCCCGCGCCGCCTCGATCGACACGCCGCTACACGCCTATGTTCCGAAGCCGCATGTCGATCACATGCATCCGGATGCGATCATCGCCATCGCCGCCTCGAAGAACAGCAGGGAACTGACGAGCAGGATCTTCGGCGACGAGATCGGCTGGCTGCCGTGGAAACGGCCCGGCTACGAGCTCGGGCTCTGGCTTGAAAAGTTCTGCCAGGAAAACCCGGATGCGCGCGGCGTCGTACTCGAAAGCCACGGCCTCTTCACCTGGGGCGACACGGCGAAGGAGGCCTACGAGACCACGATCGAGATCATCAACCGCGCCATCGCCTGGTTCGAGACCGAGAACACGGGTCCCGCCTTCGGCGGTCGGTCCAAACCGGTGCTCGCCGCCGCCGATCGCGCCGCGATCGCCAAGAAGCTGATGCCGGTGATCCGCGGTCTCATCAGCGCGGGGGAAAGCAAGGTCGGTCATTTCGACGACAGTCAGGCGGTGCTCGATTTCGTGACCTCGACCAGTCTCGAGCCGCTGGCGGCGCTCGGCACGAGCTGCCCCGATCACTTTCTTCGCACCAAGATCCGACCGCTGGTCGTCGATTTCGACCCGACGCAGCCGGATGTCGGAAGAACCCTTGCGGGCCTGGCCGAGGCGATCGCCACCTATCGCGCCGACTACGCTGCCTATTACGAGCGCTGCAAGCGCGCCGACAGCCCGGCCATGCGCGATCCGAACGCGGTCGTCTATCTGGTGCCCGGCGTCGGCATGATCACCTTCGCCAAGGACAAGGCGACGGCGCGCATCTCGGCCGAGTTTTACGTCAATGCGATCAATGTGATGCGCGGCGCGTCCGGCGTGTCGACCTATGTCGGGCTGCCGGAGCAGGAAGCTTTCGATATCGAATACTGGCTGCTCGAAGAAGCCAAGCTGCAGCGCATGCCGAAGCCGAAGAGCCTGGCCGGGCGCATCGCGCTCGTCACCGGCGGCGCCGGCGGCATCGGCAAGGCGACGGCCAACCGGCTGATGCAGGAGGGCGCCTGCGTGGTGCTTGCCGATATCGACGAGACGGCGCTCGAAGCGGCTCAGACCGAGCTTTCCACCCGCTACGGCAAGGACTTCGTCCGCTCCGTCAACATGAACGTCACGAGCGAGGCGGCCGTCGAATCGGGCTTCGGCGACGCGCTCCTCGCCTTCGGCGGCCTCGATATTCTCGTTTCCAATGCCGGCCTCGCCACTTCGGCGGCGGTGGAGGACACGACGCTGGCGCTCTGGAACAAGAACATGGACATTCTCGCGACCGGCTACTTCCTGGTCTCGCGCGAGGCTTTCCGCATCTTCCGCAACCAGAAGGCCGGCGGCAATGTCGTTTTCGTCGCCTCCAAGAACGGGCTTGCGGCATCGCCCGGGGCGTCGGCCTATTGCACGGCCAAGGCGGCCGAGATCCATCTCGCCCGCTGCCTGGCGCTCGAGGGAGCGTCGGCGCAGATCCGCGTGAACGTGGTCAATCCCGACGCGGTTCTGCGCGGCTCCAAGATCTGGACGGGCGAATGGAAGGAGCAGCGCGCAGCTGCCTACAAGATGGACGTCGACGAGCTGGAGGCGCATTACCGCGAACGCTCGATGCTGAAGCTCAGCGTCTTCCCGGAAGATATCGCCGAGGCGATCTACTTCCTGGCTTCCGACATGTCGGCGAAATCCACCGGCAATATCGTCAATGTCGACGCGGGCAATGCCCAGTCCTTCACCCGCTGACCGGGAGGCACCGATGACCCTGATGATCAGCACATCCGTCCTCGATTTAGAGAATGCAAGCCGCCGGGACGGTCTCACGCGCGACTACGAAAGCCTGGGCGAGCGGCTCGCCCGCCGCGGCATCGATATCGATGCGGTAAAGGCCAAGGTCGCGGCCTACGGCGTTGCCGTCCCCTCCTGGGGCGTCGGCACCGGCGGCACGCGCTTTGCCCGCTTCCCGGGCGCCGGCGAGCCGCGCAATATCTTCGACAAGCTTGAAGACTGCGCCGTCATCCAGCAATTGACGCGGGCGACGCCGGCCGTGTCGCTCCATATCCCCTGGGACAAGGTCTCCGATCTTGGGGCCCTGAAGGAGAAGGGCACGGCGCTCGGCTTGAGCTTCGACGCGATGAACTCGAACACCTTCTCGGACGCGCCCGCTCAGGCGCATTCCTACAAGTTCGGCTCCCTCTCCCACACCGATCCCGCGACCCGACGCCAGGCGATCGAGCATAATCTCGAATGCGTCGAGATCGGCAAGGCGCTCGGCTCCAAGGCACTGACCGTCTGGATCGGCGACGGCTCCAACTTCCCCGGCCAGAGCAATTTCACCCGGGCGTTCGAACGCTATCTCGACTCGATGAAGGCGGTTTACGCGGCGCTTCCGGATGATTGGCGCATCTTCACCGAGCACAAGATGTTCGAACCGGCCTTCTATTCGACCGTCGTGCAGGATTGGGGCACGAACTACCTGATCGCACAGGAACTCGGGCCCAAAGCCTTCTGCCTCGTCGACCTCGGGCACCACGCACCGAACGTCAACATCGAGATGATCGTCGCCCGGCTGATCCAGTTCAAGAAGCTCGGGGGCTTCCATTTCAACGATTCGAAATACGGCGACGACGATCTCGACACCGGATCGATCGACCCCTACCGCCTGTTCCTCGTTTTCAACGAGCTCGTCGATGCGGAGACACGCGCCGCGCACGGTTTCGATCCGGCCCATATGCTCGACCAGAGCCATAACGTGACGGATCCGATCGAAAGCCTGATGACGAGCGCCATGGAGGTCGGCCGTGCCTATGCCCAGGCGCTGATCGTCGACCGTAACGCACTTGCAGGCTATCAGGAGGAGAACGATGCGCTGATGGCATCAGAAACACTGAAGACTGCCTTCCGGACCGACGTCGAGCCCATCCTCGCCATGGCCCGTCTGGAAAATGGCGGCGCCATTGCGCCGGTTTCCGCCTACCGGGCAAGCGGCTACCGCGCCAGGGTGGCAGCCGAGCGTCCTGCAGTCGCCGGCGGCGGCGGCGGCATCGTCTGAACCGCGCCGCAGCAACTTCTCCCTGCCAGAACGGGAGAAAGTCGCGGCGGCGGCGACGAAGGCATTCCCCGCCGTCAAAAATACGACGCGCGACTTCTATCGCATTCGAAAACATGGTTTATCCTCTCCTCAGATACAACGAGAGGGTGATTCATGGGCATTGAAAGCATTCTGGTATTCCTGATCGTCGGCGCGGTTGCAGGCTGGCTTGCCGGTTTGATCGTCAGCGGAGGCGGCTTCGGTCTGCTCGGGAATATCGTGATCGGCATCGTCGGCGCCTTCATCGCCGGCCTTCTCTTCCCGGCCATCGGGATCAGCATCGGCACCGGCATCTTTTCTGCCATTATTCACTCGACGATCGGGGCCGTGATCCTTTTGGTGCTGATTCGCGTCGTCAAACAAGCCTGATCCGCGTTACCCCCATACGGTCCGCGCCAAACGCGGACCGGCCATCGCAAGCCAACGAGCGGAGGCGAAAATGACCGAACTCTACGCGGAAAAGATCGAGGACGCACTCAAGTCCTACATCGCGGACCACCCCGGCACCCTGACGCGCGAACAGGCGATCTCCACCATCCTCGAAACCTGGTTCGCAAGCAACGGCTACCTGCCGTCGCAGCAGGAAGGGATGCGTCCCGAAGATCTCGATGCTTCGAACGACGACTGAAATGTGCCGCGCCTGAACGGCGGTTTTTAGCCCTGTGCGGCGCCGACGCTAATTTGATCCAAACTACAGATTGCCGAAATGAGCCTCGCTTCCGTCAAACAGTTCTTTTCCCGGAACGCACCGGACATCGACGTCATCGAGCTGGAGCAGAGCACCGCCACCGTGGCGCTCGCGGCAGAAGGCCATGGCGTCGAACCGGCGCAGATAGCCAAGACGCTCGCGCTCCGGGTCGGCGACGAAATCATCCTGATCGTCACGCGCGGCGATGCGCGCCTCGACAACAAGAAATACAAGGCGCGGTTTGGAACCAAGGCGCGCATGCTCGGCTTCGACGAGGTCGAGACGGAAACGGGCCATCCGGTCGGCGGGGTCTGCCCTTTCGGGCTCGCCAAGCCCCACAGCGTCTATTGTGACGAGTCTCTCAAGGCTTTCGACGTGGTCGTGCCCGCAGCTGGTGCGACCAACGCCGCCGTCCATATCAGCCCGGAGCGGATGGCCGAGCTGACCGGTGCAAAATGGATCGACGTCTCGGCGGTGTAGCGTCTACATGCCGCGGCACGCAGTGGTCTTGGGCAGTGGTCTTGGGCAGCGGCCTTGGAATGGCCACATAGTTTAACTGAATGCTGACAACTCCCCCACCCCGCGAGGCAGGCCGATGAGTCGGAATGCCACCGCGTTGTAGATCTGGAGCGGTACGGAGAATGAAATCACGCGCATGCGCCCTCGCCCTCGCCACATTGGCGGCATGCCCAACGCAAGCGATGGACCGGTCCCTCGTCCGGCAATTCGAGAAGCTCGATCCCCAGACGCGGCTGGAGCAGCGTTGCGACACGGAAGCGATGGAGCGGATCGGCGCCGACAAGAACCGGTTCAAACCGGACAAGGTCATCGCCTATACCTTCGCCGATCCCGTCATGAAAGGCGACAGGATGAAGGCGACGGGCGCGGTATTCCGAAGCAAGGGCGACTGGTACAAACTGGCATTCAGGTGCAAAACGGATTCCGAGCACCTTGAGGTGCTGTCCTTCGAATACAAGATCGGAGAACGTGTGCCGCGGGAGAACTGGGACCAGCTCTATCTTTATCCCTAGGAGAGCCGCACAGTCATCGCGATCTAGACGATCGCCATCAGGAACACCAGGGACCCGAGCGACAGTGCGGCGATGATGCTCATCAGCACCTTCATCATGTGTTCCGTCATTTCGTACATCCTACCCAGCTCCTCAGGAAGACGAATGCCGCACCTGCGCCGGATCGACGGGCCAGCCGGCCCGTGATCATCGGCGTCAAGAATTTTGTAAGAAATTGGTTAACAAATCACCTTCATTGGCGTGATCCGGCTTGCTCCGGCCCACGACCCGCATTGGCGAGCGATTAACGCAAGACCCCGCCTGACTTCGAACCGCCCTGCGACTGCCCGGCTCCCGGGCCGCCCTGCGACACGCCGCCGCCATGCGAGCTACCGGGATTTGTTCCGTCCGGTCCGTTGCCGTAGCCATTGTTGCCCTTCGGGCCGCCACCGCCGCCGCCACCCGACTTGGCAATTGCATTCGATGTAAGGCTGGTCGAAAGCAGCATGGTGACGGCGGGTGGCGTCACCACCGCGAAGCGCCCACAATTCTTCAGAAATTCACGTCGGTCTTCGTCGCTGCGCGACGGCAGTCCGTTTGGCATTTCGGAACTCATGGACGCCTCCCCCTGTTCGTTGACTATTTCGCCGAATTTACAGTAAAATTTTGCTGGACAATAGTGTTACATTTGGGTGCTTCCCGCAATATAGAATACTATATAATCAATTATAATTAGCCATATATAGCTACAAAGATTTATTCTGGTGTACACTCAAGACCGTTACAGGAAATCGGCACCCTTCAGCCATCAATATCCACTCTAGATCTTTCCGGACGGTCTCGACCGAAAGATGCGTCGGAGCTCGCGGAGTTTCCGCTTGGCCTCCTGGCGCCGCGACGGGTATGACTCACCGCCGTACCGGTCCCAGGACGGGTAGTGGGCGATCTCGGTCAGGAGCGTGAAAACGGTGAAGGGGACGAAGAGATAATCCCTTCCAAGCTGGACGCGTCTGCGTTGCAATTGAAGCCGCGGCAGCTTCCCGGCGGACAAAGCGGACGCCACACCCATCCCGAACAGCATGTCGGCTGTCAGAATCTGCGTCTCGACCGCATGTCTTTCGTACCCTCTGGCGAAAAGCGACATCAGCTGCGCCCAGTCGACGCTGTCCGAAGCTGAGAGCTTCGACAGATCGAGAAGGTGTCGTAGATCGATCAGGCCGCGCCAGTAGTCGCCATCCTGGAACTGATCATGCAAGATCAGGAAGACGATCTGGGCAAAGGGCGACGGAATGCGAACGTCTCCGCCATCGAGAACGATCCTGCGGCTGTGCCCATACAGCCATTCGATGTCGCTGAAGGAGGCCGGCCCTTTAGGCCGGCATTGAAGATCGATGCTCCCTGCATCCGTCGGCCGCTCCAGGACTGCGGGCAGATGGAATTTGGGGTTTCCCGGCCATGAGCCGCTGCCGGCGGCAAGGCGGATCTCGTAACCGATGTCCTGCAGTGCTCCAATCGATGAAGCCATGTCGGCGGGGCGGACGAGAATATCGAGGTCGGTCAGCATCCGCGCCCCGATCTCGTCCGGCTTCTGTGCAACCAGGATTGCCGCACCCTTCATGAGGACCGGCTCCACGCCGATGCGGTCGAGGCATTGAACCGCCTCGGTCAGTTGCGCCAACAGTCTCCTGTTGCGCTCCGCGTTCCTGTCGTAAATCAGAGAGAGGTAGCGATGGACATCCTCGGGCACGTCCACCGCATATTTCCTCGCCGCGAGAGCGAGCGAGGATATCGTCAGGCTATCATTCGCAAGCGCGATGACGTGCTCCCAGTCCACGTCAGCCGGAGGCTTGCCGTTGAGGCAGGATGTGAGCGCGAGAAGGTTTCGATAGCTACGTCCCGTCATGGTGCCTGCTCAGCATCTCTACGGCCTCGTCCAGCCGCATATAGGAAAGCTCGACGGCACTGGCGCCGCGAATGGCGTTCAGCAGGGCGTCGAACTGCGACAGGTCGAGGCGCCGTGTCGGCGTAAAGGCGCCGAGAAAGAGCTCCGACAGAACCCGCGCCGGTTCGACCGCGGCAAGCTCCGTCCGGCCTTTGCGCCGGCGCAGCAGCACGATGGTGCCAAGCGGCACTGCATCGTCAGACGCAAAGGGGATCGACGCCAGGTAGCGGACATATCGATTGTCGAGGCGGCGATGAACCGGCGCCGCTTCGATCGTGCCGCGCAGGCCTTCGAGGAGACCCCATGAGCCGCGCTTCAGAGCAGGGGCGAAGGGAACGCCCCGCAGCAGGCCGTCCGGCCTCATCAGCGCGATATCGTCGCCGCCGCAGGCAAAGCCTGCTTCGAGGAGCGCGAGCGCGAGCGTCGACTTGCCCGCGCCCGGCGCGCCGCAAATCAGAAGCCCCTTCCCGCTCTTCACCAGGAGCGCGGCATGAAGCGCGACCGTCGTGCCGAGGCTTGCAAGCACATCCTCCGTCAGCAACGCTTTCAGCGCCGGCACCGCTTCGTTGGCCGCGACGATCATGCCGGGGGAACGGTTGCGGCTGACGCACACGCGGTTGCCGAACTTCGCCACCGCATAGGAGACCGAAGGCTTCAGGCCCTCTGACGCCTGATGATCGAATACGGGCAGGATGAGATCGAGGAGGCCCCTATCGTGATATGCTATCGAGACGGCGGCTCCATGCATGTCCAGCACATGCGTGTGTATCGGCGCCCCGTCCTCGGCGTCGAAGGCAATCTCCAGCAGACCCTCGCGGGACATATAAAGGAGATAATCCCGCACCGATTTTCGCGCTTCGGCCCGGCCGGCGCCGCGTGCCACGAGATCGGCCTCCAGCCGGCGCTGCGACATGGGTTCGGCGAGAAGGCAGGTGAGATACGCGGTAAGGTCGTCAACCTCAAAAATCTGCTGCGACGCTTCGACGAAAATCGTCTTGCGCTGTCCGAGCAGAAAAAATCGTGCCCCGTCGGAGACGCGGAATTTCATTCCAACCCCCTCGCGCTGCCGCGTGCCTCGGCATGTCTTCGTATTTGTGGTCGAAAATTCGCGATCCCGCCAGCCCCGACGCGGCGTCCACGGCAGAGGATTCAATGGGATACTGCTAAAGATACATCGTTCGGCAGCGAAAATAAGCAGCTCGAGTTAAGGCCGCGGATGGAGTGCCGTGGCCCCGCTTGGAGGTGATGCTGGCACAATATCGGCGGCGACGAACACGATGGGGCTTACGGTGTCGCCTTCCTGCTGCACCCGGCGCGACTGCGATGGGCCAGACTGTGATGAGGTATTGCGCGCTGATGCGGCCGCGGAACGATGACGGCGAGGTCCCGGAGCCGCGAGACATTGACGAACTGCGTCAGTATCCGAGGTCGCCGAACAGCTCGCGGATGGAGCGGCCTTCGTTGTCGTTCCCGCCATCGTCGAGTCGTCGCCCGGTAAAGGCCAATATCTCGATGGAAGCCGGACACCTGGCGACACGCCGATTTTCAACTGGCCGAAAGATCCGCGAAGCTGGCGGTTTATAGGCCGCCTCTATGCGCATGTGCTGGAAATGCGTGAATTTTCGCGCCGGCTATATGCCTGCAGCTTTTCGTAACGCCTCATTCATCCGGCCCTGCCAGCCTTTGCCGCTTGCTCGAAACTTAGCAATCACATCTTCGTCCAACCGGAGGGTGATTTGCTTTTTCGGATGCTCCAGCGGTGGGCGCCCACGCGATCTGCGACGCTCTTCGATAGCTCTGAAAAACTCAGGCGGTAGCACCTCTTTTGCCGGGCGCATGTTGGCAAGCTCTTCGTCGGTCAACTCGGGAAAATCGACAGCGTCCCAGTCTTCTTTCGTGTAACCGTGACCTGGCTCAAACGTTTTCAGCTTTTGGGTCTTGGTGGCCATGGAAGCCTCCTTCTTTCTCTGTCGCTAGCAGGACGAAAACTGATGATCGATATAGCTTCCGTTCCGAGTGTCGCGAAAATGACCGGTGCTGTCCCATCACGAAAATAACCGATAGCCTTCAAGCGCTTTCCGCCCGAAGCATCTGTCCTGCTGTCCTCAATGATGGCACTCGCCCAATCGATGTCGCTTACATCGGCAAAATCGAAACCATGCTTTTCAAGGTTGGCTTGCCGTTTGGGCTCGTCCCATACAATTCTCATGAATTAATGTAACTACATTTATGATTGATATCAAGCCGCAATGTGCGCGGAAATACGGCAGCCGAGGCTGCTGAATAGCTTCACGTAACACTCGGATTAGTCCTGTGACGAAGCATCAGATTGAGGTGATTATGTCGGTCGAGCGGCGTCGGCGCTGGTCTCGGGAGGAGGAGCGGCTGGTCGCGGCGACGCTTGAGTCAGGCGCAAGCGTTTCGGAGATCGCGCACTCGGCGGGCGTTCATGTGAGCCAGCTCTTCCGCCGGCGCAAAGAGCGCTGCCAGAATCTCCGCGCTGTCCGTCCCGCTACCGACGGCGCAAGAAGGCTCAAAGAGCTTTTAAACAATGATTTTAAGAGTAAAATGGTGCCCGGAGGCGGATTTGAACCACCGACACGCGGATTTTCAATCCGCTG
The DNA here is from genome assembly GCF_042436655.1 of Sinorhizobium sp. P24N7. Classification (NCBI taxonomy): domain Bacteria; kingdom Pseudomonadati; phylum Pseudomonadota; class Alphaproteobacteria; order Hyphomicrobiales; family Rhizobiaceae; genus Sinorhizobium; species Sinorhizobium sp. P24N7. The sequence goes on along the minus strand of NZ_JBHMIW010000016.1, from coordinate 133,496 downwards.
CTCTACCAACTGAGCTATCCGGGCATCCTGCCTTGACGGCGGCAGTCTCCTTCGGGAAACCGCTGGGGCGTGTCGTTCGCCCCGGAAGCGAGCGGGGTTATAACATCTTGTTCGGCCGTGTCCAGCACCAAATGACTCTTTTTCGAAGTAATTTAGCTGGCTGCGTAAAGGTGGAGAAAGTCGAAGGAATTCAGAGAGATCGCCGGCGTCCGCGAATTCCCCGGGGGCCGCTTCGAAATTACCGATGTTCGGGTGGAGCGAAGAATTACCGTTCGTCGCCGTCGTCGGCCTTCGACTCGTCGTCAGCGACCGGGATCGCATAGGAACCGGACAGCCAGCGATTGAGATCGACGTTACGGCACCGCTCGGAGCAGAAGGGATAATGCTCGCGCACGGACGGACGTCCACACTCCGCGCAGGGACGCGTTGCGCGCAGGGGTTCTACGTTCGACCCGTTTTTCTTGCCTTCGCCGCGCATCCTCTCAGCCTTCCAGCCAACGATCGTGCACGTCGTACCCTTCGCCGACGAGTAGATTGACGGTCTCATAGAGCGGCAAGCCTACCACATTGGTGTAGGAGCCGACCAGCTTCACGACGAAACCTCCGGCAATTCCCTGGATACCATATCCCCCGGCCTTGCCGCGCCACTGGCCGGAAGCGAGATAGCTCTCGATGTCGAGCGTGGAAAGGCGTTTGAAGCGCACCTTGGTATCGATCACCTTCTGGCGAAGCGTGCGGTCGGGCGTGACGAGGCAGATGCCCGTATAGACGCGGTGGCTGCGGCCCGACAGAAGATGCAATGCGCTCGACGCCTCGCTCACCAGTTCCGGCTTCGGCAGGATACGGCGGCCGACGCAAACGACGGTGTCGGCTGCGAGAATGTAGCTGCCGTCCCAGGCCGGGTCGCCGGTAATCGCAGAAAGCGCCGCCTTCGCCTTTTCAGCCGAGAGCCGCCGCGCAAGCGAGCGGGGGTGTTCCGAACGCTTCGGCGTTTCGTCCAGGTCCATAGGCATGAGGCGCGCGGGCTCGATTCCCGCCTGCGCCAGGAGCTCGACACGACGCGGCGATCCGGACGCCAGTATCAGTTTCTTGGTCACTGCCATCGATGCGAGCCGTTATTCCCGGAGTTTGTGCCATGCTCGTGCATATCGCTGCCCAAAATCGCTCAGCACTTTTGGGCGACGTGCATTCGGCCGGGGCCTACTTGAAGCGGTAGGTGATGCGACCCTTCGTCAGGTCATAGGGCGTCATCTCGACGAGGACCTTGTCGCCGGCCAGAACGCGGATACGGTTCTTGCGCATGCGGCCCGCCGTGTGGGCGATGATCTCGTGCTCGTTTTCAAGCTTCACGCGAAAAGTCGCGTTGGGAAGCAATTCGGTGACCACGCCCGGAAATTCTAGGACTTCTTCTTTCGCCATGCAGGACTGTTCTTTCTCGTGCTCAATAGCGGATGCAACAGGCATCCTCGAAAAGTTGCCGGAAACTACACAATCGCCGCGGCTTTGTGAACCGCTTTGATCAGGCTTTTTCGGGTACCCGATCATCACGCATCGAATCGCGGCGCGAGGATCGGAATCATGCCTCCGGAGGACTGCCTTTCTGGGGGCTTTCCACGGCGAGACGGCTTGCGATCAGCGTCGCGAGATGATCGCGCACCGCCCGGTAGGCGGCCACGATCTGCTCCCGTGTGCCGGTCGCAACAGTCGGGTCGGGTGTCGGCCAGTATACCACATCCACGGCCATGGATCGGGTCAATTCAAGGGCCATGTGGTGGGCTTCGGGCGCCAGCGTCACGATGAGGTCGAAGTAATCGTCTTCGAGCTCTTCGAGCGTGCGCGGCTGATGCCGGCCGATCGTCAGCCCGACCTCTTCGAGAACCACGTCTACGAAGGGATCCCGCTCGCCCTGCCGGACGCCGGCGGAGGCGACGTAGGTCCCCTTCGGAAGCGCCACGCGGGCGAGCGCCTCGGCCATCGGCGAACGGATGGCGTTCATGCCGCACATGAAAAGAACCGAGCGGGGCGCTTTCGATTGCGGCGTGGCGGTCGCGATCATCTCCGCCTCCCCGTCAGCCGCGCCAGTAGAGCACGCAGACGAGCGTGAAGAGCCGGCGCGCCGTATCGAAATCCAGCCTGATCTTGCCCGAGAGCCGGTCCATCAGGGTCTGAGAACCCTCGTTGTGGATGCCGCGCCGCCCCATGTCGATCGCCTCGATCTGGCTCGGCGTCGCCGACCGGATCGCCTGGTAATAGCTTTCGCAGATCATGAAGTAGTCCTTCACGATACGGCGAAAGGGCGTGAGCGAGAGGATGTGGGTGGCGACCTCGGTACCGCCATCCGTCGAAATCCGGAAGACCAGCTTCGCGTCGACCAGCGACAGATTGAGCCGATAGGGGCCGCCGGAATGCCCGACGGGTTCGAACAGGTTATCTTCGAGCAGGTCGAAAATCGCAACCGCGCGCTCATGCTCCACATCCGGCGTCGAGCGGCCGATCGTCTCGTCCAGCACGACATCGCAGAGCCGCAGGTTGCGATCGGCCTTCATCCCTCTTCCCCGAGGTTGAGGCGGATGGCAACCGATCGGGCATGGGCCTCGAGGCCTTCCGATCTTGCCAGCGCGATCGCGGCGGGCCCGAGAATGCGTAACTGATCCGGGCCGAGCCGCAGGATCGAGGTTCGCTTCACATAGTCGAGCACGCCGAGGCCCGAGGAGAACCGCGCCGAACGCGCCGTCGGCAGTACGTGGTTGGAACCGCCCACATAGTCGCCGATGACTTCGGGCGTGTGCCTGCCGATGAAGATCGCACCGGCATTGCGGATCGCGGGAACCATCGAGTCCGGATCGGCCGTCGCCAGTTCGAGATGTTCCGGGGCGATGCGGTTGGCGAGCGGCACGGCCTTGTCGAAATCCGGAACCAGGATCACGGCGCCGAAATCGCGCCAGCTGGCTGCCGCCGTGTCGGCGCGCGGCAGCGTCTTCAACTGACGCTCCACCGCCTTTTCGACCGCATCGCCGAAGGCCGCATCGTCGGTGATCAGGATCGCCTGCGCGCCGGCGTCGTGCTCGGCCTGGGCGAGCAGGTCCGCGGCGATCCAATCCGGATCGTTGTCGCGGTCCGCGATCACCAGCACTTCCGACGGCCCGGCGATCATGTCGATGCCGACCGTGCCGAAAACCTGCCGCTTGGCGGCCGCAACATAGGCATTCCCAGGGCCGACGATCTTCGCAACCGGTTCGATCGTCTCGGTGCCGTAGGCGAGCGCGGCCACGGCCTGCGCGCCGCCAATGCGGTAGATCTCCTCCACACCGGCAAGGCGGGCGGCTGCGAGCACCGCCGGATTGATCGCCCCGCCGCTGGCCGGCACGACCATGACGATGCGCGGCACGCCTGCGACCTTGGCCGGCAGAGCGTTCATCAGAACCGAGCTCGGATAACTCGCCGTGCCGCCGGGCACATAGAGACCGACTGCGTCGATCGGCGTCCAGCGCGAGCCGAGGCCGACGCCCATCTGGTCTTCGTAAATGTCGTCCTTCGGCAATTGCCGCCGGTGATGCGCCTCGATGCGGGTCGCCGCGACTTTCAAAGCACCGAGCACTTCCGGAGCAACCGCGTGGATCGCCGCATCTATTTCCGCCGACGTCACCGCCATGCCCGTGACCGTGAAGTCGATCCCGTCAAAACGCGTGGAATAATCGGCGAGCGCCGCATCTCCGCGGGCGCGGACATCGTCGATGATGGTGCGCACGACGGCGTTGACGTCTTCGGAAACTTCCCGTTTCGTCGTCAGGAACGCGGCGAAATCGCGCTCGAAGCTCGTATCGAGATAGTTCAGCCTGATTGCCAATGCGATGATCCTTTTGGTGGTTGCCGGCGGGGACGCTCAAGCGGGAGTTCTCAAACCGGCGTCCTCAGGCGCCCTCGGGGTGGCGCGGCTTGAACGCCGTCTCCCAGGCGCCGCCGGTATCGGCAAGCTGCACCTCGATGCACTCCACATCGAGCGCGATCGACGCCTCGCCCGCGAGCACGAGTTCGATCGTGCCTTCCGGCCCCTCCCCCTTGACGTCGAAGCGCAGGGCGAGAAGGTCGAGCACCGCTTCCATGTCGGTGCGATCGAAGCCGAGCGACCGCACGGCACTGACGCATTTGAACAGAAGGACGGCACGGCGCCGCTCGAAGCCGCGGCGCTTGCCCTCCGCCTTTTCCCAGGCGAAGCGGTTGACCACCAGGGTGAACTGCCGGCGCCGGGCGTCGTAGGCGATGCCCGCTACCTTGAAGACTGCGTCCTGCACATGGGCGGAGACGACGCCAAGGTCTTCCTCGTCGAGTGCCAGCAGTTTCAAAGCATCCATGCGATTCATCCCGTCCGTTTTCATGCCCCGCATTTTAGCGGGTGATCGCCAAGGACATAGGACGTTGCGCCCGAAACCGCAACGGCTCGAGCGCGGGAAGTGACCGAAAGCGCCACAGCGGCTTTGCGCACCTGATCGGACGCGCCGAGCCGGATCAGTCGCTGACGCGCTCGACATGGGCGCCGCAGCGCGTGAGCTTCTCTTCGAGGCGCTCGAAGCCGCGGTCGAGATGGTAAACGCGCGAGACCATGGTCTCGCCCTCGGCCGCCAGGCCCGCGATGACGAGCGAAACGGAGGCCCTGAGGTCCGTCGCCATGACCGGTGCGCCCTTCAGCCGCGACACGCCCTCGACCTTGGCCGTCTGGCCGGAGAGCGAGATCTTGGCGCCGAGCCGCGCCAGCTCCTGCACATGCATGAAACGGTTTTCGAAGATCGTCTCGGTAATGTGGGAAATGCCGCTCGACCGGGTCATCAGTCCCATGAACTGCGCCTGGAGGTCGGTGGGGAAGCCGGGAAACGGATCGGTAACGATGTCGACCGGCTTGATGCCGGCGCCGTTGCGGACGATGCGGATGCCGTTGTTCGTCTCGCTGATCTCGGCGCCGGCGCGACGGATCGCCTCGAGCGCCGTGTCCAGGAGGCTCGCCTCGGTGTCCTCGAGAATGACGTCGCCGCCCGCCATGGCGACGGCCATGGCATAGGTTCCCGTCTCGATGCGATCGGGCAGCACGCGATGACGGGCTCCCGAGAGCGAGCGCACGCCCTCGATGGTGACGGTGCTCGTCCCCTGCCCGCTGATCTTCGCGCCCATGGCGTTCAGGCATTTGGCAAGGTCGACGACTTCGGGCTCGCGTGCGGCATTGCCGAGCACGGTCGTGCCGTTGGCCAGCGTTGCCGCCATCATCAGCACATGCGTCGCGCCGACGGAAACTTTCGGGAACACGTAGCGCGCACCGATGAGCCCGCCTGCCGGTGCGGTGGCGTTGACGTAGCCGCCATCGATCTCGATATTGGCACCAAGTGCTGCCAGCCCCTCGATGAAGAGATCGACCGGACGCGTTCCGATGGCGCAGCCGCCCGGCAGAGACACCCGCGCCTTGCCTTCGCGGGCGAGCAGCGGCCCGATGACCCAGAAGCTCGCGCGCATCTTCGAGACGAGTTCATAAGGCGCCGTCGTCGAAACGATGTTGCGGCTGGTGAAATGAACCGTGCGGGCATAGCTCTCGCCCTGGCGCTCGCGCCGGCCATTGACGGAAATGTCGGCACCATGATTGCCCAGGATACGGATCAATTGCTCGACATCGGCCAGATGCGGGACGTTTTCGAGCGTCAGCGTGTCGTCAGTCAGGAGCGACGCGATCATCAGCGGCAAGGCGGCGTTCTTCGCGCCGGAGATGGGGATCACCCCGTGGAGTTCGTTTCCGCCTACAATCCTGATGCGATCCATGAGACCTCTCGAACGGGCGCTGCCCGCCTTTCTGGAAAATCGATGCCGATCCGGCATTGTTGAAGGGCGTCTCTTTAGTGGAGATGCGGTGAAATTAGAAGTGCCTTGAAATGCGGGGGTGCAGGGAAGCGAAGACCCGGACGGCCCCGCCTGCCGCCGGTTGCAGGACCTAATCTTCCGATTCGTCCGTTTTTGCGGCAGGCAGTCCGGATGTCTCGTCCGCAGCACCCGCCCGGCGCGCACGCATCTGCTGCTTGCGCCGCTGGAGATTGTCGCGAAGGTTCTTCGCCAGACGCAGCCGCCTCGCCTCGGCCTCGCTCGAATGCCCTGCGCCCTTTGCCCGCCCCGGCACATGCTTATTGTTGTCGTCGCTCTGCATGGCCATCCATTACCGCAAAACCAGGAGCTTCGGAAGCGGCAAGCCGGCCGGGTGAGAGCGAAATCGGGGAAAACCGCGAAGCTGCTTCCGAGCCGGTCCGTGCCGCAACAGGCCGCAACGGAAGAGCTTGAGCGCCCCGGACCGTGTGAGCCCGCCACCTTCCCGGCGCGGCCCGCCCAAAAACTTCGAAATGCGGCTTGCGCTCTCCCTCAAGCTATGGCAATAGGCCCCTCGCCTGATGCGGCTTGTCACGAAGCGCCGCCGGATGCTGCTATAGCTCAGGGGTAGAGCACTCCCTTGGTAAGGGAGAGGCCGAGAGTTCAAATCTCTCTAGCAGCACCATTAATCTCCTAAAGAAATTAAGTACTTCCGGCCTTCCTACAAAACGCCCAACTCACCAACATACAGCAGTTTGGGCGCTATTTGGGGCACTCAAGGAAAAGTGGACGTCGCACCCGATCTCGCGCACCCTCGCCGAAACGACGGTTTTGCCATGCCCCAGTTCTTCGCCCGCGCCACGACGGCGGCGATCGCCGTCGCGAGATAGGTGCCGCTGACCTGGCCGCGCATCCACTCGTAGGTCCGGGTCTGCAGCGTTTCCGGCGTCTGGATATTGGCGCGCTCGACGGCTTCGGTATTGGCCGAACGCCGCTGCGTGTAGGCGCCGGACGACGGCCCTGCCGCGCGCCCGTTTTCGAGCGCTGCAATACCCGGGTTGCGCGTGCGATCCGCAAGTGTGTCCTGATAGCCGGGGATGACTACGGAGGCGACCGGCTGACCCGGGCGCATGATGTCGTCGACCAGCGCCGCTATTTCTTGCCACGAGAAACAGTACCGTTTGGTTTCAGGGGCGATCAATGGTAGTCGTGTGGTAAGATGGTCGGAATTTGCGCCGATCAGCGTGAGGCATGATTGGAATGAGCGAATATAGGTTTCAAATAGAAAACAGCTACACGCCGGAAACGCTGCCTATGGACCGGCTTGCGGAGTACATGGCGGCGTATGCCCGTTTGCTTGGCGAAACCGCCAATGTTCATTTTCAGAGTGTCGAGACGGGTTCTGCTATTCTTGTCGCCGCAGTGGATGAACCAGCGCAGCCGAAGGTGCAGGACAGGGTGCTGAGTCTTCAGCGGGGGAGCGCGCCCAAGGATGCCCTCAAGGCGTTTGACGAACTTGATGAGATGCTGCGCAAGGACAATGCAACCGGCGAACTGAGCGGGAACGATGGCGCTGTCATTTTGCCGTTTCCTGGTCGTACCCGACCGGAGCCCCTTGTCTTTGGGCCGATCCGGCAGGAAGGCAGTCTAGAGGGGCAGGTCATTCGTGTCGGTGGTAAGGATGACACCATCCCGGTTCACCTGCGCGATGGTGCCACCATCCATAGCGGTCTCAATGCTACAGCCGACCTCGCCCGGAAGATTGCACAGCATCTTCTCGGCCCGACCTTGCGGGTTTACGGCAGTGGGACATGGTATCGGGAAGCCGATGGCAGTTGGGTTTTGAAGAGCTTCAAGATCACCGATTTTGAAGTTCTGGGCGACGAGCCTCTGGAAGAGGTGGTTGCTTCCCTGCGAAAGATCAAAGGAAGCACCTGGAACGAGGTTCCCGATCCTGTTCGTGCACTCCTTGAAGATCGTCATGGTGGCGGAGACGCGAATTGATTGTTGCCTTCGACGCCAACATACTTGTCTACCTCTTCGATGAAAGTGCCAACGCGCCGACCTGCAAAACCACTGGCCTGCCAGTCGAGCGTTGCCGCGAGCGTGTCGAGTATCTGATCGCAACCCTCCAGCGGGAAAAGACGAAGATCATCATCCCCACGCCCTCGCTCGCCGAAAGCCTTGTTAGGGCGCAGGACGGAGCACCGGAACGTCTCTCGATCATCAAGAGAAGCAAGCATTTCCGCATCTCGCCTTTTGATGAGCGTGCGGCGGTAGAATACGCAGCAATGCAGGTTGAGCGCCGCCAGAGCGGGACGAAATCTGCAACGGTGTCAAAGGCGAAAGCCAAGTTCGATGACCAGATCGTCGCCATAGCCGCTATCGAGGGCGCGACGGTCATCTATTCTGATGACGGGGACATCAAGAAACTGGCTGGCTCGAAATTCGAGGTCTTGGGCATCGAAGACTTGCAACTTCCGCCCGAAGATGACCAGACATCATTCAGTTTTGAGCCGCCCACAATCGATGAAAATGGCACGGAAGACAGCGAGTAATCGCCGGGTCATCCGTAATTCCTCAGTTGCTGGGAATGCCTTCGGACAAACTCTGTCGATCCGAAGGCCAAGGGCTCTCCCGCCTTGCTGCCGACCTGGGCGGAGTTGGGAGCAGGACAACTAACCCTGTGCTATTAATTGCAAGTGCGTCCCGTATGAACGTCCCGACCCGGGATAAGGATGCAGACACGTCGGCAGGAAGTCGTATCAGCAACGCCTTCAAGACCGCCTGCAAACGTGCAGGGCTTGGCTGGACTGTCCAGGCAAGGACGCTCGATCAGCGAAAACGAGATCACAAGCGGAGCGTCGAGCGACTTGGCCGGGGTTTTCGAGCCTTTGCGCCACGTTCACCGCATCGCCTATTACAGTGAACTCGCTGTGGACGCCGCTGTCCAGAACGCCTCCGACGACCGTGCCGTAATGCGGGCCGATGACGGCATCGAAGCCGGGATGGGGACGCAGCGGCATCCCGCCGCGTCCCCATCGGAGCTACTTCACTTCGGTGACGGTCAGCTTGCCGTCTACGCGTTCGGCAACGAATTCGATCTGGTCGCCTTCCTTCAGCTTCGACAGCAGGGCTTCGTCCTTGACCCTGAAGACCATCGTCATGGCAGGCATTTCGAGAGCCTTCAGCTCCTCATGCTTCAGCGTGACCTTCTTCGCCTTGGCATCGACCTTCTTGACGGTGGCTTTGGTGAAGTCGCCGGTGATGGCGCCGTAGGCCGTGCCGAGAGCGAGGGCGAAGGCCAGTGTGAATTTGACAGTCGTTTTCATGTGAGACCCTTTCCTGAGGATTTATTTCCGTGCGGCAGTCACGTCGCCGTGCATGCCCGCGTCGTAGTGACCCGGCACCAGGCACGCGATCTTGAAAGCGCCGGCATTGGTGAATTTCCAGACGATCTCGCCCGACCTTCCGGGGGCGAGACGGATCGGTTGGTTGAAGATCGTCATGCGCTATCATCCGTGTTTGGAGTGCTTCGGCGTGATCCGCGTCTTTGCGTCATCGGCCCTGGTCCAGTCCGGAAGCTCGCCCGTCCACTCCCAGGCCTGCGTTCCGGGCGGGTTTTCGTACCAGCCGGGATCGGAGTAATCGTCCGCCGAGATGCCCTCGCGCACCTTGACGACGGAGAACATGCCGCCCATTTCGATCGGCCCGTGCGGACCCCAGCCGGTCATCATGGGTATGGTGTTTTCGGGAATCTCCATCTCCATCTTGCCCATGTCGGACATGCCGGCCGTACCCATCGGCATGTATTCCGGGTGGACCTTCCGGATCTTTTCCGCGACCTCCTTTTTGTCGACGGCGATAAAGGTCGGGATGTCGTGTCCCATGGCGTTCATCGTGTGGTGCGACTTGTGGCAGTGGATCGCCCAGTCGCCCGCGTATTTGGCGTCGAATTCGTAGGCGCGCATGGCGCCGACCGGAATGTCGATGCTGACCTCCGGCCAGCGTGCCTCCGCTCGGACCCAGCCGCCGTCGGTACATGTGACCTCGAAGTCGTAGCCGTGCATGTGGATCGGGTGGTTGGTCATGGTGAGATTGCCGACCCGCACGCGCACGCGGTCGTTCCTGGAAACGACCAGCGGGCTGATGCCCGGGAAGATGCGGCTGTTCCAGCACCACATATTGAAGTCGGTCATTTCCATGACACGCGGCACGTAGGAGCCCGGCTCGATGTCGTAGGCGTTGAGCAGAAACACGAAATCCCGGTCTACCGGCATGAATTTCGGATCCTTGGGGTGGATCACGAAGAAGCCCATCATCCCCATCGCCATCTGCACCATCTCGTCGGAATGCGGGTGGTACATGAAGGTGCCCGACTTCACGAGATCGAACTCGTAGACGAAAGTCTTGCCGGGCGGGATGTGCGGCTGCGACAGCCCGCCGACGCCGTCCATGCCGGATGGCAGGATCATGCCGTGCCAGTGGATCGTCGTCGGCTCCGGCAGCTTGTTGGTGACGAAGATGCGGACCCGATCGCCTTCGACCGCCTCGATCGTCGGACCTGGCGACTGGCCGTTATAGCCCCAGAGATAGGCGGTCATGCCCTCCGCCATCTCGCGCTCGACCGGCTCGGCGACGAGATGGAACTCCTTGACGCCGCTGTTCATCCGGTGGGGTGCGGTCCAGCCGTTGATGGTCACCACCGGGTTGTAGTCAGGCCCGGAGGAAGGCCGGACGGGGGCTTGCGTATCCGCCGTCTCCATGAATGCCGCCTCGGGCAGGCCCATATTCGACGTTTTCGCCCAGGCGGCGGTGGAAACCAGTGCGGCGCTCGCGCCGAGTAACTGTCGTCTGTTGAACATTTTGCGTGCCTTTCTCATTCGCCGTTTTCGGCGGCCGCCGCGACCTCGGTTTCGCGGGAGGCCGCGCCCCCGCCGTAGATCGCCGGAGCCAGATCCGCCTCGGCCAGCCCGAAGTCGCGCTTGGCATTGATCGCGAGCAGGATCGCATTGACCTTTTCGCGGCTGTCGGCGAGCAGTTCGAAGGTGCTGGTGATCATCCCGTTGTAGGTGAGGAGTGACTGTTCCTCGATTTCGGTGCGCAGCGGCACGACGCTGCTGCGGTAGTGCCGGGCGATGTCGTAGTTGGCGCGGTAGGCCTGATAGGCCGAGCGTGCTTCCGAGCGGACATTGACGGCCTTTTCGGCGAGAAGGTTCGCCGCCCGCATATAGGCGAGCTCGGCCTTGCGCATGCGCGCTTTGCCGCTGTCGAAGATGGGAATGACGAATTCGAGATCGGCCCGGCCCGTCGTCTCCGACGAGATGTCGCCGTCCTCCTTTGCCCGCTCGGTCTCGAAGCCGGCGAGGAGGTTGAGGTCGGTGACGTAGCGGGTGGCCTCGGTCAGATTGTAGGATCTGGCCGTCGCCTCCAGATCGAGCTTCGCAATCTGGAGATCGACCCGCCGCCGCAGAGCTTCCGCCTCGATCTGGTCGCGCTTCATCAGACCCTTCGGCAGGGGAGCCAGCCGGTTCGGCACCTGGAATTTGACGTCCGAACCCCAGAGGCCCATCAACCGCGTCAGTTCCTCCTTGGCCAGACGCGCCTGGAGCCGCGCCTTGGCCCCCTCTCCCGCCAGTTCGGCGTAGAAGACATGCTCGCGGGCCTGCGCCCCCTTTGTCATGGCCCCGCTCTCCCCGAGCTTTTCGGCAAGCGCGGACGCTGCGTCGGCCGCCGCCTGCGCCCGGTTGAGCTGGCCCACCGTTTCCCAAGCCGCTACGGCATTGATCCAGGCGCGCCGCGTCTCGGAAGCAAGCTGCAAGGTGCGCGAAGCGGCATCCAACTGCGCCTTCCGGAACTCGGTGTCGGCGAGCGCGATATTCCTGTCGCGCGTGACGAGCGCAAGAATATTGGAGACGATCGCGCTCTCGACCGTCCGGAATGCCGTAAGCCCCGGCGTGCCGATGCCCGTCAGCCCGACACCCACGGTCGGGTTGACGAGCATTGTCGCCTGCCAGGCGTCGGACGCGGAATCGCCGAGATCGGCATAGGCCGCCTGCAGCCCCTTGTTGTTGAGCAGCGCGACCTGGACTGCCGTCTCGACGTCGATCGACTTCTTCGCCATCAGCGCCTTCACCCGCTTGGAGACGGATCGGGCCTGTTCCTGGTTCTGCACCCACACGGTCTGCTTGCCGGCGGCTTCGGCCGTTGTCGCCGCGACCAGGGAAAATCCGGCATTCTTAACTGCGTACTCGCCAGCCGTAACGCAGCCGCCGAGCACCAGCGGCAGTGCGAGCGTCGCCGCCAGTCTCATCTTGGCTTTCATCATGATCCGCCTCCTTTCGGAGCCTGCGCATCATTCTGGTCGCGCCATGGTTTGGGATCGACGGCCCTGCGGTCCGTATAGCCCGCGACAGGACTCGTATAGGCAACGGGGCGCACCCCGGCATCGCTGGCCGGGAGTTCGCCCGAGGCGATCACATCGGGAGGCAAGATGGCGGCGCAACCGCTCGCAAAAAGCGGCAGGACGGCCACGAAAAGCAGATGTTTCATGGATTTATCCGAATAGGAGATTGCGGCAGCGCTCGAGAGCAAGGCTTGCTCGCGAACACGCGTTCGACCCGTCAAGCGGACGGGCGCATCCTATTCAGGCGCTTGGGGGGCGGTGCAGCAGCGGCAATTCGCCCGTGGTCCCGGCCTCGTCGACGAATTCCCGGACGGGGGATAGGCGGGGTCTGCCAATAGCGTCGGTCCCCGCCAGAATCGCCATGCCGGCACAAACGTCTTTACAGCATTGCTGCTTCGCGGGCTTCTGGTCGCCTTCGGCAGAGGAGTCCTGATCGCCGTGCGAATGCGCGCCGCTCGCCATATCGGAATGATCGCGCGACTGCGCAATTTCAGACTGGGACCAGTCGCCGTGCATGGCTGCGGAGGAACTCGGCAATGCATATGCCGCCAGTGACACGAAAATCACCAGGCGGAACAGAATCAACAGCTTCTGCGTCGTGATTCGAAGCATGCCCATGTTCAATGCCTATTATCGGGCCCAAAATTTTCAATCTTCAGCTCACGTTGACGCGCAAGGCGCATCGAGTGTGGCGCGGCCACAACGGGCGAACTTCGCCGCTGCAACCCGATTTTCAAGTTCTAGGGCTTACAACGATGGCAAGGTCAATCGGAAAAAATTCAGGGAAGAGAAGCAATTGAAAGCCTCAGGTGGCGTGGCATGCCCGCCACGGTCAGGAGATTGTTAACCATATTCTCCGTTCCTCGGGGAACAGTCCGACCGGCGCCACAGGAATAACTCTATTCCGCGGTCTTTCGCACGTGCAACCAAGCAACGATCGGAGAAGATGGACATGATCAAATCGGGTCTCGGCGTCACTGTCGCGGTTCTCGCCCTGTCCATCACAGTCAGCGGCATCCTGCATTTTGCGCTGTCCAGCTATCGCCCGGAGGCGAATGCCGCCGTCTCGCACGAAATCACCTCATCGATACCACGATGAAAGAGGCCGCCTTGTCAGGCGCGCAAAGCTCGCACGGGGACATGCGTCATGAAACGCGGCGACGCTGCTCCGGGCCGAAATCTCCCAGCTGAGCCAGAAGTTCGTCGCAGGAACACTTCTTCGTGTCCATCAGGTCGAGAATGCGCTTGGCGGCCCTGTTGGCCTCCACACCATCCCTGCCGACATTGTGCAGAGCGCACCAGATATCGAGCGCTCCGCGCATGACGTCCACGTCATCCGGAGAATAGGCCTGACGCACGAACCCCTCCCAAGGTGTACCTCAACGACCTCATCATGGGGCAATCGGGGGGAAATTCAAGGAAATAGTGAGGTACCGCAATAAGTCATATGATTGAGGGATTGGAAGCCGCAGACGCCGGCTTCTTCCCGCGTCACACCCGTACGGATTGCTCCACGAAATCCTCGCTGCCGAAGAATTTCAGATAGCGCGAGACTTCGGCCGGATCCCCCGTCGCCTTGCGCGGGTTGTCCGAGAGCTTGACGGCCGGGCGGCCATTGGCCTCACTGACCTTGCACACGATGGAGATCGGGTTGAGGCCCTTGATTTCGGTCGGAGCGCAGCCGGCGAAATCATTTGTGAGGTTGGTTCCCCAGCCGAAGCTCATGCGCACGCGCCCTTCGAAGTGGCAATAGGTCTTGATGATCGTGTCGACGTCGAGGCCGTCGGAGAAGATCAGGAGCTTCTCCCGTGGGTCTCGGCCCATCTTCTTCCACCAGGCGATGATCTTCTCGCCTCCCTCGATGGGCGGGGCGCTGTCCGGCCGGAAGCCGGTCCAGTCCGCCACCCAGTCGGGCGCATCCCTGAGAAAGGCGGCCGTCCCGAACGCGTCCGGGAGCACGATCAGGAGGTTGCCGCCATAGAGCTGGTTCCAGTCCTGCAGAACCTTGTAGGGCGCGGCCGCAAGCTCGCGGTCGTTGCGGGCAAGCGCCGCGGCCACCATCGGCAGCTCGTGCGCATTGGTGCCGACCGCCTCCAGGTCGTTGTCCATTGCCAGCAGCACGTTACTGGATCCCGTGAAGGACGGGCCGATGCCTTCCTTGAGCGCCTCGACGCACCAGCGCTGCCATAGGAAGCTGTGCCGCCGGCGCGTGCCGAAGTCGGAGATGCGCAGGTTCGGATGCTCGCGCAGCTGCTCGACCTTCGACCACATCTTGGCCTTGGCGCGGGCATAGAGGACGTCCAGCGTGAACGGGCCGAGCCCTTTCATCGCCGCGCGCGAGCGCAACTCGTTGATGATCGCGAGCGCGGGGATTTCCCACATCGTCGTCTCGGCCCAGCGGCCACGGAACGTCAGTTCGAACTGGCCGTCACGACGCGACAACTCGTATTCCGGAAGGCGGAATTTTGCGAGCCAGGCCAGAAATTCCGGCGAGAAGATCTGCGTGCGGCCATAGAAGCTGTTACCCGCGAGCCATATCATTTCTTTCTTGGTGAAGCGCAGGCCGCGCGCGTGGTCGAGCTGGTCGCGCAGTTCCTGCTCGTCGATCTCGTCGGCAAGGCGTACCGTCTTCGTGCGGTTGATCAGCGAAAAGGTCGCGTCCACGCCCGGATAGAGCTGCCAGATCATCTGCAGCATCAAAAGCTTGTAGAAATCCGTATCCAGCAGGCTGCGGACGATCGGATCGAGCTTCCAGGTATGGTTATAGACCCGTCGCGCGATATCGGTCTTTGGCATCTGCAATACGCTCCTCTTGGACCGTCATGACCCGCTCTGTGGCGAGGCGATCGTGGTCGATATCCTAAGTCCGGGCGGGGATGCGGCCGATGCCGCGCTTCCCCGTCCCGGGGCGACTAGATCAGCCGGACGCCGGCATCGCGCATGCGCAGGGTCATGGCCGCGAGAGAGCCGTTCAGATCGATGCCGCGGCAGGCACCGAGCACCACCGACGTCGAAAAGCCCTGAGCGACCGCATCGAGTGCCGAGAAGCCAACGCAGAAATCGGTAGCCAGGCCGCAAAGCGTCACGCTCTTTATGCCGCGCTCGCGCAGGTAACCGGCAAGTCCGGTCGGGGTCCGGTGGTCGTTTTCGAAAAAGGCGGAATAACTGTCGATCTCGCGGCGGAAGCCCTTGCGTATGACCAGTTCCGCCGAGGTCCATCGCAGGGAGGGATGAAAATTGGCACCGGGGCTCCCCTGGACGCAATGCTCGGGCCAGAGCGTCTGCTCTCCATAAGGCATCGCCACGGTCTGAAACGGAGCCTTGCCCGGATGCGTCGAGGCGAAACTCGAATGGTCGGCCGGGTGCCAGTCCTGGGTCAGGACGACATGCGGCGACGCGTCGATGAGGCGATTGACGGCAGGCACGATCTCATCGCCGCCCTCGACCGCGAGAGCGCCGCCGGGGCAGAAGTCGTTCTGCAAGTCGATAACGATCAGGGCGTCGTCAGGCATTGCCTCTCGCAATCCGGCCGAGCCGCATCGGCCATCAACAATCGATCTCGATCACGATGGTTCAGGTCGGATCGACCTAGGTCACGAACGTGATCGATTCTAATTAGTTAGAGCCGGATGCGGGCGGAAAACCGCATACACCTTTCCTCATCCCGCTCTAACCAGATCAACCATAGAACGCGCACCGCGGCAAGCACGTTCGGCGCTCGTGACGTGATTCTCGCGGCGAACGGGCGAACCTTATAAAGGTGATTGATTATAAGATCTTAATTCATGCCGGCCGAAAGCGTTCAGCGGCAACCGCGTCGACACCGGACCGACGCCCGGTGTCGCGCGCCCCAAGATCAGTTGTTCAAATCGCTGAGATTGTCGGCGACGTTCACGCCGGAATTGACGATACCGATCGGCCTTGCGACGAAATCGAGGAATTTCGTGATGTCGACAGAAGGATGGCGCGAGGCATAGATGACGTCGCGATTTTTGACCGGGAAGGTCTGACCGACAATGAGGCTGTCCGGTTTCGTCATGTCGAACCGGTAGACGACCGGGTAGCGCCCGACGCGGTCGGCCTTCATGCCCTTGCTCAGCAGCTTGTGAAACCGCTCCTGCCCAAGCAGGCTCATGACGATGTCCGGCTCCTCGTAGCGGAAGACAAAGTAACCCTTGGCATCCACCGTCCGATCCGAGCCGCCGCCCGCGAGCGCCACGGCCTCGAGCAGGTTGAGATCGTTGGCGCCGAATTCGACGCGCTGATTTGCGCGGACCTGGCCGAGCACGGTGAAGGTCCGCGGATCGCGCGTCACGAAGATCTGGTCGCCCGGCTTTACGTGAATGTTTTCCGACGGGCTCTCGATGATCGATTTCAGCAGGACCGTGCCGGTCTTCTTGCCGCGCACGAGGGTCACATATGTCTCGTAGGGCTGCGCCGATGGGCCGCCCGCCTTCGCGATGACCTCGTTGATCGTCTCGCTGACGAGATTGAGAGGGACGACCGAAGGACGGCCGACGGCGCCGGAGACCGTGACGATGCGCGACGCCGTCGACGTCGACGTCACGATCACATCCGGCTCGACGGCCTTCTGTTTCAATGCATCGAGGATCGCCTGGCGCGCCTGCTCGAGCGTCAGGCCGGCAAAGCGGACCGATCCGACATAAGGAATTGCAGCCTTGCCATCGGGCTGGACGACGAGATCGATGCTCGTCTGCTTCGATTCAGTTGTGGAAAACAGTCCGTCGCTGCCCGCCTCGAAGATCGTGACCTTCAACTGGTCGCCAATGCCGATGACCACCTGACCGACGCCGCCGCCAATGCCGAAGCGGCGGCTGAGGGTTGTGGAAACATATTCGGAAACGAGCCGCGCCGACTGGCCATCGACATCTACAATATCAAATACCGTCGCGTTCCTTCTGCCGATCTCCGAGCCGGACTGGCCGGCATCCGAAACGATATCGGTTGTCAGAGGGCCCTCGCCCGGCACGGCCTGGCATCCCGCAAGCGCGGTACAAAGCAGAAGGGCAGTCACTCGTTTCACTACGACACTCCGTGTTCGGCGCAGCAATGATTCCATACAGATATCTGCGCCGCATTTTCCCGGCAGGGAATCCGCCGGTCTCTGAAAAGCACAAAGGCCGTCCCACAACAAGCCACCTCGCCGCGACAGCCGGCAAAATAATCGAGACTGCGCTCTTCCGGCCATACCGCCTCGATCTTGGTTACGAACCGTCGCGGTAATTGTATTGGACGGAACGCAGGAGACGTATATCTAGCCCTTCGGGGTTGAAAGCTAGGCACTATGAGTTAAAAGCTCACTAATACAGCGCAGGGGATAAACCCGGGGATACCTACAGAGCAGGAATGTCGCCGATTGCAATTTACGTTTGACCTTGCAATGGGCTAAGACAATTTTAACGGCAGTTCAGAGCGTTCGATCTTACATGACGGTTGAAATCATAGGGCGTGCATGCCTTGCCCCGGGAGCGAAATCTCCGCAGGCGCTGTTCAAAATCCTTCGTCAGGGCAAGTGCACCGTGACCCGCGTCCCTTCGGACCGCTGGGACCTTGCGCGATTCTGGCATCCGGTCATGGGCACGCCCGGCAAGACCTATTCCTTTGCCGCCGGCGTCCTCGACCATATCTACGATTTCGATCCCGCCGTTTTCGGGATGTCGCAGCGCGAGGCCATGTATATGGACCCTCAGCAGCGGGTTCTGTTGCAGCTCGCCTGGCGTGCGCTCGAGGACGCCAATATTTCCGTCGCCTCGCTGCACGGTGAAAACGTCGGCGTCTATGTCGGGGCCTCCAGCCTCGATCACGCCAATCTCACGGTCGACGACCCGGCTGCCGCCGGCCCCTACTTCATGACGGGCAACACGCTGTCGATCGTCTCCAACCGTATTTCCCACGTCTTCGGCCTGAGCGGTCCGAGCATGACCGTCGACACGGCCTGTTCCTCTTCGCTCGTAGCCCTAGATCAGGCAATGCGGGCGCTGAACGCCGGAGAGATCGACACGGCCATCGTCGGCGGCGTCAATATCCTCGCCCACCCGCTTCCCTTCGTCGGCTTCGCACAGGCGCGCATGCTCTCGCCCGAAGGGCTCTGCCGCGCCTACGACAACGACGGCGCCGGCTATGTGCGCGCCGAGGGCGGCGTCGTCTTCGTCCTGCGCCGCACGGACCGGGCGCAACGCGAGCGCGACCGGAGCTATGCGCGGATCGTCGCCACCGGCGTCAATTCGGCCGGCCGCACCAACGGCATCTCGCTGCCCTCGCGCGAGGCGCAGGCCAATCTGCTGAGGATGATCTACGAAGGCAACGGCATCGACGCCAACCAGGTCGCTTTCGTAGAAGGCCACGGTACCGGCACGAAGGTCGGCGACCCGGCTGAGGTATGGTCCATCGGCACGGTCATCGGCGCGAAGCGCCGGGCTCCGGTGCCGATCGGCTCGATAAAGTCCAATATCGGCCATACCGAGCCGGCCTCCGGCCTGTTCGGGATGCTGAAAGCGGTTCTGGCTCTGGAGAACAATTATCTGCCGGCCTCGCTGCATTTCGAGACGCCGAACGAACAGATCGACTTCGACGGACTCAATGTCCGCGTGACGGCCAATCCGATCGAGCTGCTGAAGGGCAAGCGGGCGCGGCTCGCCGGCATCAATTCCTTCGGCTTCGGCGGCGCCAACGCCCATGTCGTCATCAGCGATCCGGATCCGGCACAGGCGGAAAAGGCTGCGACCTCTCCGGCGGGCCACGTGTTTCTGGCAAGCGCCCATACCGCGTCGAGCCTCGAAAACCTGCTCAGAGACTATAAGGCCGCCTTTGCGGGCGCGACGAAGGAAGAGACGCGCGCGATCGTCGCCGCCTCCGGCGCCAACCGGACGCATATGCGCCATCGGTTCGCGGCACGCAGCGATCATCCCGAAGATATCGTCCGGGCAATTGCCAACCACCTGGAAAAGCCCGGCTCCGATATCGGAGAGACGGGCGAAGCGTCAGCGAAGGAAGCAAAGGTCGCCTTCGTCTTCTCCGGCAACGGCTCGCAATGGGCCGGCATGGGTGTCGAGGCGTTCCGCGAGAATCTGCACTTCCGTCAGTCGTTCACCTCGGTCAGCGCCCTTTTCAGGTTCCATTCGGATATCGTTCTCACCGATCTCCTGACCGACCCTGGACTCGACAGGAAGCTCGCGGACACGAAGGTGGCCCAGCCGCTGCTTTTCGCGATACAGGCCGCGCTCTCCGACTCGCTCGTGGCCATGGGCATCAAGCCGACCGCCGTCTTCGGTCATTCGGTCGGCGAAATCGCTGCCGCTTATGCGGCAGGGGCGCTGTCCCTCGTCGACGCCGTGTCGATCGTCGCCAAACGATCGCTGCACCAGGACCTTCTGGCCGGCCAGGGCACGATGGCTGCCGTTATGCTGGGCGAGCAGGCAGCCAAGGCCTTCGCGGCGGAGCGCGGGCTCGACGATGTCTGCGTCGCAGCCATCAACGCTCACAATTCGGTGACGATTTCCGGTCCGGCGAACGAGATTTCGGCGTTCCGCGACGCTGCGCGCAAGGCTAAAATCCCGGTTCAGATCCTCGACATCAATTATCCGTTCCATCATCCGATCATCGATCGGGCGAAAGAGGCGTTTCTCGCCGACATCCCTGATATCGCCCCCCGCCGGACGGAGCTGGCCTATCTGTCGACCGTCACGGGTGCCGCGCTCGACGGGACTGCGCTCGATCCCGACTACTGGTGGAAGAACGTTCGCGAGCCGGTGCGTTTCCAGGCCGCTGCCGAGGCCGCGCTCGATCTCGGCTGCACGCTGTTCATCGAGATCTCGCCGCGTCCCATTCTCGGATCTTACGTCAAGGAGACGATCAAGCAGGCGGCGGTGCCGGCTTCGGTGGTGGCGACACTGCTGCGCGATGCCGGCGAGAACGGCCACGATCCGATCTCGGCATCGATGGCGCGCGCAGTCGCCCACGGTGCCGCCGTCGACCGGTCGCGTGTCTATGGCAAGCGGGATGCATTCATCGAACTGCCCGCGCTGCCCTTCGAGCCGGTAGAGCTGCGGCCGGCAGTCACGACCGATGCGACGGATCTCTTCGGACGCTCCGCAAAGCCCTATCGTCTCAACGGCTGGCGCGGCGACCCCAATGCGGGAAGCTGGAAAAACCACGTCGACGCGAATCTCTTTCCTGACCTCGCCGAACACGTGGTCGACGGCAAGGCGATCCTCCCGGGCAGCGGTTTCATCGAAATCGCCGTTTCCGCCGCACAGCAATATCACGGCAGCGACGAGGTCGAGATCACCAATCTGGAGATCGTCCGCCCGCTCGAACTGAGCGACAGCCGGATCATGGAACTCTCGACCATCCTGTCGCCGGAGACCGGCGACATCGAGATCCGGTCGCGCGAACGTCTCTCGGAGGACGATTGGACGGTGCATGCCGTCGCGCGAAGCCGCAAGCCCTTGCCGACGACGAGCAACGGCTGTCCGTCCACCAAAGGCTTGGCGAAGACGGCGACCGTGACGGCGGCCAAGGCCTATGAAACGGCGAAGCAGTTCGGGCTGGACTACGGCCCGCAATTCCAGCTTCTCTCCAAAGCCGTGGCCTATGGCGACCGGCTCATCGACGTCGAGTTGAAGCATCCTCAGGCGACGGGGCACCCCCACGTCACCTACGCCCTTCATCCGATCTCGGTCGACGCGACCTTCCACGGCCTGGTCGCGCTCTTCGACCGTTTCACCGGCGACAGGGGCGGCGCCCCCTATATTCCTGTCCGTTTCGGCTCCGTACGCGTGGTCAATGCCGGCCGGGCGATCGCTCGCGCGACGATCGAGATCGAGCGGGTCAGCGCCAACTCGATCAAGGCACGGTTCCATTTCTTCGACGAGACCGGCGTCGCGATCGCACATTTCGAGGATTGCCGCTTCCGCCGTACCTATCTGCGCAAGCACAAGACGCTTGAAGGCCTGTCCTTCCATTATGAGGCAGTTCTGTCCAACGCGACCGTGCCCGGCATGAAAGTTGCGACGGCCATGCCTGCGACGCTGGCCGAGCCGATAGATGGCGATGGCGTCGACAACGCGACCCTGCTCTTCAACGCGGCCATCTATCGCGCCTGCCAGGAAATTGCCCTGAAGCTCGGCAAGGGGACCGCCACAGTGCGAGCCGACGCGCTGCCCGGGGACTTCGCTTTCCAGTGCTTCCTGACGAGCTGCCTCCTGACGCTGGAGGATGCCGGTCTTTGCGAACATCAGAACGGCAACTGGAAGGTCGCACGGGAATTCACGCTTCCGACCGTGCCGGAGATCCTTGGGGAGCTCTATGGCGACCGCCCCGACCGTGCGGTCGAAGCGGTGCTCGTCAACAACGCCTATGCGGAAGCGCTCAGCCGTCTCGACGCGCTGCTTGCTCCCCTACCTGCAGGTGACGACGCGGCTTCGTTCAATGCCGGTTTCGTCAGCGAAGCGACGCTCGACCATCAGGCCGTGCATTCCGTGGCGAGCCGGTCGCGCATGGACCAGGTGCTTCACACGGTCGAACGCATTCTCGCTGCGCAGCCGGCAGGCGCCCGTCTGCGGCTCGTCGAACTCGGCAGCGTCTCTGCCGGCTTCAGCCGCCGGCTGGCCGATCTCGCGGCGCGCAACGGTGCGGTACTTTCCATTTTCGAGCCGCGCGACAATGCACAACGGGGTCTGGAAATCGCCTTCGAGGAGGATGCGCATGTGCGCGTTCTGAAGAAGAGCGAATTCGCAGATATCGGGCCGTTCGACCTCGCGGTCAGCGCTTCGGACAATCTCTACCAGCTGATCGAAGAGGAGAGCGGGGTGCGCACCGCCCTTCGCTCGATGCTCACCGGAAGCGGGCTCGTCGCGGCCGTAAGCGCGCCGTCGATCTTCGCCGATTTCGCCTTGGGTCTCTCGGGCGGATGGTTCGAGCGCAGCCAGACGGCAGAATTCCCGATCGGCAGGATCGCTGCCGTACCCCATTGGCAGAAGTGTCTCGCAGATCTCGACCTCGGCGACGTGGTCGTGACGGATCGCGAACGCCCGCATGGGAACACCATCCTGATCGAGGCCCGGGGCACGGCGGCGGCAAGCTCAGGCGCCGAGCCGGGCGAAGCCGCGACACCCTATCTGCTGATCGAGACTGCCACTGCCCCGAAACCGGTCGCGGCCGGTGGAAGAAGTGCCACTCCCGTCCGGGTGCCAGGCGACCTTGCCGCAGACATGGCGACGCTCCGTGCAGCCCTCGAAGCCCTGGGCGACAGACCGTTGCGCGCGGTTTTCACGTCTGAGGCGGAGCGCGCCGGCGGCGACGGTTCGGACCTGTTGCAGACGCGCGTATTGGCGCTCAGCGCCTTTGCCGAGGCCTTGAAACAGCATCTCGCCGGCGTCGAGCCGGAAGGCGACGACCGGCCGCGCCTCGTGCTCGTGGCCCCGGGCGGCGCTCCCCTGTCAGCCTCGGCGAGCTCCGGGCTGAATTCCGGATTGTGGGCCTTCGCCCGCGTCCTTCAGAACGAATATGAGTTCATCGACATTCATGCGCTCGATGTTGCCGGCGCTGCCGACGTCGCCCGCAAGGATATGCTTGCCGCAGCGCTTTCCCTGCTGACGGTTTCGGGACAGAACCGGGAATGGCTGCTGGACCAGAAGACGGGCCTGCTTTCGGAGCTTCGGGCCGTACCCGGCGCAACGAACAAGGCCGACGGGAAAACCAGCGCCTTCGCGGCCGCGACCATTCGCCAGCGCGTCAGTTCGCAGGTTGCAAGCATCGCCTGGGAAGAGGCGAGCGTACCGGACCCGGGCCCCGGCGAGGTCGTCGTCGCCGTCGCGGCAACCGGCTTGAATTTCCGCGACGTGATGTGGGCCATGGGCCTGTTGCCTGAAGAGGCGTTGGAAGACGGCTTCGCCGGGGCGACGATCGGCATGGAACTATCCGGCCACGTGGTCGCCGTCGGCGAAGGGATCGACGATCTCGCGGTCGGCGATGCGGTGATGGCGATCGCCTCCGCCGCCTTCTCGACTCATGCGGTCGTCGCGCGCGCCGGCATTGCCAAGCTGCCCCGAGCGATGAGCCCGGTGGCCGCGGCCACCTTGCCGGTCGCCTTCCTTACCGCCTATTACGCCATTGTCGAACTCGGCCGCATTCAGGCTGGAGAGACGATTTTGATCCACGGTGCTGCCGGCGGCGTCGGCCTCGCCGCGCTCCAGGTCGCAAAGCTCAAGGGCGCCAAGGTCATCGCCACGGCGGGAACGCGCGAAAAGCGGCGCTTCCTGACGATGCTCGGCGCCGATCATGTGTTCGATTCGCGTTCGCTCGGCTTCGTCGACGATGTCCGTTCGGTCACCCGCGGGGAAGGCGTCGACCTCGTGCTCAACTCGCTTTTCGCCGAGGCGATGGAGCAGAGCCTCTCGCTGGTGAAACCCTTCGGCCGGTTCCTGGAGCTCGGCAAACGCGACTATTACGCCGACAGCAAGATCGGGCTCAGGCCGTTTCGCCGCAATGTCAGCTATTTCGGCATCGACGCCGATCAGCTGCTGGTGAATGCGCCGGATCTGACCAGGCGCATCTTCATGGAGATCGGAGCGCTCTTCGAGGAAGGCAAGCTCACGCCGCTTCCCTATCGCGCCTTCGATTACGATGAAATCGGCAATGCCTTCCGGCTGATGCAGAATGCCGGGCATATCGGCAAGATCGTGGTGCTGCCGCCCGTTGCCGGCAGGCACGAGGTGACCGCGAAGGCTGTAAGGGGTATGAAGGTCGACCCGGACGGCGTCCATCTCGTCGTCGGCGGCATCGGCGGCTTCGGCCTCGTCGCCGCCAACTGGCTCGTCGAGAAAGGCGCCCGCCGGATTGCGCTTTGCTCCCGCCGAGGCCAGCCGGATGCGGAAACGCACGCGATGATCGAGCGCTGGCAAAATGGCGGCGTTGCGGCTTCGGTCCACGCTTGCGACATCACGGATGCCGCGGCCGTGGAGACGCTTCTGGCGACGCTTCGTTCGGAAGCACCGCTTCGCTCCGTCGTTCACGCGGCGATGGTGCTCGACGATGCGCTGATCAGCAATCTGAGCCGCGAACGCAACCGGCCTGTCATCGACACGAAAGCCAAGGGCGCGGCAATCCTCGATCGCCTTACCCGTGGTGACAGGCTCGACAACTTCATCCTGTTCTCCTCGGCGACGACGCTGGTCGGCAATCCCGGCCAGGCGAACTATGTCGCCGCCAACGGCTATCTCGAAGGCCTTGCCCGTGCACGGCGCCAGGAGGGCCTGTCAGGGCTCGCCGTCGGCTTCGGCGCGATTGCCGATGCCGGCTACCTGACGCAGAACGCCGACGTCAACGACCTGCTCGCCAAGCGCATAGGCAAAACGGCGTTGAAGGCCCAGGTGGCGCTCGACATGGTGGAGAACCACATCGCCGCGGATCCGGGCACGGTCGACGCGGCCGTCGTGATGATTTCCGAGATCGACTGGACAGCTGCGCGGAATCTGCCGGTCGCCCGCAACGCGCTCTTCGAGGTGATCCTGCGCAGCGCCGATCAGCATGCCACAGGCGCCGAAGGCACGAAGATGGACCTCGTCGCGATGATCGAGGGCAAATCCCCTCAAGAGGCCGAGGACATCCTCTTCGATCTGGTTGCGAGCGAGATCGCCGCCATCCTCCGCGTGTCGAAGGATACGGTCACTCGCGGAAAAATATTGAAGGAGATCGGCCTCGACAGCCTCATGGCGGTTGAACTCGGCATGAGTTTCCAGCAGAACACCGGCTTCGACATGCCTTTGAGCGGCGTCGCGGATAATACCACTGTCGGTGACATTGCACGCAAGCTCCATGAAAAGGTAAGCAAGCGCGATCAGGGCAACGAGACCGAGGCCGGGGACGACAAGCTCGTCACGGAACTTGCGCAACGCCATGTCGGAGCGGACAAGGAAAAAGCACTGAGCCAATGAGCAGCGACGGAAACGGCCAGACTTTCCCGAAGATGAACAGCACGCTCAAGGAGAGTTTGCTGGACAGGATGCGGAACACGCATCAATCGTCCGAGCGCAACCGGATGGCGCGCTCGGAGCGGGAGCTGCCGCCGGCTCCGCGTCGCCAGCAGGCGCGTTTCGAGGATCTGCCCGAATATAAGCAGGTCCTTACCCAGAAGATCGCCAGCGAGCAGCTCGGCATCGCCAACCCGTTCTACCGACCGCATCAGACGGCAGCCGGTGCGACGACGATGATCGATGGCCGCAAGCTGATCAACTTCGCCTCCTACGACTATCTCGGGCTCAACCGGCATGCTCACGTCCTCGAACGTGCGCGCGAGACGATCGCCGGCTTCGGGATTTCCGCGTCGGCAAGCCGCCTCGTCGCCGGCGAACGGCCGCAGCATGTGGAGCTCGAAGAAAAGATCGCGCAGTTCTACGGCGTCGATGCCGCCGTCTGTTTCGTAAGCGGCTACCTGACCAATGTCGCCGCAATCAGCTGCCTGATGGGGCCGAAGGACCTCGTCATCCACGACGAGTTCATCCACAACAGCGCGCTCGCCGGGATCAAGCTTTCAGGCGCGGCACGCCGCTTCTTCAAGCACAACGACACCGCGGATCTCGAACATGTCCTGCGCACCGTCGCCGGTGACTACCGGCGCATCCTGGTGATCGTCGAGGGCATCTACTCGATGGACGGCGACGTCGCCAATCTGCCGGCGCTTCTGAAGCTCAGGGCCGAATACGGCTTCTGGCTGATGGTCGACGAGGCGCATTCGCTCGGGGTCCTCGGCCGGCACGGCAGGGGCCTTGCCGAACATTTCGGGGCCGATCCGCACGAAGTCGACATCTGGATGGGAACATTGTCGAAGACCACGTCGAGCTGCGGCGGCTACATAGCAGGAAGCGCCGCTCTGGCGGCCGTCCTGAAGGCATCTGCCGGCGGCTTCGTCTATAGCGTCGGCCTCGCGCCCGTGCTTGCCGCATCCGCGGTCGCCAGCCTCGACGTCCTGGCAAGCGAACCGGAACGCACGGCGGCGGTGAGACGCAACGGCAGCCTTTTCCTGAAGCTCGCCAAGGAGGCCGGCCTCGATACGGGGTTGAGCGGCGGCTTTTCGGTCGTGCCCGTGATCGTCGGCGATTCGCTGCGCGCCGTCCAGCTTTCGAACGACCTGCTCGCCGCCGGCGTCAACGTGCTGCCGATCATCCACCCGGCGGTGCCGGAAGGACAGGCGCGCTTGCGCTTCTTCATCACCTGCGACCACACGGAGGAGCAGATCCGCCGCACCGTCACATTGACGGCGGAACGCCTGAAGGATCTTACCGACCGCAATTTCGGGCTCGGCGGCGTCGATATCGAGAAGATGCTGAGTGCGCTCTCGGCGCGCTGACCACGAGCCGCCGCAAGCGGGCCGCCAACGGGTGCGTCCATGACACATGTGATCATCACCGGCGGCTCGAGCGGAATAGGCCTCGCGGTCGCCTCGATCTACGCGGCCCGGGGAGCGAGGCTCTCTCTTGTCGCACGCTCGCGCGACCTTCTGGAACAGGCAGCGCAGAAGCTGGTGGCCGAACACGGCCTCGAAGCCGAAGCGGTCCGCATCGAGGCCGCCGACGTCTCCAAAGGAGAGGAGATCGAGGCCGCGATCTTGCGCTGTGTGGAGACGTTCGGGCCCTGCGACGTTCTCGTGACCTCGGCAGGCGTCGTCGAACCGGCGTCCTTCGAGGCGATGCAGGGCGCGGCCTTCCAGCGACAGATGGAAACGAACTTTTCGGGCACGGTACATGCCGTGCGCGCCGTTTATCCGGACATGAAGGAGCGGCGCAGCGGCCATATTCTGATGGTCTCTTCGGGCGCCGGCCTGATCGGAATCTACGGCTATACGGCCTACTGCGCCTCGAAGTTCGCCCTCGGCGGCTTCGCCCAGGCATTGCGCAGCGAAGCACGCGTCCACAACGTCGGCATATCGATCTGCTTTCCACCCGATACCGTGACGCCGCAATTCACGAGGGAGCTTGCCGCCCGGCCGCAGGAGGCCAGCCTGATCATGGGAACCGTCCGCCCATGGACGGCCGAGGCGGTTGCGCGAAAGATCGTCGAGGGGATCGACCGGCGGCGATTCGAGATTTATTTCGGCGCGATCTTATATCTTCTCGGCCGCTTCGGGCCGGCGGTCAGGCCTTTCCTCAATTGGTGGTTCGATCGGGCGATCGCGCGCAACAGTGGACTGTGACGGCCGCGCCCCCGGCCATGCTTGTGCCAGCCAATATTAGGCTTTAAGTGTCGGGAGAAGCCTTCTGCCGAGGCGGCGACGGTGAAATGGCTCAAAGGTATCGGCTTGGCGCTCATTCCCTTCCACCTGCACGACTACCCGATAGCCTTGACCCTCGGGTGCTATCTGCTGTCCTGCGCGGTGATCTTCTATACCGACCGGTTCGCCCTTCCGGCGCGCGAACGCAGGAAGAACGCACCGAAATACGGGCGCTATCAGGACAGGATCGACCGTCTCGCCCGGCTGCCGGTCATCGCGCTCGTCTTTGCCGGCTTCTTCGCGATCTCGTGGCGGCCCCTCTATGCCGCCGCCGGCACGATGAGTTTCTTCATCATTTTCACCGGCATTTCCCGCGCGAAGTTCAAGTTCATCCGCGAGCCGCTGGTCTTTTCCGATATTGCCCTGGTCGCGGATGTCTTCAAGTACAAGACGATCTTCTATGCGAGCTCGCTGAACATCGTGTTCTGGATCGTCGCCTTCCTTTACGTGTTCGGCGTATCGGCACTTTACATGTATTTCGAGCCGACGATCCTGCCCGAAAGAAGCAGGCTCTTCTGGGTTCTGATGATGGTGGGGATCGCCGCCGGACCCTGGGGCCTGTTGTTTTACGGGCCGGTGAACCGCCCGACGGCCGCCCTCGTGCAGAGACTGGTGAAAGCGATCAACGTCAAGAAGAACACGGTGCGTTTCGGTACCTTCGCTTCCGTCGTCTTCCATTTCATCATCTGGCTCGGCGTCAAGCGCGACAAGATCGTCGCCGAATTGTCGGGAATACTGCGCGCCGCGGTACACGACCTCATCGGCCACGAGGAGGCCCCGCTGATCGTCGTATGGCAGTCGGAGTCCTTCATCGACATGCGGCATTTCGGTGTCGATTCGATCAAGCTTCCGACGGTCGACCGGTTGCGCAAGCAGGCGGTGCAATGGGGGCGGTTGAGCAATGTCTTCGAGGGCGGCTACACGCTGCGCACCGAATTTGCCGTCCTGAGCGGCCTTGTGCCCGACGACATCCACGTCGATGCCAGCTATCCCTATCTTCGTGCCGCGCACTATGCCGATGTCGTCTGGCCCGGAAAGCTCAAGCGCGCCGGCTGGCGCACGCATTTCATTCATCCCTATGACCGGACGTTCTTCCTGCGGCACAAGGCGATGCCGCTCCTCGGATTCGAGAAGCTTACCATGCTCGATGCCTTCGACCATAAACCGGAGCGCGACGGGCTTTATGTCTCGGACGCCACGCTGGCAGCCCGCGTGCTCGCCGAAGTCGAGAAGCTGCCGGAAGAGGAGAGCGGCTTTTTCTTCGTCGCCTCGATGGCCAATCACGGCCCCTGGGAACCGGGGCGCGTCGGTACGCTCACCCATCCCGTCGATATCTACCTGGCGATCCTCGAGCAGTCTGACGCTGCGTTGAAGCAGCTGATCGACGGCCTCAACAAGCTCGACCGGCCGGTCTGGTTCGTCTTTTACGGCGACCACGCACCCCTTCTGAAATCCTTCGCGGATCCCTTCCCGGATCCCCGCACGGATTATTTCATCGTGCCGCTCGCCAAGGCGCGCGCTGCGGCCCACAGCCCGAAGCGAGCGAAGGACGAGGATCCCTGGAACCTGCTCGGCTCCATGCTGAAGCACGCCAATCTGCACAAGGACGCGCTGCAATAGCAGCGTCTTCCGGAAATCCGCCCGATGACAGCAGATACGACCTTCGATCCCGCGCCGCCAAGAACCTTCCTGTTCCTGCAGGGGCCGGCGTCGCCGGTCTTCGCCAAGGTCGCCGGGCATCTCGAAGCTCTGGGCCATTGCTGTCTACGCATCAACCTCAATCCCGGCGACCAGATATTCTGGCGACGCCGGGGCGCCCATAACTACCGCGGCTCGTCGGCGCGGTGGCCGGCCTATGTCGAGGCCTTCATCCGCCGCCACGCCGTCACCGACCTCGTCCTGCTCGGCGAAGAGCGCCCCTATCACCGGATCGCCACAGCTGCCGCGCGAAAAGCCGGCATCCGAGTCTTCGTGGTCGAAATGGGTTATCTCAGGCCGGACTGGCTGACTCTCGAGCGTGGCGGCATGTCGTCCAACTCGCACTTTCCGGTCGATCCCGCGCAAATCCTGCGAGCGGCAACGGGCTTGCCCGAGCCCGACTGGCAGCGGCGCTACCGGCAGAGCTTTCTTGCAGAGGCGGCATACGACCTCCTCTACAACCTGCCGAACGTGTTTTTCTCTTTCCTCTTTCCCGGCTACCGCCGGCACGGAATCTTTCATCCGCTCGCCGAATATGCCGGGTGGATCCGGCGGCTGGCGGCCGGCAAAGGCGAGCAGCGGCGCGCGGATGCGTTGATCCGCTCGCTTTCGGCGAAAAATGCGCCGTATTTCGTCTATCCGCTTCAACTTGAAACGGACTATCAATTGCGTGCGCATTCACCCTTCAGCAGCCAGCGGGAAGCGATCGACGGCATTCTTGCCTCTTTCGCGCGACATGCGCCGGCAGGAACCAGTCTCGCCATCAAGGTGCACCCGCTCGACAACAGCCTGATCCCCTGGCGCAGGATCGCCTCGGACAAGGCCGCCTCGCTCGGTGTCGGCGACAGGGTCCTCTATCTCGACGGCGGCAATCTCGATTCGCTTACGCAGCACAGCTGCGGAATGGTAACGGTCAACTCCACCGCCGGATTGCATGCTCTGAAGCAGGGCAAGCCCGTGAAGGTCCTGGGGACGGCCGTCTTCGACATTGCCGGTCTCACCGACCAGCAGCCGCTCGACGCGTTCTGGACGGCGCCCGAAGCCCCGGACCCGGTGCTGAGCGGGGCAATGTTCAGGCTGATGGCCGCTTCGATCCAGGTGCGCGGGAACTTCTATTCCCGTGCGGGTACGGATGCCGGCGCCAAGGCGATCGCGGAGCGGCTGCACCGCAACGACGTCAACGAACCGGGCGCCTTCGTCGACCCGCCGCCCCGGCAGAAGCCGGTGAAAATCAGCGAAGATCAGGCGACGCCGGCGCGCAGCAGATCGTGAATGTGCAGGATGCCGGCCGGTGCGCCCGCTTCGTCGACGAGGAACAGCACGGTGACCTTGTGGTCCTGCATGAATTCCATGGCGGCGCTGGCAAGGACGTCACCCTTGATCACCCGCGGATTGCGCGACATCACCTCTTCGACCGGTTGCGCCAAGAGGTCGCCCGTCATGTGACGGCGCAGGTCGCCGTCGGTGATGACGCCGACCAGCTTGCCGCTTTCATCTTTTATGCCGACGACGCCGAAGCCCTTGGCCGACATTTCGATGACCGCCTCGCTCATCGGGCGACCTACGGAGAGCAGCGGCATCTGTCCGGTGCCATGCGCCAGCTCCTGAACCAGACGCAGCTGCGCGCCCAGCTTGCCGCCGGGGTGGAAGGTCTTGAAATCCTCGGCCGAGAAGCCGCGCCGCTCCAGGAGCGCGATCGCCAGAGCATCGCCGACGGCAAGCTGCAGCATGGCCGAGGTCGTCGGCGCCAGGCCGTGCGGACAGGCCTCCGGCACCTTCGGCAGCACGAGGGCGATCTCGGAATTGCGTGCAAGCGTGCTCTCGCGGTTCGAGGAGATCGAGATGATCGGCACTTTGAAGCGCTTGGCGTAGGTCAGCATGTTGGCGAGTTCCGCCGTTTCGCCCGACCAGGAGAGCAGCACCAGCGCATCCCGGGCGGTGATCATGCCGAGGTCGCCGTGGCTTGCCTCGGTCGGATGGACGAAATAGGCCGAGGTGCCGGTGGATGCGAGCGTGGCTGCAATCTTGCGGCCGATATGCCCGCTCTTGCCGACCCCGGAAACGACGACCCGGCCATCGCCGTCGCCCATCAGTTCGACCGCATCGACGAGGGCGGCGGCGAAGGCTTGGTCACCGGTCAGATGGTCTGCAAGGGCCTTGATGCCGTTCGAGGCAGTCGTCAGCGTCCTCCCGATCGACTCCAGCACGGTGCCACCGGCATGCGCATCCGCCGTCGCGTGTCTCACACCCATCATCGCCCCCCTGTAGGGCACCTCCGGGAAAATTGTGTCACGGTTTTCCGCCGGAAGTGCGCAGCCAAAAAACGGCCTCGTCAGCGGGCCGCAGCAAGATAGACGCCAGATAGGCTTTTTTCCCGGACAAACCAAGTCTTTCGCCGGCCATTTGTACCAAACCGGCGACTTTTCGGGACGGTCAGGCTCAGCCGATGCGCTTTTCGGCCGAGGTCTCGGGGGGGAGGACTCCGCCGGCGGCAAACTCGGCGAGCGTCATCGAATCGAGGATGGACGACATCGCGTCACGCACCGATGTCATCGAGATGCGCACCCGGCAGGTCTCCGGATCGTTGCAGTCATCGCACATTTCGTAGGCCGTGCGACTGGCGCAGCGTATCGGCGCCAGCGGGCCGTCGAGCGTCCTTATGACATGGCCGATGCGAATCTCGGAGGCCGGTCGCGACAGGGAATAACCGCCGCCCGGTCCTTTCTTCGAGCGCAGCACGCCGGCGTTGCGCAGTTCCAGGAGTATGGTGTCTAAAAACTTCTTCGGAATGTTGTTGCGCTGCGCGATTTCGGTGATGAAGGCCGTCTGCCCGGGTGGAAGCCGTGCCAGGTCGACCAATGCTTTCAGTCCGTATTTTCCCTTCTTCGTCAGCATTCGAGCCAATTCTCCCCGATCCCGCAGAATTGCCGGATCCGCCCTCGGATACAATCTTGTCCTGGCATAGCACAAGAATGCGCTGCCAACACACAGCTATAGTCGACAACCGGGAGATGACGGGCATCCATGGACGCAAGGAGCGGGAGCGTGCGTATATTAGGCTCGCATCCCGTCCGCGGTCCTGAAACGATAATGGGGACTAAAGCACTTCCAGCGAAACTGTGCAGCGGCGTTCCGTCGGGAAATGCGTACTCTTGAGAGTATTCGGTTCTGAAGCAGTTCGACTTCTGCCCTCACGCGGCGGCAATGCCGGGTGGCCGGCTGGTAAGATTCCGCCCGCCCTGGGCGGAAAGGAGCCGGCCAATGGCCGCGCGTGCTTCATCGACCGAACGGAAGCGCTGAGCGTCCAAGTCCCAGACGTGATACTTGACCGCCAGGAACTTCAGACGGTCTTGGTCAGGAACGACGACTCCGACGGCTTCGCCACCATATTCGATAACTTGCTTGCTCATGTAAATAACGCTCCTCCGCACCCACGGGCGCGGATAATTCAATTCTCGGCAAAGGATGAACTCGGTAAGTTTGAACGGTCACATTCGGCGAAGTTGGCGAATGAGACCTTTAACCGTTGCACGACAATGGGAACGTGAGCCGCAGAAAGCGGCGGTCGAGAATTCGAACATGTCACTCTCCTTTGGCTGGCCCGGCACAGGACGCCAGGCGCTCATGAACAAATCGAAGCGGAATCCTTCCGCCTCCCACGATGGCAAACTAAAATAATCTACCAATTTCGTCAACTGAAGAAACGAGAACGCGAAAAATAATTCCCCATATCGTTTCCGTAGCTGCCGTCTCGGCAAATCCGTTCGCCTGTCCGGGCTATCTCGCTATCTAGGTAGCGCCGAATCGCCGTGCAAGGGACGAGTCGAATATAGGCAGTTATTTCCGACGAAAAAGGGGCAGCCCCCGGAGAGGCTGCCCCTTTGCCGCGATCGACACGGCGGCATCAGCAAAAGCGCGGACGGTTTTCCGCCCGCATCCGTCAACGGCGCGAGGCCGTCAGGCCGTCGGCGTTTCCGCCTGCTGCCCGGTGGAACGAGCGGCTTCCCGCTCCTTCCACCAGCGGCTCAGGAACAGCAGGATCGGGCCGCCGATATAGATGGACGAGGTCGTCGCGACGATGACGCCGAAGATCATCGGCCATGCAAAGCTCTGCACCGCCTCGCCGCCCCAGATCGCCATCGGCACAAGGGAAAGCGCCGTTGCAGCCGAGGTGAAGATGCATCGCGCGATCACCTGGTTGATGCTCATGTCGATGAGATCGGAGAACGGCATCGACTTGTACTTGCGCAGGTTTTCGCGCATGCGATCGTAGACCACCACCTTGTCGTTCACCGAATAGCCGATCATCGTGAGCAGCGCTGCGATCGCGGTCAGGTTGAAGTCGATGCCCGTAAGCGCAAAGAACCCGACGGTCTTGGTGATGTCGAGCAAGAGCACGGCGATGGCGCCGACGGCGAAGTGCCATTCGAAGCGGAACCAGATGTAGAGCAGGATCGCCAACATGGCGAGAGCGACGGCGAGGAAGCCGGAGCGCGCCAATTCGCCGCTGACCGTCGGACCGACCACCTCGGTCCGCTCCATGCTGGCACCGGGGATGGCGGTCGTCACCGCATCCTTGATCTTGTTCAATGCCACCGTCTGCGCCTGCTCGCCGCCCGGCTGCCGCTGCACGCGGATCAGCACCGATTGGCCGCCGCCGAAGTCCTGGAGCGCCACCTCGCCGAGATTGAGCTCCTCGAGGCTTTGACGCAGCGTCGGCAGATTGATCTTCTCTTTCGAAACCGCCTCGACCTGAATGCCGCCGATGAAATCGATGCCGTAGTTGAGACCCGGCGTGAAGAACAGGATGACGGAGCTGATCGACAGGAATGCCGAGAAGCCGATCGCGACGAAGCGGCCCTTCATGAAGGAGAAGTTGGGCAGCTGCGGCACCTTGCCAAAAAGCGAAGGGATTTCCAGCTTCTTCATCTTGCGGCGCACGACGACCTCGCGCATCAGCAGGCGCACGACCGTAACGGATGTGAACATCGAAATGCCGATGCCCAGCATCATGGTGACGGCAAAGCCCTTCACCGGCCCGCTGCCGAACCAGAAGAGAAGCACCGTGCCCGCAAGCGTGGTGACGTTGGAGTCGATGATCGTCGCATAAGCCTTGTTGAAGCCGAGATCCAGCGCCTTCATCGCTCCGGCGCCCGCCTCGGTCTCTTCGCGGATGCGCGCATTGATCAGGATGTTAGCGTCCACGGCCATGCCGATGCCGAGAATGATACCGGCGATACCTGGCAAGGTCAGCGTCGACCCGATCAGGCCGAGAACGCCGATCGTCATGATCGTGTGCAGAACCAGACCCACATTGGCGATCATACCCCAGGCGCCGTAGAGCACGACCATGAGGACCACGACGAGGCCGAAACCGGCGAGACCTGTATAGAGGCCCATGCGAATCGAGTCGCTGCCCAGATTCGGACCGACCGAGCGCTCTTCGATGATCGTCAGCGGTGCCGGCAGCGCACCGGAGCGCAGGAGCGCGGAAAGAACCGTCGCCTCCTCGACCGTGAAGCTGCCGCTGATCTGGCCGCGGCCACCGAGAATGGGCTCGTTGATGACCGGTGCCGTCAGAACCTTGCCGTCGAGCACGATCGCAAACGGCCGGCCGACGTTTTCGCGGGTGATGTCGGCGAACTGGCGGGCGCCGAGCGAGTCGAAGCTGAAATCGACGACCGGCTGGTTGGTTCGCTGATCGAAGCCGACCTTGGCGTCGTCCAGGCGCTCGCCGGAAATGGCGACGCGGCTTTCGACCGGATAGCGGTTGCCGTCATTGGCGCCCGGCAGAATGTCGACCCCGCGTGGCGCCGGCTGCGTGACGTCGACGGCCTGGTCGAGCATGTGGAAGCTCATCTGTGCCGTCGAACCCAGAAGCTCACGCAGGTGAGTCGGATCCTGGAGACCGGGCAGCTGGACGAGAATGCGGTTGGAACCGATGCGCTGGATCAGCGGCTCGGCGACGCCGACCTGGTCGACGCGGTTGCGGATGATTTCCAGGCTCTGCTCGACCGCCTTGGTCATGCGGTCGGCAAGACCCGCCTCGGTCATGGCCAGGGTGATGACATCGCCCGCCGTCGTTACCTCGACCTCGGGAGCGGGGGCGGCAAAACCCACAGTGCTCACGGGCGTCGCCAGTTCCTGCAGCTTCGGCAGAACCTTTTCCCGGTCCTGAGCATCGGGGATGCTTACGGTCACGCTGTTGCCGCTGATACGCGCAGAGGAGGCGGAGACGCGCTCACCGCGCAGGACGCGACGGGTATCGTCGAGAAGCGAGTTGAGGCGAGCCTTCTGCAGCCCCGCCCCGTCCACTTCGAGAACGAGGTGCGAACCGCCCCTAAGATCGAGGCCGAGCGTGACCGGCTTGAACGGAAGAACGGAAGCGACCTGCTCCCTCATGGCCGGCGTCAAAACGCTCGGCAGCGCCGCAAGGCATCCGAAAATGATGATCGCGACATAGGCGAGGACCGCCCATCTGGATGTACGCATGTGGGAATTCCATAAATGCCTGAACGCGCTTCGAGCAGCGTCCGGGCTGGGTTTTCATCAATGGCTGAGGCGGGATCGAAAGCCCTGCCGAACTCAAACGATGGCGGCCGGCGGTGGCGGCGCGCGGATGCACTCGTTCTGACACGGTGCGCCGCCTGCGATTTCGGCTCGCGGCAGAGTTGGAGCAGGAGAATCCTCGGGCGCAGCGAGCGCAACGCGTTGGAGCTGGATGAACGGCGCCGGATCGCCGCCGACCATCGACTTGCCGTCCGCCCGCTCGCCGCTGAAACGCAGGTCGGGCAGTGCAACCGCCCTGCATATCTGGCGGGCGACCGGCCGGTCGGAGGAACCTGTATCGGGTTGAGCGACATTGCCGGCCGGCGCTCCGGCCGCACGGCTTGCTGCACTCTGGCCGACCGCAATGACCTGCATGGATAGAGAGGCGCAGAACAGCCACAGCACGGCGAGAAGCCGGCCGGCGTGCATGCTCCTGCTGCCACCACCCATGAGGTCCATCTAGGACGCGGTCCCTTTCTCTTTGCGTCCGGTCTATCCGCGATCGAACGCAAGCGAGACAATTCAGCCCGAGCACCAAGCTACACGAAGAACGTGGCCGGATTCGAGCATGTGCGCTCTTAACATCACTCCGGGCCGTAAAAGTCAAATCCGGGCCGTCACGCTGTAGCGCCGGCGGTTCTCTCCTGGTGGATTTCGATGAGCGAAGGCCCCGGGCGCGACGCCGCATCGGCGAGAGCGCGAGGCAAATCCTTCACGGTCGCCAGCCGCTCTGCAGGCAGTCCGTAGGCTTTGGCGGTCAGCAGGAAATCGGGCGCGGAAGGTTTTACACCCTCCGGCGTGATCCCCGATTCGACCATGTAGGACTCGATTTCCCGGTATCCGTCATTGTTCCAGACGAGGAAGACGACCCTGGCATGCGCATCCACCGCCGAACCGATCTCGGCCAGAGAAAACTGGAACCCGCCATCGCCGACGAGGCATATGACCGGCCGCCCCCGATCGGCGACCGCAGCGCCTACCGCGGCGGGAGGCGCATAGCCGAGCGAGCCGTAGCCCGTCGCCGAATTGAACCACGCCCTTTGCCGCGGTGCGTCGCAATAGAGGTTGCCGGCATAGACGGCCTGGGTCGAGTCCCCGACGATGGTGCAGTCGGGGAGCGTCCGGTAGATCGCCTCGACGACGCCGATTTCCGCAAGCATTTTCGGTGTCAGCTCCTTCAGCGCCTGCTTGCGCGCGGCCTCCGCCCGCGAGGCTCCATTCTTCGCTGACGCATGGTCCGGCAGGAAGCCCAGAATGCCCGCAGTCGCAGCCTTCGCGCCGGAGAGGATCGAAAGTGCTGCCTGAGGTCCGCGCGCGAGCTGCGCCGCATCGATGTCGGTGCGAATGAGGTTCTTCAGCAGCGGAAAGCCGCCATCCGCATAGAGATCGTAATCGGTCTGGCCCATTTCGGTGCCGAGCGCCAGCACGAGGTCCGCCTCCCGCAACAGCTCGCGTATAGCCTTGAGGCTCGGGCTTGCCGGTACCCGGAGCGGATGGCCGGCAAGCATGCCGCGGGCGTTGACCGTCGTGACCACCGGCGCACCGATCCGCTCGGCGAGTTCCCGCACTTCGGCTTCCGCCGTCAGGGCGCCGCCGCCGCACAGAATGACGGGCCGGACGGCTTCGGCGCAGAGGATCGCCGCCCTTTGCAGCGTTTCGCTGTCGGAGCGCGGGCGGGTCGCCGCCGCCGGCTTTGCCGCACGACCCTCGATCTTCAGGGCCATCACGTCGGTCGGGATTTCGATATGGACCGGGCCCGGCCGGCCGGAAAGCAGCACGGCAAAGGCGCGGTCGACGACGAGCGGCAGATCGGCGGGGTTGAGAAGCGTGTGCGAATAGAGCGCCAGCGTCTTCATCATTCCATTTTGATCGGGCAGCTCGTGCAGCAGCCCCCGGCCATGCCCGAGGGAATCCCGGCGGTTGACGCCGGAGATCACGAGCATCGGGATCGAGTCCTGCCGGGCTTGCGCCATGGCGGTGATCGTATTGGTAACGCCCGGACCGGTGATCACGAGGGCCACGCCAGGCTTGCCGCTGACGCGTGCATAACCGTCGGCCATGAAGCCCGCACCCTGTTCGTGGCGCGGCGTGACGTGGCGAATATTCGATGCGGCAAGGCCCCGGTAAAGTTCGACCGTATGCACGCCCGGAATGCCGAATACGACCTCCACTCCGTTTGCCTCCAGGAGATCGACAAGGGTCTCGCCGACGGTTTTCGATTCGACTGTCATGCGCGGCGCTCCTTGCGGGTGGTGCAGCGTTCGGCCAGTGCGGCGATGCGGCGGCAGGCCTCCTCGATGGCGGCATCCGGAACGGTGAGGCTCACGCGCAGAAAGTTGCGTGCCTTGTCGCCGAAGGACGACCCCGGCATGACCGCAACTCCCTCCTCTTCCAGGAGCGCCCAGGCGAAGGCTTCGCCGGAGAGGCCCGTGCCGGAGACGTCGATCAGCGCAAACATACCCGCCTCCGGCGGCAGCACCGAAACCCCGGACGCCCCCGCAAGACCGTCGATGATCCGCCGGGCACGCCGGCTGTAGGATTTCCGCATCTGCCTCGCCGTATCGATGTCATGCGTCAGCGCGTAAGCGGTCATATCGGCGATGAACGGCTGCTGGCCGAAAAGCATGGTCTCGGAGATCGGCAGCAGGCGCTCGGTGAACTCGGCCGGGCCGACGGCCCAGCCGCTGCGAAAGCCGGGTGCTGCATGCGACTTCGAAATGGACGAGACGACCACGGTGCGTTCGGCAAGATCGGGATTGTCGAACGGCGAAGCGAAGAGCGCATCGAAGACGAGCTCCTCATAGACCTCGTCGCAGACGATCCAGAGATCGTGACGGCGCGCGACTTCACCGATCGCCGCAATCTCTTCCGCCGTCAAA
Organism: Sinorhizobium sp. P24N7; assembly: GCF_042436655.1. NCBI lineage: Bacteria > Pseudomonadati > Pseudomonadota > Alphaproteobacteria > Hyphomicrobiales > Rhizobiaceae > Sinorhizobium > Sinorhizobium sp. P24N7. The sequence continues at coordinate 94,840 of NZ_JBHMIW010000016.1, read as the reverse complement.
ACGGCGCCGGTGGGGTTGTGCGGCGTATTGAGGAGCAGCACGCGGCATTCGGGCGTGACCGCATTTTCCAGATCCTCCGCCCGCATGTGGAAGCCGTTTTCCGGGTCAAGCGGTACGAATACCGGATGGGCCCCCGTGGACCGGATGACGCCTTCATAGGTCGCGTACAGGGGGTCTCCGACGAGCACGCCGTCGCCCGTCTCGGCAAGCGCGAACATCACGGCAAAGAGCGCCGTCTGCGTTCCCGGGAAGCAAAGAATGTTCTCCGCGGTCACGGCGGCACGGCGGCGACGGTATTTTTCGGTAAGCGCCGCCACGACCGCCGGCTCTCCGCGGCCGTTTGAATAGCGGTAGCGCCCCGCATTCATGGCCCGCTGACACTCTTCCAGAAGCGCGCGGTCAGGCGGCAGATCCGGTTCGCCGATTGTGAGCTCGATGAGCTCGGCGCCACTCGCCTTCAGCTGACGTGCGCGGGTGTGCAGCGTCCATTTGCCGGAACCGAGCTCGGCAAGACGTGATGTGATCGACGCGTAGCGCAAGTATTCACTCCCTCATTCGTTTTCTATTTTTCGATCCGAAGACCGAGCAGGGCTTCGACCGAGGCCATGGCGATGCCGACCAGTTCGCCCTCGCGAAAGAGATCTCCGGCGAGACAGCCTTCGACCCATAGCCCGTCCACGAGGCCGTTGATCGCGATTGCGTAGCGGCGGCACTCCTCGGGACCGGCGGGCCGGCCCTTCGCCGCAAGAAAATCGCTGAGCAACTCCTGCAACGCGTTGCGGAAGGCGAGGTAGCCATCGCGATGGATTTCTGAGAGCACCGGATCGACTCGCACCTGGCTGATGAAAGCGGCCCAGAGAGAGATGCTGCGGCTGTCGGCGACCGGTTCGGTCAGATTGATGGCGATGAAATCCTTGAGACGCGTCGCCGGATCGCCCTCGACGTTCTTCGCCTTCTCCGTGAGAGAGGCGATGACGGCGCGGTATGCCTCCGCAACCATCTGGTCTTTGGATTCGAAATAATGACGGACGAGCCCGGCGGTAACGCCGGCGCGAACGGCGATCTGGCGCACGGTCGCACCCTTGAGGCCGAATTCCGAAATGCAGTCCAGCGTCGCCTCGATCAGTTCCTGGCGCCGCTCGCCCTCGGGGGCGCGATAGAAGCTGCGCCGGTTCACCGCGTGCCCCGCGCCGTGCCGTTCAGCCAGATCGTCATTGCCTGCGAACCGGTTGGGCTCATGCGTTGCTCCCGGGAATGACCGTTGTTGCGAGGAGCGTCAGAAAATCGACGCGGGTGTTATTATACGCTTGAATAATAGCGACACAAGTGCAACGATGCCCTCCAGAAACAGCGTGACAAGCCGAAGATGCTGCACGAGAGAACGACCAGGGGAACTGTTTTTATGGCTTCAACGAACGTTCCGCGAACGAGAGGAGCCGCGCGCCGATGACGGATGCGGCCCAGGCAATCGCGGTTACCGACCTCCACAAGCGTTTCGGGCCATTGGAAGTGCTGAAGGGCGTATCGCTGAGCGCGCAGCAGGGCGACGTCATCGCGATCATCGGCGGCAGCGGTTCCGGCAAATCCACGCTTCTCCGTTGCATCAACATGTTGGAACTGCCCTCGGCCGGCCAGATCAGCGTGCACGGAGAAGAGATCCGCATGAAGCCGGACGGACACGGCGGATTGATGCCGGCCGACCGCAAGCAGGTCCAGCGGATCCGCACCCAGCTCGGCATGGTTTTTCAAAGCTTCAATCTCTGGCAGCACATGACAATTCTCCAGAATGTCATCGAGGCGCCGGTGCACGTACTCGGTAAAACGAAGGCCGAAGCGGTTGAGACGGCCGAGGCGCTGCTCCGCCGGGTCGGCCTTTACGAGAAGCGGGATGCCTATCCGGCCTTCCTGTCCGGCGGCCAGCAGCAACGCGCCGCCATTGCCCGGGCGCTTGCGATCCAGCCGCTGGTCATGCTCTTCGACGAGCCGACCTCTGCGCTCGATCCGGAACTCGTCGGCGAAGTGCTTTCGGTCATCGGCGATCTGGCGCGGGAAAAGCGGACGATGGTGCTCGTGACCCATGAGATGAAATTCGCGCGTGACGTCGCCACTCACATCGTTTTCCTGCACAACGGCGTGATCGAGGAACAGGGTCCGCCAGAGGCGATCTTCGGCGCTCCGAAATCCGAAAGGCTCAAGAAGTTCATCAGCTCCATTCACTGAATTCCGCAATGCTCAACAACCAAAAAGGGAACGGCATGAAGAAGACATTGAAACTCGTGGCGCTCGCCGCCGCCCTGGCCATCACGGGTGCGGCCGCCGCCTCGGCCCAACAGGTCAAGGTGGGAATTGCGGCGGAGCCTTATCCGCCCTTCACTTCGCCTGACGCCAGCGGTAACTGGCAAGGCTGGGAGATCGAGTTCATGAAGGCCATGTGCGCCGAGGCCAAGCTCGATTGTGTCGTCACCCCGGTTGCCTGGGACGGCATCATTCCGGCGCTGACCTCCAAGAAGATCGACATGATCATCGGCTCGATGTCGATCACCGCGGAGCGGCTGAAGACCATCGACTTCTCCGACAAGTACTACAATACGCCGACCGGCATCATCGGCGCCAAGGGCGACGACATCAAGCCGACGCCGGAGGGTCTCGCCGGCAAGACGATCGGGGTGCAGGTGTCGACCGTGCACCAGGCCTATGCCGTGAAACACTTTGCGCCGGCCGGCGTCGAAGTGAAGGAATATCAGACGCAGGACGAGGCGAACCAGGATCTCGCCGCCGGCCGCGTCGATGCCGTCCAGGCTGACGCGATCGCCCTCGATGCCTTCCTGAAAAGCGACCAGGGCAAGCAGTGTTGCGATTACAAGGGCGAGGTCGCCGAGGACGTCGACGTCATCGGGCCCGGCGTCGGCGTAGGGTTGCGCAAGGGAGAGACGGAACTGAAGGAAAAGATCAACGCGGCGATCAAGGCGATCCGCGAGAACGGCACCTACGACGCCTTCTCGAAGAAATACTTCGACTTCGACATCTACGGCGGATAACCGCAAGCGGCCGGCGGTCCGGGCGATCGCCGGCCTGAATTCGTGTTCGAGCGGGATGCGGATTGCAGACATTGTCCGTGATCCCGCTCTGTTTAAGAGGCTGCCGTGCTCGGTGATTCCTTTATCAACTGGAGCCTGCTTTCGCTCTCGGCGCCCGGCTGGGGCGGCGTCCTGCTGCAGGGTTTCCTCAGCTCGATCGAGATCGCAGTCGGCGGCTATGCGCTCGGGCTCGCACTCGGTATCGGCGGGGCCTTCGGCAAGCTCTATGGCGGGCCGGTGCTTCGCGATCTTCTGGAGTGTTACACGACGGTGGTTCGCGCGGTGCCCGAACTGGTACTCATCCTGCTTCTCTACTATGCCGGCACCGATCTTCTGAACCAGTTCCTGGGCGCCATCGGGGTCGGAGCCGTCGATATCAGCGGGCTCGTGGCCGGCATCTTCGTGATCGGGGTCGTGCAGGGCGCCTATTCGACGGAGGTGCTTCGCGGAGCGATCAAGGCGGTTCCCGCCGGTCAGATCGAGGCGGCGCGTGCTTACGGCATGTCGCCGCTCCTGGTGCTGCGGCGCATCACGCTTCCGGCGATGCTGCCCTATGCCATCCCCGGGCTTGCCAATCTGTGGCTGATCGCCACCAAGGACACGGCTTTGCTCGCTGTCGTCGGTTTCAGCGAGCTGACGCTGGTCACCCGGCAGGCGGCAGGCGCCACCAAGGCCTATCTCCTCTTCTTCTGCGCCGCCGGCGCGCTCTATCTGACGCTGACGCTCGTTTCCAATGTCTTCATCGGCATGGTCGAACGCCGTGCGCGACGCGGCTTCGCGGAGCAACGATGACCGACGCAACCACCCACGCGCTCGCATACACGCCGGAAGACCTCCCGAGAAAGGAGAGTTTCCTCAAACCCCATCGCATCGTGCTGATGCTTCTCTTCGCGGCGCTCGTGGTGGCGGTCGCGGTCTTCATGCGCTGGGACTGGCTGCCGCGCTACCTGCCGAGGCTCGGCTCCGGCATTCTCGTAAGCTTGGCGATGCTCTTCAGCACCGCGATCCTCGGCTTCCTCCTGGCCGTGCCGCTCGGCCTCGCCCAGGTGACCGGCCCCTGGTTCTTCAAGGCTCCAGCCCGCATCTTTTGTACCGTCATCCGCGGTACGCCGCTGCTGCTGCAGCTATGGCTTCTCTATTACGGGCTCGGCTCGCTCTTTCCGCAGTTCCCCGCAATCCGGCAATCCTTTCTCTGGCCGTATCTGCGCGAGGCATGGCCCTATGGCGTAGCGGCGCTCACGGTATCCTTCGCCGCCTATGAGGGCGAGGTCATGCGCGGCGCGTTCGCCGGCGTGCCGTCCGGGGAGCTGGAGGCCGCCCGTGCCTACGGCATGGGCCGCTGGACGATGTTCCGGCGCATCTGGCTGCCGCGGGCGATCCACCGCGCGCTGCCCACCCTCAACGGCGAGACCGTGCTGCAGTTGAAATCCACGCCGCTCGTCGCGACAATCACCGTCGTCGACGTCTATGCGGTGATCTCGAAGGTGCGGCAGGAAACCTACCTGACCTATGAGCCGCTCCTGCTGCTCGCGGCGATCTACATGTGCCTGACGGCCATCCTGGTCGTGGCCTTCCGTTACTTCGAAAACCGCATACCCACCCGTGGTGCCTGACATGAAGCTTTCCGCCTCCATCGACAATGCCATGCCGGAACTCGTCGCCATCCGGCGCGATCTGCACGCCCATCCCGAACTTGGGCTCGAAGAAACGCGGACATCCGCCTTCATCGCCCGCCATCTTGAAGCACTCGGCTATGAGGTGACGACGGGCCTGGCGAAGACAGGCGTGGTCGGCACGCTGAGATCCGGCACCGGGTCGCGCTCGATCGGCATCCGCGCCGATATCGATGCGCTGCCGATCCAGGAGGAAACCGGGGCCGCCTATGCAAGCACGAAGCCGGGCTTGATGCATGCCTGCGGTCATGACGGCCATACGACGATGCTGCTCGGCGCGGCCCGTGCGCTTGCCGAGCGAAAGAATTTCGACGGTACGATCCACCTCATCTTCCAGCCGGCGGAGGAGAATGCGGGCGGTGCGAAAATCTTGGTCGACGAGGGTCTCTTCGACAAATTTCCCTGCGATGCCGTGTTCGCGCTCCACAACGAACCGAACCTGCCCTTCGGCCAGTTCGCTCTGCGCGAGGGCCCGATCATGGCGGCGGTCGACGAGGCGCGGATCACCGTTCACGGCTGCGGCGGCCACGGCGCCGAACCGCAGGAGACCGCCGATCCTATCGTTTGCGGCGCCAGCATGGTCATGGCGCTGCAAACCATCGTCGCACGCAACATCCATCCGATGGACCCCTCCGTCGTGACCGTCGGCGCGTTCCACGCCGGCTCCGCCAGCAACATCATTCCGGAGCGCGCAGAGATCGTCGTCGGCATACGCTCCTTCGATCCGGGTGTCCGCGACGAGCTCGAACGCCGCATCCGGATGATCGCCGAGGCTCAAGCGGCAAGCTTCGGCATGCGCGCAACCGTCGATTACGAGCGAAGCTACGATGCGACGATCAACCACAAGGCGGAGACGGATTTCCTCCGCGAGGCCGCCATCCGCTTCGCAGGCGCCGACAAGGTCGTCGATCTCGCCCGGCCGTTCATGGGAAGCGAGGACTTCGCCTATATGCTCAAGGAAAGGCCCGGCAGCTATTTCTTCCTGGGCTCGCGGGTGACAGGCGAGGAAAAATCGCTCCACCACCCCGGCTATGATTTCAACGACGATCTGCTGCCTATCGGCGCTGCCTTCTGGACCGAGCTCGCCGAGGCCTACCTCGCGCGCCGGTGATTTCTCGGAGTGCTTTCCTCTCAACCCTGTTCACGTCACAGGGATGAGGCCAGAGAGCGAGACACGGCAGGCTGCTTAGAGGACGCTGTCGCACGCGGGGCCCTGATGGGCACCGCTTCAAAGTGCCGCGGGCGAACGATTGCCGCAGTGTGACAACGTGACGATCCGCCCGTCATTGACCTTTGGCAATATTGCGTCAGATTCAATCACACGATGCAGATCGCAAATGCCGGACGCCGTTCGCGTCTGAGCTTGCGGTTTCCGCCCGAAAGGATCAGCGCCGTGTTCGAAGCCTTTGACGCAACTGTCCTTGCACGCATACAGTTCGCCTTCACCGTCTCCTTCCACATAATCTTCCCGGCCTTCTCCATCGGGCTTGCCAGCTATCTGGCCGTTCTCGAAGCGCTCTGGCTCTGGAAGAAGGACGAGGTCTATCTGGAGCTCTTCAACTTCTGGAAGACGATCTTCGCCGTCGCTTTCGGCATGGGCGTCGTCTCCGGCATCGTCATGTCCTACCAGTTCGGCACCAACTGGAGCGTGTTTTCCGACAAGGCCGGGCCGGTAATCGGGCCGTTAATGGGCTACGAGGTGCTGACCGCCTTCTTCCTGGAAGCGGGGTTTCTCGGCGTCATGCTTTTCGGCCTCAACCGGGTCGGCCCGAAGCTGCATTTTTTCGCAACCGCCATGGTCGCGCTCGGCACCCTGATCTCGGCCACCTGGATCCTCGCGGTGAACTCCTGGATGCAGACGCCCGCCGGCTTCTCCGTCAACGAGGCCGGGCAGTACATTCCCGACGACTGGTGGGCGGTCATCTTCAATCCATCTTTCCCGTATCGGCTGACGCACATGGTGCTCGCCGCCTATCTGACGACGGCCTTCGTCGTCGGCGCCTGCGGGGCTTGGCACCTCCTGCGCAAGACCGCGCCGCGGCGCGCCCGCACGATGTTCTCAATGGCCATGTGGATGGCGGCGATCGTCGCGCCGATCCAGATCTTCGCCGGCGACCAGCACGGACTCAACACGCTCGAACATCAGCCGGCAAAGGTAATGGCGATGGAAGGGCATTATCAAAGCCATCCGGAAGGCGCGCCGCTGATCCTCTTCGGCATGCCGAACTCCGCCGAGAAGCGCGTCGACTACGCGCTCGAGATCCCGAAGCTTTCGAGCCTGATCCTCAAGCACTCGCTCGACGCGCCCCTTGCCGGTCTCGACACCATACCAGAGGACCGGCACCCGCCGGTCGCCATCGTCTTCTGGTCGTTTCGCGTGATGGTGGCGATTGGCTTCGCCATGCTCGGTCTCGGCCTCTGGAGCCTCTGGTGTCGGCTGCGCGGCACGCTCGACACGAATGCCGCGCTCCACCGCGCGGCGGTGCTCATGGGCCCGGCTGGCTTCGTGGCGGTGCTTGCCGGCTGGATCACCACGGAGGTCGGGCGGCAGCCCTACACGATCTATGGGCACCTTTTGACGGCGGACTCGATCTCCCCGATCGCAGCGCCGGCTGTGGGCGCCTCGCTCGTCGCCTTCATCATCGTCTATTTTCTCGTTTTCGGCGCCGGCACCTTCTACATCCTGCGGCTGATGGCACGCCTTCCGCGCGATGCGAGGCCGGAACTCGACGAAGGACCCTTGCGCACGGCCGGAGTGACGCCCGGGCCGGCAACAGCCAACCAGGGAGGCCATCATGGCCATTGATCTGCCACTGATCTGGGCCGCGATCATCGCCTTTGCGGTGCTTGCCTATGTCGTTCTCGACGGCTTCGACCTCGGCGTCGGGATATTGTTTCCGTTTTTCCCCGAAAAGCATGACCGCGACGTCATGATGAACTCCGTGGCCCCCGTATGGGACGGCAATGAAACCTGGCTCGTGCTCGGCGGCGGAGGGTTGCTCGCCGTATTTCCGCTCGCCTATGCGACGATCCTGCCCGCACTTTACGCGCCCATCATCGCCATGCTGATCGGCCTCATCTTCCGCGGCGTGGCCTTCGAGTACCGCTGGCGCACGCAGCGTGGCGAATTCCTGTGGAACTGGGCCTTTGCGGGCGGCTCGATGCTCGCTGCCTTCGCGCAAGGCCTGGCGCTCGGGGCTCTCGTGCAGGGCATCCCGGTCGAGAACCGGGCCTATGTCGGCGGCTGGTGGGACTGGCTGACGCCGTTTTCAATCGCGACCGGGGTGGCGATCGTGATCGGCTATGCGCTTCTCGGAGCGACCTGGCTGGTCATGAAGACCCGTGGCGAGCTCGCCGAACGCGCGCGCGGCGTCGCGCTTCGAACCGCTCTCGCCACGGTTGCGGCAATGGGCGTCGTCAGCCTCTGGACGCCGTTTCTCGAGCCGGTCTATCTGGAGCGCTGGTTCGGATGGCCGACGGCGATCTTCAGCGTCATTGTGCCGCTGCTCGTCCTCGGCTGCCTTTACCTTCTTCTCAAGGGCATCCGCGACCGGCACGATGTCCAGCCCTTCATCGCCGCGCTCGGCCTGTTCGTACTCGGCTATATCGGCATCGGCATCAGCTTCTATCCCTTCATGGTGCCGCCTTCGCTGACGATCTGGGATGCCGCCGCGCCGGACGAGAGCCTCGCCTTCCTGCTCGTCGGCGCGCTTGTGCTGGTGCCGATGATTCTCGCCTATACCGCCTATGCCTACTGGGTGTTCCGCGGCAAGGTCGATCCGGAGGAGGGCTATCATTGACGCGCTCCAGCGGCACTGCCCGCAAGCTTCTCTGGTTCGTGGGCCTATGGGCCGCCGGCGTCGCGGCGGTCAGCATTGTCGGTCTTGCGATCAAGCTTGCTCTCGGCGCGTGAAACCCCCGCTCGCAGCGGAGCCGTCACGCTGCGTCGGTTTAACCCCTTCTCAGCCGGCTCCCCCTTTGCTAGCAGTTCGGCGCTATCAAATGGGGCGGCCTCCGCTCCGCGAGGATCCGACATGCAGAAAACACCGGCAGAATGCACGACGATGGACGATATACGTGCGGAGATCGACCGCCTCGACCGCGCCTTGATGACGCTTTTCGCCGAACGCTGGGGCTATATCGAGCGCGCCGCGGAGATCAAACGCCCGCTCAACCTCAAGGCGGACATCCCGGCACGGGTGGCGGAGGTGAAGGAAAACGCGCGCAGGAACGCGGTCGAGCTCGGCCTCGATCCGGACTTCTACGAACGATTCTGGGCACAACTCGTCGAACGCGCCATTGCGCACGAGCGGAAACTGCTCGGAGAGGACCACCCCTGAAGCTTCACGCAAAGGCTCATCCGTTCGCGATCAACCGCTCGTCCTGTTCCTCGTCGAAGCTGTTCTTGCGGCCGAGATGGCTTTCCCAGTCGAAGGCGCTCCGGACGATATGCTCGAGGCTCGCATGCGTCGGGACCCAGTCGAGCTTCAGCCGGGCTACGGAAGAGTCGGCGACTATTTGCGCCGGATCGCCCGGGCGCCGGGGCGCGTAGTCCACCATAAAATCGCGGCCGGAGACCTGGCGCACAGTATCGAGCACCTGCAGCACCGAGAAGCCGTGGCCGTAACCGCAATTGGCAACCAACGGTTCACCGTCAGCCCGCAGATAGGCGAGCGCGCTCCTGTGTGCCGCCACGAGATCGCTCACATGGATATAGTCTCTGACGCCGGTACCGTCCGCCGTCGGATAGTCCGTGCCCAGGACATCGACCTTCCGGCGCCTCCCGAGCGCCGCCTCGCAGGCGACCTTGATCAGATGCGTCGCGCCGAAGGTGGACTGCCCGGCGCGGCCGAGCGGGTCGGCCCCGGCCACGTTGAAATAGCGCAACGCGACAAAACGGAAATCATGCGCGGCCGCGGCGTCCTGCAGCATCATCTCCGACATCAGCTTGGAGCGGCCGTAGGGACTCTGGGGCCGCAGGGCGGCGGTCTCGCCGACCGGGTCGGACGTATCCTGGGTTCCATAGACGGCGGCGGTCGAAGAAAAGACGAAATGGCGAACGCCGGCCTCGATGGTTGCGGCAATGAGCGTGCGCGTATTGGCCGTATTGTTTTCATAATAGGCAAGCGGGTTGGCGACGGATTCCGGTACGACGGCCGAGCCCGCAAAATGGACGACCGAGTCGATGTCGTTCTCGGCAAAGACCCGCTGGAGCAGCGCCCGGTCACCGACATCGCCGAAGTAGAAGCGCGCCTCCGGTGCGACCGCCCAGCGAAATCCAGTCGACAGGCAGTCGAGCACCACCACCGCTTCGCCGCCGTCGAGCAGCGACCATACCATGTGGCTGCCGATATAACCTGCTCCGCCTGTTACCAATACGGCCATTTCCCGTCCCCTGCCCTCTGCATATGCGGGATCAGAAAAGACGCGTTCGCGTTTCAGAAATTCTAAATCGGGGCGCTGTTCGCCGGCACGCAGCGGCTATTCTCGGTGGGGTGGTTAAGGGTCCGCCGCACCGATCGCTCGGATTTTACCGATTGGCCGTACCGTCGCCGAAAATAGCCCGTCAGCGGCTGAGGATGTAGCGCTGCAAGCGCTCCGCGGCCTCGGCGATCTGGAGCGGATCACGCAGGAAGCAGGCGCGCATGAAAAGCGCTCCGCCCTCGCCGAAGGCCGTCCCCGGCGCCAGACCGACGCCGGTCCGGTCGACGAGGTCGAGCGCCGCGGCCCGCGAGTCGGTGACGCCGTCGATCTTCAGGAAGGCGTAGAGCGCGCCATCGGGTTTCAGCGTTTCGACGCGGTTGGTCGCGATCAGCGCGTCGCAGAGCGTATCGCGGTTGCGCTTCGCCTTGGCAATGTTCTCGTCGACGAAGCCGTCGCCTTCATCGAGCGCGGCGACTGCCCCGCGCTGCATGAACTGCGCGACACCGGAGGTCGAATACTGGATGAGATTTTCGAGCACCTGCCCCATCGCCGGCGGCGCGACGATCCACCCGACACGCCAGCCGGTCATGGACCAGTTCTTGGAAAAGGAATTGACGAAGAGGATGCGGTCATCCTCCTCCATCACGTCGAGGAAGGACGGCGCCCGGCCCCCGAGATAATAGTAGAGCGCGTAGATCTCGTCGGCGATGATCCAGAGTCCATGTTTACGCGCGAGCGCCAGAATGGCCCTGAGATCCTCGTAAGTGGCGGTCCAACCGGTGGGGTTGGACGGCGTGTTGATGAACAGCGCCCGCGTCCTCTCCCCGATCGCCGCCTGAAGACGTTCGGGATCGAGCTGCCATTTGCCGCCTTCGAATTGCAATGGAACGGCGACCGGGCGAACGCCGGAGAGGTCCGCAGCAGCCGCGAAATTCGGCCAGGCGGGCGTCAGCAGAACCACCTCGTCGCCGGGAGAGCCTACCGCCTCGATCGCAAGCTTGATCGCCTGCATTCCCGAACCGGTAACATAGAAATTCTCGGGCGAAAGCGCCTTCTGGAACCGGCGCTGGTAATAGCGGACCAGCGCCTCGCGCAGCGGCGGGATGCCGCGCTGCCAGGTGTAGAAGGTCTCGCCGGCCATCAACGCGTCGGCCGCCGCGCGACTGACGAAATCCGGCGTCGGCAGATCACCTTCGCCGACCCAGAGCGGGATCAGTCCTTCGCGCCCGCGCGCATAGTTGACCACTTCGACGATGCCGCTTTCGGGCGCTGCCGTCGCGCGGGGGCTGAGACTGGTCATGATCGTCATCGGCGGGCTCCTGATTGCCCGCCGTTTCTAGACGCTTTGGCGTCGGCGATCACGCGAATTTCTCTGACCTGTTTATCGAATTTTGTGATGTTTCCATCACTCGGCGGCACCGAGCCGCCGCGTGATCCGCGTCTCAGGCGCGCTGCTTCAGGAGATCGCGAATTTCCGAGAGAAGCAGGATGTCCTGCGGCGGAGGTGCGGACGGGGGCGGCGCCTTATCCCTTTCCACCGACGCACGCGCGCGATTCACGAGCTTGATCAGCAGGAAGATGATCCAGGCGAGGATCAGGAAGTTGATGAGCACCGTGATGAAATTGCCATAGGCAAAGACCGCGCCCTGTTCGCGTGCGGCTGCGAGCGTCGGCGCGGTAACACTGGCGGAGAGCGGCAGGAAATAGTTGGAGAAGTCGAAGCCGCCGCCGGTGATCGCTCCCACGACCGGCATGACGAGGTCGTTGACGACCGAATCGACGATCTTGCTAAAGGCCGCACCGATGATCACGCCGACCGCAAGGTCCATGACGTTGCCGCGGGCGATAAACTCCTTGAATTCGTTCAGCATGCCTCTCTCCTCGAAATACCCCCGAACGTCCACCCGCACCTGTCTTGCGCGGCAACCGCCGGTAGGAATCTAGACCAAAGCCCCGCGTGAGGAAATCGCACTCCTTGCATTTGGTCAAGCGCTGCGGATATCGGCGCGTTATCTTGAACTTAAGACTGATGCACCGCCGATTTCCAACCAAATGGACTTGCCCTATGCTGGCAGCGGAGGAGTGAGGCATGCTTTCGGGTTCGGTCATTTTTGCCTCGGCCTTCGCCTATCTGTTGCTGCTCTTCGCAGTTGCAAGCTATGGCGACCGGCGAGCCAGACGAAACAAGATTGCCGAGAAGGGCAGGCCGCTCGTCTATGCGCTGAGCCTGGCGATCTACTGCACCTCCTGGACCTATTTCGGCGGCGTCGGCCTTGCGGCGGAGCGCGGACTCGAATTCACCGGCATCTACATCGGTCCGATCCTGATGTTCACGTTCGGCATGCCGCTGATTCGCCGCATCGTCCGGCTCGCCAAGACCGAAAAGCTAACCTCCGTCGCCGATTTCGTGGCTGCGCGCTACGGCAAGAACCCGGCCGTTGCGGCAATCGTCGCGCTGATCTCGCTCGTCGGGGCCATTCCCTATATCGCATTGCAACTCAAGGCGGTGTCGAGTTCGGTCGCCACGATGATCGACACCAGCGACTACGGCATAGGCTCGGGCGAGAACTTCGTCGACCTGCCGCTTCTGGTCACGCTCTTTCTCGCCTGTTTCGCGATCGTCTTCGGTACACGCCACACGGATGCGACGGAACACCAGGACGGCCTGATCCTCGCGATCGCGATGGAATCGGTCGTCAAGCTCGTGGCGATGCTCACGGTGGGCATCTATATCGTCTTCTTCCTGTTCGGCGGGCCTGCAAATCTATGGGCAGAAGCGCAGCAGAGTCCCACGGTGCTCGCCGCGCTCGAATACCAGACGCCGGTCGCGCGCTGGATTCTGATGATCGCGCTTTCCGCCTTCGGCATCATCATGCTTCCCCGGCAATTCCACGTGACGGTCGTGGAAAACCGCACCGATAACGAACTGCGCACGGCGGGCATCCTCTTCCCGCTCTATCTGATCGCAATCAACGCCTTCGTCCTGCCGATCGCGATCGCCGGCATCCTGACCTTCTCCGGCTCCGGCAATGCGGATCTCTATCTTCTGGCACTGCCGCTTGCCGGCGACGTGCCGCTCGTCACGCTTTTCACCTTCATCGGCGGCTTCTCCGCGGCGACCGCCATGGTCATCGTCGCTTCGGTCGCGCTCTCGATCATGGTTTCGAACGACATCGTCATGCCGGTATTCCTGCGCCGCAGGCTCGGCACGCGCGGCTCTCTCCAGGAGGACATGGCCGGTACGCTCCTCAATATCCGCCGAACGGCGATCTTCGTCGTCCTCTTCCTCGGCTACGGCTATTATCGCGCCGCCGATATCAGCGCCGGGCTTGCCTCGCTCGGACTGCTCTCCTTCGCCGCCATCGCGCAGATGGCGCCGGCGCTCCTCGGCGGTCTCGTCTGGCGGCAGGCCAATGCCCGCGGCGCGATCGCCGGGATGGTCAGCGGCTTCCTCGTCTGGGCCTATGTCCTTTTCCTGCCGAGCCTCGGCGGGCCGGACAATTCCCACATCGCCTCCACGGTGCTCAGCTTCCTGCTGCCCTTCGCCGATCTCTTCTCCGGCGCCCATTCAGACCCGCTGGTAAATGCGACGGCTCTCAGCATGCTCGTCAATGTCGCGGCCTATATCGTGGGTTCGCTGACGCGCGCGCCCAAACCCTTGGAGCGTTTCCAGGCGGGCGTCTTCATCACCCGCCGCTCACGCACCGAGCGGACCTTCCGCGGGCGCAAGACCAAGGTGACGGTGCGCGACCTCAAGACGACGATCGGCCGTTACATGGGCGAGGAGCGCATGCAGCGCTCCTTCCATACCTATGAACAGCAATCCGGCCGCTGGCTCGACGACAACGCCTCCGCCGACATGGCGCTTGTCCACTTCTCGGAACAATTGCTCGGCAGCGCGATCGGCTCGTCTTCCGCCCGGCTCGTCCTTTCACTTGTCCTGCAGCGCATGGACGACACCTCCTCCGACACCGCCTGGCTGCTCGACCAGGCAAGCGAGGCGCTCCAATACAACCAGGACATGCTGCATACGGCACTCTCGCAGATGGACCAGGGCATTGCCGTCTTCGACAACGCCAACAATCTCATCATCTGGAACCGCCGTTTCCGGGAACTCCTGGATCTCCCCGAGGCCGCCGGACAGGTGGGCTTTCCGCTGGCCGACATCGTCGCGATCCTTGCCCGCCGCGGGGATGTCCGCCAGGATGAGGAGAAGGCGTTGATCGCCAACTTCCTGACGCTCGACAAGCCGTTCCTGCTCGAACTCGAAGGCGGCGCCCGCATCCTCGAAGTCAGAAGCAATGCCATGCCCGACAAGGGCATCGTCACGACCTACACCGACATAACCCAGCGCGTCGCGGCCGACATGGCGCTCAAACAGGCGAACGAAACGCTGGAACTGCGCGTCGCCGAGCGGACGGGAGAACTCACACGCGTCAACCGCGAACTGGGCGAGGCAAGGGCCGCCGCCGAGGAGGCGAATATCGGCAAGACCCGCTTCTTTGCCGCTGCCGGTCACGACATCCTGCAGCCCTTGAACGCGGCACGGCTCTACTCCTCGTCGCTGGTCGAGCGACTCGGAGATTCCGACAACCGGGCGCTGGTGCAGAACATCGATTCATCGCTCGAATCGGTGGAAGCCATCCTCGGCGCCGTGCTCGACATTTCGCGGCTCGACACCGGTGCGATGAAGCCGCGCCTGCAATCCGTGCCGCTCGACGAATTGCTCAGGCGGATCGAGACGGACTTTGCGCCGATGGCGAGGGCGAAGGATATCGAACTCGTCATCATGCCGACATCGCTCGCGGCGCGCAGCGATCCGAACCTGCTCCGGCGCCTCGTCCAGAACCTCGTATCGAATGCCATAAAATACACACTTCGGGGCAAGGTGCTGGTGGGCGTGCGCCGGCACGGACAGACGGCCACGATCGAAGTTCTCGATTCGGGCATCGGAATTCCAACATCGAAATTCCGCACCGTCTTCAAGGAATTCGCGCGCCTCGAAGAAGGCGCGCGAACCGCGTCGGGGCTCGGCCTCGGTCTCTCCATCGTCGACCGCATCTCGCGGGTTCTCAATCACCCGGTCGGCCTGCAATCGAAGCCCGGGAAAGGCACCGGCTTCAAGGTCAGCGTGCCGCTCGACAAGAGCGCCGGCGGCAGGGTCAGACCGCAACCCGTCGCAGCGGCGAAAACGAGCGAAGCACTGGCTGGGCTGAACGTCATCTGCATCGACAACGAGCCGAAGATTCTCGAAGGCATGGCCCTGCTGCTCGGCGGCTGGGGCTGCAGCGTGACGACCGCCGAGTCGCTCGCAGCCTGCACTGAAATGGCGCCCGGCAGACTGAGCGTGCGTCCCGACGCGATCGTCGCCGACTATCACCTCGGCGACGGCACCGGTGTCGAGGCGATCGCCGCGATCCGCGGCCTCTGGCAGGAGAGTATCCCCGCACTCATGGTAACGGCCGACCGGTCACCGGAAGTGCGCGGCGCCGCCGAACGGGACGGCGTCTCGCTGCAGCACAAGCCCGTCCGCCCGGCCGCTCTGCGCGCCTGGCTCACGCAGCTTGCCGCGGCGGGACGCGCCGCGGCGGAATAGCGGCGGAATAATTGGCTTAGCTCGGGATCGCCCCTCATCCGGCCTGCCGGCCACCTTCTCCCCCAGGCGGGGCGAAGGGACAAGCCGCCGACTCCTGACGCACCCTCACCGCTCAAAAACGGGGAGAGGGTCGCGGCAGCGGGATGAGGGGCAAAAATCTCCAGCGTCGGGAGCGGCCGCTCAGGCCGCCGCGACCGTCCCCAGCTTCGATAGCTGGATCACCGCCTGTGTACGGCTGTCGACGTTGAGCTTCAGGAGGATCGCCGAGACATGCGCCTTGATCGTCGCCTCGGAGACGCCGAGTTCATAGGCGATCTGCTTGTTGAGCAGCCCCTCGGCGAGCATCGAGAGGACGCGGGACTGCTGCGGCGTCAATGTCTGCAGCCGGTGCAGCAGGTCGGCAACCTCCGGCTCGTATTCCTGGTTCTGGTCGTAACCGGCCGGGACGAACACCTCGCCGGCCATCACCTTTGCGATGCCTTCACGGATTTCCTCGATACCGGCAGATTTGGACAGGAACCCTGCCGCGCCCAGGTCGAGCGCACGATGGATGGTCGCCGGATCGTCATGGGCCGAGACTATCATCACGGGCAGGCTCGGAAACTCGGCACGCAGCGCGATCAGCCCCGAAAGCCCGCTCACGCCCGGCATCGTCAGGTCGAGCAGCATCAGATCGGCGTCCGGGTTGTCGGCCGCAGCCCTGCGCGCAGCGGCGAAATCTCCGGCCTCGACGATGGCCGGTGCGCCCGCCATGCCGCTCAGCGCCTGGCGCATTGCGCCACGAAAGAGCGGGTGGTCGTCGGCGATGATGATGGTCATTTCCGGCATGATGACGCTCCCTCCCAACAGCCTCGGCTGCCATCCTGCAGCTTTGCGCTGTGGATCTGCCGTATCATCTTATTCCCAAATGATCCCTGTTTCAGGGAACATGCGCGGCGCGTGCCCTCCAGCACGTCACCGCTCGTTTTCAGGTCTTCTGCGGCAGATTCTCACCCTCGTCGGCGGAATCGCTGCCCTTGTCCTCGAATTCCTTCACGATTCCCATGAACTTGCGCACCATTCTTTCCATGATGCTCATTGCCCGGTCAATCTCTTCATCGTCGGGTAGCGCCGGTTCGGCCGCGGTTTCACCGCTTTCCACGGCCTTTTCCAGCGCTTCGATGCGACTTGTGAGGAGGTCGAGTTCGCGCTCGAATGCGGCTCTCTCGTCGGCCGCCATCCTGCAGATGAGCTCCCCGCCCTTTTCCTGGCACAAGGTGACCTCGCCGGTCTCGGTGTCGAGCCGGGCTAATCCCGTTTCCGACTTCTGCATGCTGTAGCGGCCGGGCGAGGCTTCCTGCGCAGCCGCCGGGGCAATGAGACCGAACCCCAACCCGACTGCGAGTATTGCGACTGCCTGTCTCATGACGTTCTCTCCGTTGAATGCTTACGGAAAATCCGCCTCGATCTCATGTTGTGCGGTGGACAGGCGCCGATATTTGCGGCAAGGCCATCACTCATGCTCACGACGGATAAGCGAACAAAGATGAACGCTACCATATACAAGATCGTTCCGGCACTTCTATGGCAGGAGGCGCGGCGGACCGGCGCGTTCGCAGGCGCGCCCGTCGATCTCGCCGACGGGTTCATTCATTTTTCGACCCGGGACCAGGTCGTCGAAACCGCCTCCCGGCATTTCGAGGGTCAGGGCGACCTGCTGCTCGTTGCGGTCGACGCGCCGGCGCTGGGCGACAAACTCGTCTATGAGCCCTCTCGCGGCGGCGCGCTGTTTCCGCATCTTTACGCTCCGCTCCCGCTTGACGCCGTATTGTGGGAGAAGCCCCTGCCGCTGCGGCCGGACGGTCAGCACAGCTTCCCGGAACTCGCCCCATGATCCGCCGGTTGGAGCACCTCGCACGGCGCGGCCTCTTCCTCTTCGATCCGGAAGCGGCACACGGCCTTTCGATCAAGGCGCTGAAAGGCGGCCTGGTGCCGAGCTGCGCCGCGCCGGCGGACCCCCGGCTCGGGCAAACCGTGGCGGGCCTCGTTTTTCCCAACCCAGTCGGCATGGCCGCCGGCTATGACAAGAATGCCGAAGTCCCGGAAGCGCTGCTGAAGATCGGCTTCGGCTTTACCGAGATCGGCACGGTAACGCCGAGGCCGCAGCCGGGCAACGACAAGCCGCGGCTCTTCCGGCTCGTCGAGGACGAGGCGGTGATCAACCGGCTCGGCTTCAACAACGAGGGGCACGGGGCGGCGCTGGCGCGGCTCAAGGCCTGCTCGCGCGAGGCGCTGATCGGCGTCAATATCGGCGCCAACAAGGACAGCGCCGACCGGATCGCCGACTACGTGACAGGCATCCATACCTTCCATTCGGTGGCACGCTATTTCACCGCCAACATCTCCTCGCCCAACACGCCGGGCCTGCGCGATCTGCAGGCGCGCGAGAGTCTCTCGGCGCTGCTTTCGGCCGTGCTTTCCGCCCGGGACGATGAGGCGCGAAAAAGCGGCCGACAGGTTCCGGTCTTCCTCAAGATCGCTCCGGACCTGACCGAAGAAGGCATGGACGACATCGCAGCCGAGGTGCTGGCGCATCGTCTGGACGGGTTGATCGTTTCCAACACGACGCTTTCGCGCGAGGGTCTGAAGGACCGGCGCCAGGCCAACGAAGCCGGCGGCCTTTCCGGAAAGCCGCTCTTCGAGAAATCGACGGCAGTGCTCGCCCGGATGCGCAAGCGGGTAGGACCGCACTTGCCGATCATCGGGGTCGGCGGCGTGTGCTCGGCGGAAACCGCAGCGGAAAAGATCCGCGCCGGAGCCGATCTCGTCCAGCTTTATTCCTGCATGGTCTATGAGGGACCGGGATTGCCGGGCCGGATCGTGCGCGGCCTCTCGGCCCTTTGCGAGCGCGAGAAACTTGCCTCGATCCGCGACATCCGCGACAGCCGGCTCGACTACTGGAGCGGCCGGAACGTCTGAGCCGCCCGGCGCGGCACCATCAGCAGCAGGAAAGCGCCGCGCAGCAGCAGGAAAAGGTTGAGCGCGGCCCATAGACCGTGATTGCCGAAGGCAGGGACGAGCACGGCAAGCGCCGCCACGTAGCCGATGAAGGCGGCCAGCATCATATTGCGCATGTCGCGCGACCAGCCGGCACCGATGAAGACGCCGTCCATCAGGAAGGCGAGTGCGCCGGTCAGCGCCGTCACGGCCGCCCATGGCATATATTCATAGGCGAGCGCGCGCACGTCCGGCGCAGTCGTCAGCATGTTCACCACGGTGTTGCCGAAAGCGAGCAGGACGAGCGTGGTCGATGCGGCGAGGCCCAGCGACCACAGGGCAGTCATCCGCAGAACCCGGTCGAAAGCGGGGCGATAACCGGCACCGATCGACCGACCCGTCAGTTGCTCGGCCGCGGTGGCAAGCCCGTCGAGATAATAGCCGGCCACAAGGAAGATCGTCATCAGCACGGCGTTTGCCGCAAGCGTCACCGGCCCGAAGGACGTGCCGATCCGGGTCACGAGCGTGAAGGCGGCCAGAAGGGCGAACGAGCGGATCATGATATCGCGGTTGAGGCCGAACAGTTTCTTCAGGCGGTCGCCGGCAAAGATCATCGCCCAACCGGGCGCGTCCTTCCTGTCGAAGCGGCCGTAGACGACGGCAAAACCCGCAAGCGCGCCGATCACCTCACCCGCCACGGTGCCGATCGCGACGCCGGCCACGCCCCAGCCCAGAACGAGGCCGAGCAGGATCGAGAGTACGATATTGGTGCCGTTGATCAGCGTCTGCAGCATCAGGCCGAGCGTGCCCTCGCCGCGCCCGAGCACGAATCCGAGGATGGCGTAGTTGGCGAGGGCGGCCGGGCCGGAAAGGATGCGATAGAGGAAATAGGTTCGCGTCACCTCCGCAACCTCCGGACCGGGCCCCATAAGCCAGAGGCCGGCGGAAAGCAGGATGGGCGATATAAGCACGATGGTGCCGCCGGTGACGAGCGCGATCATGAGCGAACGCCAGAAGACCGCCTGCTGTTCGCGCCGGTCTCCCCGTCCATAGGCTTGCGCGACGAGACCCGTGGTTGCGGCACGCAGGAAATTGAAAGTGGTGAAGATGAGGTCGAACATCACCGCGCCGACCGCGAGACCTGCGAGCAGCTCTGCCTTGCCGAGCCGGCCGACGACGGCCGTGTCGACGAGGCCGAGGAGCGGCGTCGTCAGAAAGCCGAGCGTCATCGGCAGGGCGATCGAGAAGATAAGCCGGTTGGTGACCAGGAAAGGTCCGGCTTCGGGGTTGTCCGTGTCGCGTTCGAGGCTTTGCGTAGCCGTCATGATCCTGTCCCTACGGTCCGATTCCGTAGGTCACCCGGGAATCAGCTCAGCTGCAGAGCACCATGGCCCAATAGGGGCGGTTTCCGGAAGCGGAATTCTGCGCCACGGCGACGCCGAGCCCCCGGTAATTGCCGAGCATGTTTTCAAGATGCTTCGGAGAATTGAACCAGGCATCGTAGGCGCGCCCGGCGTCCTTCTGACCGACGGCGATGTTTTCGGCGGCCGGCAGCGTGACGCCCTGCCCCTTCATCCGATCGTAGAAACTGTCCCGCCAGCCGATATTGTGCCGCATCTTGCCCGCGCTCGCCATGCGTGCCGCCTGATGCATGGCCGCAACGGAAGCGACCGGGTCGCCGGAAAGCGCAGGAAGACCCCTGCCCTTGCGCAGCGTGTTGACGTAACCGAGCGTCGCTTCGGTCTGATCGCTGCCCGTACCGTTGCCCGGAGAAAGGAGGTTCGAGGTGGTGCAGCCGGTGATCAGGCCGAGGGAGGCCACGGCACCGGCACGCAGAAGCAGCCGTCTGCGGGCGACAAAGATCTGGTCGTGCATGCTTACCGTCGATAGCTGAAGAGACGCAGAATGATGAAGAGCGGAATGACGACGACCGCGCCGAGGAGCAGGTAGTCGCCCACCCGTCCGAGAGCCGCGAATCCGGTCCGCCAGAGATCGAGGAGGAAGTTGCGGATACCGTAATAGATATCTGCCGGATACCAGTCGAAGACCCTCATCACGAAGCCGACCAGGATCGACACCACCAGCAGCTTGACGAGCACGCGTAGCGGCGAGTCCCCCAAGAATTTATTTATTCCGTCCGACATCAGCGAGAACTTCTCCTGTTTCCCTTCACATAAGCCGCCATTCCCAAGCGTGCAAGGCATGACGGCCCGAGGTGCCGCTTTCAGAATCCGCTTGTATTTTGCCTTTTGCGGCGTCAGAAGCGTCCATCGCAACCAAGCCGCATCTCCATGACCTTCAACCAGCTCTCCTCCGGCGACCTGATCGCCGACCGCCGCGCCGACTACGCGAAGATGCTTGCGGAAGCGGGCGATGCGCCAGGTGCGGCGGAACTCATGGCCCAGGCGCTGGAGCTTGCCCCGGAATGGGCGGCCGGTTGGTTCCGGCTGGCGGACTATGAAGAGAAATCGGGCCGAATAGAGGCAGCCGTCGACGCGCTGCGCAATACGCTTCGGCTCAATCCGGAAGACATCTTCGGCGCCAGCCTCAAGCTCGCTTTGCTCGGCGCTACCGAGACGCCCGAACAGCCGCCGAGTGTTTACGTCGAGCGCCTTTTCGACGACTATGCCGAGCGCTTCGACCACGCGCTCGTCGAAAAGCTCGGCTACAGCGTCCCGGAGAAACTTGCGGCCCTGATCGACCGGGTGAACGGCGTCGGGCGTTTTCGCCACGTCACCGATCTCGGCTGCGGCACCGGGCTCTTCGGCGAACGTATCCGCGATCGCGCCGATTTCCTCGAGGGTTTCGATCTTTCCGCCAATATGCTCGCCAAGGCCGAAGCGAAGGGTGTCTATGACCGCCTCGCCCAGGCGGACCTTTCATTGGCTCCGGAGGATTCGGGCGTGTTCGGCGGGCTGGAACAGCGGCGTGCCGACCTCGTCAGCGCGGCGGACGTTCTGATGTATCTCGGCAATCTCGAAGGTGTCTTCGTCATCGCCGACCGCCTGCTCGCACCGGGCGGGCTCTTCGCGTTTTCCGCCGAGGATGCAGGCGGGGCCGACGGCTTCGTGCTGCGTCCGTCGCTGCGCTACGCGCATCCGGAAAGCTATATCGCCTCCCTCTGCAAAGAGAGCGGTCTATCCATAATCGCGACCGAGCGCACGACCATCCGCAGGGATGCCGGCGAGCCCGTCGCCGGGATATTATTCCTCGCGCGCAAGCCGTCTTGATGCAGCTCCCCGACGCGTGCGGCGAAAATAGGTCAGCATTGCTTACATATTTTGCTTGAATTTTTTTGTGCGCTGCAGCAATGGTGATGTCGTCGCGATCTGAGGGTCAGCCATGGCACAGGCAAGCAGCGTTTTCGGTCTCTGGAATACAAGTCCCACACGGCACACGCCCGTGGAGGACGTTCAAGGCGTCTTTTCCGGCAGCCTCGTCGCCGCCCTCGGTCTCTACTTCCTGGCGAGCGCCGGACTTCTGACCGGCAGCACCGCCGGCGTCGCCTTTCTTTTGCATTACGCCACGGGCGTGAACTTCGGTCTCACCTTCTTCCTGCTCAATCTGCCGTTCTTCTACCTGTCGCTGAAGCGGCTCGGTCCGGCCTTCACGCTCAAGACCTTCATTGCCATCGCGCTCACCTCGTTCCTGACCGACATGCAATCGCGTCTTTTCGAGATCGGGCAGATTCACCCGGGCTGGGCCGCTCTCATCGGCGGCCTACTCCTCGGATACGGTCTCCTAGCGCTCTACCGCCACCGCGCGAGCCTCGGCGGCGTGGGCATATTGGGCATCTACCTGCAGGAGCGCTTCGGCATTCGCGCCGGTCTCGTGCAACTCGCGATCGACATGATCGTTCTGGCGGCAGCATTCTTCGTGACGACGCCGACGGTCGTCATCTGGTCGGTGCTCGGCGCGGTCGTCCTCAACCTTTTCGTGGCGATCAACCACCGCGCCGACCGCTACATCGCGCTGTAACAGCCCTATCGCTTCCGGGAATTTGTAGTCTCAGTGGTTAGAGAGCGTGGTGCGGACCGAAACCCGCATACACTTTTCCTCATCCCGCTCTAAGCCGCCACGGCCGGCTCGTCGATCGGGGGCAAGGCGCGGAAGCCGACGCACAGCCGGTTCCACACGTTGATGGCGCCGATCGCGACGGTGATCTTGGTCATTTCCTCCTCGTTGAAATGCGCCTTGAGCGCCTCATAGGCGTCGTCGGGCGCACGTGTCTCGGCCACATTGGTCAGCGCCTCGGTCCAGCCGAGGACCGCCCGTTCGCGCTCGTCGAAATGCGGCGATTCGCGCCAGACACAGACGAGGTTGATCCATTGCTGGCTGAGGCCGCTGTGGCGCGCCTCCTTGGTGTGCATGTCCACGCAATAGGCGCAGCCATTGATCTGCGAGGCGCGCAGCTTGATCAGGTGGATAAGGCGGGGCTCGATTCCGGAGCCTTTGACATAGCTGTCGAGCGCGGCGAC
The DNA here is from genome assembly GCF_042436655.1 of Sinorhizobium sp. P24N7. Lineage (NCBI taxonomy): Bacteria > Pseudomonadati > Pseudomonadota > Alphaproteobacteria > Hyphomicrobiales > Rhizobiaceae > Sinorhizobium > Sinorhizobium sp. P24N7. The sequence goes on along the minus strand of NZ_JBHMIW010000016.1, from coordinate 71,616 downwards.
CGCCTTGTAGGCGTCCGGAGCGGCTTTCGCAAAATTCAGACGTGACTGCATGATCTTCTCCTGTTTGGCTGATTGGATGGTGGTTCACATCAGGCGGCGCTGCCCGATTTCCGTTCATGAAGGGCGAGAAAGCCGTTCGTTCGCGCCGCGATCGCCCCGTCGCGGTCGATAGCTTTCAGGTCGGCCATGATACCGGCGATGGTCACGCGCCGGAGTTCGGCGCGGTAGGCCTGCTCGGCCCTGAGCATCGCGACATTGATCGTGCACGGCGCGGCCGGCTTGCAGGAATAGGGATTGGGGCCGCGAAGGCGGATTTCGTTGCAGCGAAAGGCGGGCTCCGCCCCCTCCACTGCGAGGACGATATCGAGCAGGGTGATCTTCTCGGGCGCGCGCGCAAGCCGGTAGCCGCCCTTCGGCCCCGGCACGGCTTCGAGCAGTCCGGCCCCCGACATCGCCTGCAGATGCTTCAGCAGGTAACTGGTCGAGACGCCGTGGAACTCGGCAAGCGCTGCGGCCGACAGGGTACTGCCGGGCTGAAGACAGCTCAGCATCGTCACGCTGTGAATGGCCTGTTCGACGCCGTCGCCGAGTTTCATCTGCATCTCCTATCGTAGATAAATTTTATCCATGATTCTCGTTCCGAGTCAATCCTTGCAGCAGCACGAAGAATGCCGGCTTCTCTTTTGCCGCGTTTGATCTACCTTTGTTCTGCGTGGACAGGATCGATTCTCCGTCGCCGGAAGGCGACGCCCTGACGTTGCCTTCACCCTTTCTCCGGTGGTTCGCCGAAAAGGGTTGGCGTCCGCGCGCCCATCAGCTCGAACTTCTCTCACGCGCCGAGGCGGGCGAGAGCACGCTTCTGATCGCGCCGACCGGAGCCGGCAAAACGCTTGCCGGCTTTCTGCCCTCCCTCGTCGACATCACCAGGCGCGGCAGGATCCCGCCCGGCGCGGCCTTCACCGGCATTCACACGCTCTACATCTCGCCGCTCAAGGCGCTTGCCGTCGATATCGAGCGCAACCTCATGAAACCGGTTGGCGAGATGGGGCTGCCGGTGAGCATCGAAAACCGCACCGGCGACACGCCGCAGGGCAAGCGGCAGAGGCAGAAGCTCAACCCGCCCGACATACTGCTCACAACGCCGGAGCAGCTCGCGCTGCTTCTGGCCAATGGCGAGGCGGAGCGCTTCTTCAAGGACCTGCGCTATGTGGTGCTGGACGAGTTGCATTCGCTGGTGATGTCGAAGCGCGGCCATCTCCTCTCGCTCGGCCTCGCGCGGCTGCGCCGCCTGGCGCCCCGTCTCCAGACGACGGGTCTTTCGGCTACGGTCGCCGATCCGATGGATCTGCAGCGCTGGCTGGTCGCTCAATCTCTCGCCAAGGAGAACCATGCAGGACTGATCACCGTTTCCGGGGGCGCAAAGCCCGAGATCTCCATCCTGCGGACCGAGAACCAGGTGCCTTGGGCCGGGCATTCGGCGCGCTATGCAATCCCGGATGTCTACGCTGCAATCAAGGAACACCGAACGACGCTGCTCTTCGTCAATACCCGCAGCCAGGCCGAGATGCTGTTCCAGGAACTCTGGAAAATCAACGACGACAATCTGCCGATCGCTCTGCACCACGGCTCTCTCGATGTCGCCCAGCGCCGCAGGGTCGAGGCGGCGATGGCCGAAAACCGCCTGCGCGCCGTCGTCGCCACGTCGACCCTCGATCTCGGCATCGACTGGGGCGACGTCGATCTGGTCGTCCATGTGGGGGCGCCGAAGGGAGCAAGCCGGCTTGCGCAGCGCATCGGCCGCGCCAACCACCGCATGGACGAACCGAGCCGCGCGATTCTGGTTCCGGCCAACCGTTTCGAGGTTATGGAGTGCCAGGCGGCGCTCGACGCCAATTACGTCGGCGCTCAGGACACGCCGTCGATCGGCAAGGGCGCTCTCGACGTGCTGGCGCAACATATCCTGGGCATGGCCTGCGCGCAGCCTTTCGATGCGCTTGAACTCTATGAAGAGGTGATCAGCGCTGCGCCTTATGCCCGGCTTCCCTGGGAAACCTTCGAGCGCGCCGTCGATCTTGTCGCCACCGGCGGTTACGCGCTTCGCACTTACGAGCGCTATGCCCGCATCCGCAAGACGAAGGACGGGCTCTGGCGGGTCTCCAACCCGATGGTTGCTCAGCAATACCGCCTCAATGTCGGGACGATCGTCGAATCGCCGATGCTGAACATCCGCATGGTCAAGCGCAACCAGCGCGGTTCGCTTGGCCGCGGCGGCATGTCGCTCGGCAAAGTCGAGGAGTCGTTCCTGGAAATGCTTTCCCCGGGCGACACCTTCGTCTTTTCCGGCAAGGTGCTGCGCTTCGAAGGCATCCGCGAGAACGAGTGCCTGGCCTCGCAGGCCTTTTCCTTCGATCCCAAGGTGCCGAGCTATGCCGGCGGCAAGTTTCCGCTCTCCACCTATCTCGCAGCACAGGTGCGAAAGATGGTCGCCGATCCGGCCCGCCGCGCAGGTCTGCCCGACCAGGTCAGGGACTGGCTGGCGCTGCAGGGCGACGTGTCGATGCTTCCGCGCGACGACGAACTCCTGATCGAGACCTTCCCGCGAGGCAGCCGGCACTACATGGTCATCTACGCCTTCGAGGGCAGGCTCGCCCACCAGACGCTCGGCATGCTCCTTACCCGCCGTCTCGACCGTGCCGGGCTGAAGCCGCTCGGCTTCGTGGCGACCGACTATTCGCTCGCCATCTGGGCGCTCGACGACATGGGCGCGGCGTTCCGGGCGCGGGCGCCGTCGCTCGGGCAGCTCTTCGACGAGGATATGCTGGGCGACGATCTGGAGGCGTGGCTGAACGAATCCTTCCTCCTGAAACGTACCTTCCGCAATTGCGCGGTCATCGCCGGGCTCATCGAGCAGCGCCACCCCGGCAGGGAGAAGACCGGGCGGCAGATCACCGTTTCCGCCGATCTCATTTATGACGTATTGCGCGCGCACGAGCCGGATCACATTCTCCTCGAGGCGACGCGCAACGATGCGGCCACGGGACTTTTGGACATCGGCCGCCTCGGCTCCATGCTAAAGCGGATCAAGGGCCATATCACCCATCGCAGGCTCGATCAGATCTCGCCGCTTGCCATCCCGGTAATGCTGGAGATCGGACGGGAATCGGTGCATGGAGAAGCCCAGGACTTCCTGCTCACGGAAGCGGCCGACGACCTGATCAACGAGGCGATGAGCGGCCACGGTAAGGATGGATGAGAGAATTATGAGAGAGCGAAAATCCTCCCCAAGCCCCCAACCCCTCCGCGGCGCCCCTCATCCGCCTGCCGGCACCTTCTCCCCGCAGGCGGGGAGAAGGGACCCGCGGCAAGCGCCGCCGCTACCGTTTTCACCGGTATCGTGGGGCACGTCCCCTCTCCCCGTGTGCGGGGAGAGGGTTAGGGTGAGGGGCAAGCCGGAGGAAAGAAGCCTTTTTCGCCCACACACAAGAACACCGCAATGACCATGCATCGGCTCATCTACGCGACATCACCTGCCGTCAGCCCATCCCTGCACGCGCGCACGTCCATCAATGGAATCGCCGCGATCTGCGATCCGCTCGGCGGTCTCTACTTTCCCGAAAGCCGCACGCTCGTCGTATCCGACCTGCATCTCGAAAAAGGCTCCGCCTTTGCGCGGCGCGGCATGATGCTGCCTCCCTACGATACGCTTGCGACGCTCAGGATATTGGAGGCGGTCATCGCCCGCCACGACCCCGCGACCGTCATCAGTCTTGGCGATAATTTCCACGACCGGAAGGGATCGGCTGCAATGCCGGAGACCTTCCGCCAGATGATCGCGGCCATGGCCTGCGGCCGCGAATGGATCTGGATCAACGGCAATCATGATCCGGACGGCGCACAGGGGCTTCCCGGCGCCTCCATGGACGAGCTCCGCCACGCGGGCCTGGTCTTCCGGCACGAGCCTTCGAGACGCGACGGCATCGGCGAGATCGCCGGCCACCTGCATCCTTCGGCGACCGTGAGGCGACGGGAAAGATCGGTGAGGCGCGCCTGCTTCGCGACCGACGGCAAGCGCCTCGTCATGCCTGCTTTCGGGGTCACGACGGGAGGTCTCGACCTCAGGCACCGTGAGATGAGCGGCCTTTTCGAGCGGCAGCAGCTCGTCGCCCATATGCTTGGCCGCGACCGAATCTATTCGGTGCGCTTCGCCAACCTTCTCGGGTGAGGTTAGAGCACTTCCAGGAAAAGCGTGTAACGGTTTCCGTCCGGAAGTGCGTAGTTTCACGGCCCTAGAACGCGTTGAACGTCAGCGTCGTCAGCGAGCGGGATATGCCCGGAACGCTGGCGATATTGTCGTTGATGAACTTTCCGATATCCTGGCCTTCCTCGACATAGACCTTCAGTAGCAGATCATAGTCGCCGCTGGTCGAATACATCTCCGAGACGATCTCCCTGCGGTAGATCTCGTCGGCCACCTCATAGGTCTTGCCGGGGGCGCATTGCAGTTGCACGAAAATCGGTTTCATGGGGTTTCCTCAAGTTTCGCATCGCTTGCCGCCGATGCCCGTGCTTCCTTAAACCGCCATAACGCAAAATGGAACGCCAACTCGGTTTGCCGGCTCCCTCACTCCTTGCGGAAGAGCAGGCTGGCACCCCAGCCGGTGACGACGGCGAGGGTTACGGCCAGAAGGCCGTAGATCAGCGGCTGATCGTGCGCGGCGCGGGTAATCGCCTGTTCGAGGCCGGTCTTCACCACCCTGAGCGGAAGAGCCTTGGCGGCGACGAAGACGCCGTCGCGGAAGAGATAGGCGCGTACGACATGGATGCCGTTCGGGACATTGGTCGGCAGCCGCACCGAAGCCTTGAACAGGCTCGAACTGATGAACTGCACCCCGCCCGGATCGCGCTGATAGACGCCGCTCGTCTCGCGAATCGTCCGGAAGGCGTTGCGGAACTCGCCGAGCGTGCTGCCGTCGCCGACGAAGCCGAGCGGCACCAGCCGCATATGGTCGACGCCGATGCCCATATTGGCGATGTCGCGCCGCGGCGCAATCGTCTCGATGGCGCGGGTACTCGAAAGCGAGTAGGCCTCCGGCACGAGCTCGAAGGTCATCGACTGGGTATTGACCCAGATACCGAATACCCGCTCCTTCTTTCGCACCGTGGCGTTGTCCTTCGGCCCTTCCAGCACGACGATGATATTGTACTTGCCCTGCGCCAGGAGGCTGGCGTCGAAACCATCGATGGCGCCGAAGATCGTCAGGTCGGCGCCCCGGAAATCGGAAGTGATGGCAATCTCTTCCGTCGAAATGCCGATCTCGAGCTTCTCGGTGAAATTGGTGACCTGGCGCTCCAGAACCTGCGCTGCGGCCGGGGTGGCGACGGCGAGGACCAGGGCGACGATCGGGTGAAGGAGAAGCGAGCGCATCAGAAACCGGCCCCCGCGGATACGACCGAGTAAATGTCCTTCGGCGGGATGACGAGCTCGACCGCCAGGCGGATGCCGACGGCGAGAACGAGCAGCGCCAGCAGTGCCCTGAGCTGCTCGCCGCGCAGCCGCTGGCCGACGCGCACGCCATATTGCGCCCCGATGACGCCGGCGATCATCAGCACGAAGGCCAGCACGATGTCGACGGTGTAGTTGGTCGAGGCCTGGACGATCACCGTATAGGCGGAGACGAAGACGATCTGGAAGAGCGATGTGCCCACGACGACGCTGGTCGGAATGCGCAACAGATAGATCATGGCCGGCACCATGATGAAGCCGCCGCCGACGCCCATCACCGAGGTCAGCACGCCGATGGAAAAGCCGAGCGTCGCCACAGGGATGACACTCAGATAGATCTTCGACTTCTTGAAGCGCATCTTCAGCGGCAGGCCGTGGATCCAATTGTGCTGCCCGGGCCGTCTGAGCTGCGCCGGCTGGTTCTTCGCTGCCTTGCGCATTGCGCCGATGCTCTCCCACAGCATCAGCGCGCCGACCGAGCCGAGAAGCACCACATAAAGCAGCGAGATCACCAGATCGAGCTGGCCGACGCTCCTGAGCAGCGAGAACAGCCAGACGCCGACGGTCGCGCCCACAAGGCCGCCGCACAAGAGCACCGTGCCGAGCTTGATATCGATGGTGCCGCGGCGGAAATGGGCGATCGCCCCTGATATCGACGAGGCGACCACCTGGTTGGCGCCGGTCGCCACCGCCACGACGGGCGGAATATTGTAGAAGATCAGAAGCGGCGTGATCAGAAATCCGCCGCCGACGCCGAACATGCCGGACAGAAAACCGACGGCCGCGCCCATGCCGAGAATGACGAAGATGTTCACCGACAACTCAGCAATGGGCAGATAGACCGTCACGGCCGAACCTCGATATGCCAGCGGCCCGCATTGCGGGCGGAAATTGCTCCTCCACAATTCCTAACCGCAAACAATTGAGGAATTGTGCAATGTTTCACTATTCTCAAGCCTCACGCGCTCGAAGAGGCGCACGGCGCTGTCCTTCGAAGTGGTACATGATTAACCACGGACGGGGGGTATATGGGTGGACCGTTCGCGCCCCCGAGGGAGAAACGGGCGACACTTTCTCTCATGCGCTCCCGGACCAGAGCTGTCAACCTTTTCAGGCACATGCGCGGCCCCGCAGGCACGCCTGCGACCTTGTGGCGCCACGTCATGCGCGGTACGGCCGAAACGGTTCAGCTGTTCCGCTTCAGAAGCTCCCGGACCAGCCCATCGGTGATCTCACCCGTCGGCTCCTGGCCGACCGAATTCTGAAAGGCCTTGATGGCGGCAATCGTCTTCTGGCCTACCTGGCCGTCCGGCTTGCCGGCATCGAAGCCGTTATTGTTGAGGATCGCCTGGATGTTGCGAACGGCTCTGGTCATATCGACGGTGGCCGTCTTGGTCGGCGGACCGACCCAGGCATCCGGGATCTCCACCGTGTTTGCTTCGGCGTCGAGAGGCTGAGCCTTCCAGGCGTCGACTTTTGCCTTGGCACTGGAAAGCTCCTCGGGCTTCAGCGCCTTGGCGATCTCGTCGCGCTTTTCTGCCGCGTCCTTGTCGCCGTCGCGGGCCGCGATAGCAAACCATTTATAGGATTCTTCCAGATTGCGGGCCACACCGTCGCCCCGCGCATAGAGGACGGCGAGGTTGAACTGACTGTCGCGAACGCCGAGACGGGCGGCTTTCTCGAACCATTTGGCCGCTTCGGCGAGATCCGGCCCGCCGTCCCGGCCGCCGGCGAGCATGACGGCGAGATTGTGGATCGCACTGGCGTTGCCGGCTGCAGCCGCCTTGAGATAGAGCGCCTTGGCCTTTGCAGCGTCGCGCTCAACGCCCGCGCCCTTCTCATAAAGGTTGGCAAGCCGGTACGCGGCCGGTACCACGCCGGCGTCGGCGGCGCGCTGATACCACTTGACGGCTTCCGCCCGATCTTCCTCGACCCCCCGCCCTTCCGTGAAGCGGGCGCCTATTTCATAGAAGGCGAGAGGATCGCCGCCCTTGGCCGCGGTTACGAGCGCGGGCGGTCCGAAGCCCTCCGGCAGAACGATCTCGCTCATCCTGGCCGGCTCAGCGGCTAAACTTCCTGAAGGCGGCTGCAAGGTCGAGACGGGTCCAGGCGTTCGCGCCTCCGCCGGCCGCATCAAGGCCGCCTGGCCGTCGCCAGCGCCACCAATGGCATTGTCAACCTTGCGGGCTTCGGCAGCGGTTGGCTGCTTTGGCGGCTGCTTTGCCGCTATCGGCGGCGCATCCGTCTTCTCCATGCCAGCGGGAGCCCTCGGCTCTTCTCCAGCCTTCGCGGTAGCTGCCGTTTGGACGAGGCGCTCGACGGCGGCCTTCGGCTCCGCAACCTCTGCCTTGCGCTCGATCGCTGCAACCGGCGGAGCGCTCGGGGCCTCCTTGCCTTTCAGCACCGTGCTGACGAGCGGATAGGACATGATCGCGAGCAGCACGGCACCGACTGCGATCAGGATCGGACGGCGGTGGCGGGCGAGCGCGCCGCCGACGGCGGATGGTGCCTTGCTTTCCTTGACGCGATTGAGCGTATCGGATTCCTCGACGGCCAGCTGCGCCGCGCGCCGCGCGGCGGCGATGAAGTCCGCCTTTTCGCCGTCGTTCGCCTCCTGCGCGCCACGGGCCATCTGACCGGCACGGACACGTTCGAGTATCTTCTTGACGTCCGGCACGCCGGAGCCCGGCTCGAGGAGCTGATTGGCGTCCTCGGGAGCGAGCATTTCGGAGGGGTCGATCGAGGGGGTGGGCTCGACCATCTGCCGCGCCTGGATCGGCATTCCCTCGTTCTGCCTCGGCGCGAAGCGCCGAGTCAGACCGGCAAGCAGGCTCGTCTTCGCCGCACGGGCCTCCACCTTGATCTCGCCGTCTTCGACCATTGCGACTTCGGCGGCATCATTCGCCTCGGCTGCGGCCGGCATCGGTGCGTGGATGGAGGTTTCGCTTGCGGCCGCCAACGCCTGTGGCGCGCGTTCCACGTCCTCGTCGCTTTCCGCCATCGTCGAAGGGTCCGCGGCTTCGACGGGCGCAGCCTTGGGCATCGGACCATGAGAAGCCAGGGGCTCCCGCTCTTCAAGCCGCTCCAGTTTCTCGGCGATATGGACGAGCGTTTCATGCAGCGCCTCGAAGGTGCGTGCCGTCCGTTCGTCGCTCGAACGGCTGAGCTCCTCCAATGTACGCAGATCCTCGGCGAGCGCCGAGATCGCCGCCATGTCGGTACTCGCCGCCATCTGCGGTGCGGTGTTTCTGGAATATGCCTCCATCACGGCTTCCGCAGCCTGCCGAGCAGCTTCGATGATGTATTCGTCGCTGGTGGCGAGATAGTCTTCCAGCGTGTTCATGCGGCTCTCGAATTCCGCGGGCACGCCTACCGTCTCACCGTGGGACTGGCTGATCAGAGTCGAGAGATTTCCGATCTGAGCTTCGAGATTGCGCAGCGCCTGCCGGTCGTCGAACGGCGCGGCATGCGTCTCCTCCAGGCGCTGGGCGATACCTGCCAAGCGATCCTCGAGGCGATCGAAGCGCGGGTCCGCCGTAGGCTCGACATTTCGCGCAAGCCCATCGATACGGCGGGCGAGATCGTCGAGCCGTTCGGCCAGTGCATCGGTGACGCTGTCGCCCGAGAGGGCTTCGATCTTCCGCGAAATGTCGGCAAGACGATCTGTAAGATCCGGCTCCGCACCTTGCCGATTGTGCTCCAGCACCGCGGAAAGCTGGTCCAGGCGCTCTTCCAATCTGGCCGCCGCCTTCTCGCCGGCAAGGTCCTCCACGCGAGCTGCCAGCGCCTCGATCCGCGCGCCGAGGCCGGAATCGGCGGGATTGGAGAGGGTGCCGATCTGCCGGGACAGATCGCCGAGCCTGTTCTCCAGACGATCGACGAACGAACCGTCGGTGCCGGCCACATTACCGCTGCCTGCGTTGATCGCCCGGCTGATCTCATCGAGCCGCTTGCCGAGGTCGGCGAATTGCGGCGCCAGGCGCCTCTCGTCCGGCTGGATCTGGCGCCCGAGCATCTCGATCGCCTGGGCGACCGCGACGAGCTTGCTTTCCAGCACCTCGATCCCGGTGCCCCTGTCCAGGGAATTGATCTGCGCCTTGATCTCGTCGAGCCGGTAGGCGAGCGCCACCAACTCATCGTCGCGGTTCTGGTCGAAGGCGTTCAGCCGATCCTCGACGCCGGTCCATCGGTTTTCCATGCGGCGCATGCTGTCTTCGCGCGCGAGGCCTTCGAGCATGGACCTCAGGTCATCGAATTCGATCCTGAGCGCATCGGCCTCGGCGGGCGAAGCCTGCCGGCCAAGTTCCTTGATGCCGGCCGAAAGCCGCTCGATATCGTGTCGCACGTCCTCGGCGAATCGGCGGTCCTGGGCGGCTTCGGCCTTGATGCCGCGGATTTCCGAACGCAGCGCATGCATCTCGCGGGACAGGCCGTCATCGAGATCGCGCTTCAGCTCATGCCGCAGACCGACCAGCGCCTCGGCGATATCCGCTGCAGCCGAAGAGCGTCCCGATGGCGCGGCTGCTGCCTGAGAGGGCTGGTAGCGTGGCTCTACCGCGAGGCGGGTGGGAGCGAGGCGATCGGGGTCGGTGAGCGCAGCGCGTTCGCGCAGCGGCGACCGCTCGCGCGCCGCATTGAGCGCCCGCTGACGGTCGATGATTTCGGAGACCGCTTCGCTTGGGGCCGGACGCGGCCGCTCGGGCTGCCGCGTCTCGCGGCTGACGCTGCTCATGAGCCCCTCGATGCGCGCTTCGAGCCCTTCGATGGTGCGGTTCAGGGCATCGAGCGACGGCCGGTCGCCATAGGACGGGCTGCCCATGCGCTGAGAAGTGGATCGCGATCCGTTCATTGCCTCTTCGCCCCTGTGTCGCTTTGGCCCTATTAATTCGACCGTCATCGAAGCCGCCGAAGGAGCCCGGGCTTCCCCGGCTTTCGCTCCGATTTCGGCGGCACCGCCGATGTGGGCAAAACCGCAACAATGCAAAGACGGGACCGGTTGCAGCTTTGACCATCTCAAAGCGCACAATTCATTAAACGTGGTAAATAAGCCGTTAACCGATCCGATTTTTAACGATTATTGTCGCCCGCTACGCCGCATCCCTCGCCGCATGGCCATTTGGGGCGGCTGGCCGCAGGAGCGAAACTTTCGCCTTGCGGGAAATTTTGACGTTTACGCAAACGTCAAAATTCGATAGCATCCGTCCAAGTCGCACACCGGCACCGGTGCGCGCTCGACACAGTGGGAAGCGGGTCTGCCGTGCGGCGCGGCCCGAAAGGACATCAAGGCGAGGAAAAGCATGCCCATCTACAAGGCTCCGGTCGACGACACCCTGTTCATCCTCAACGACGTGCTCGGCATCGAGCGCTACCACAATCTCCCGGGCTTTGCGGATGCGACGCCGGACATGACGGCCGCAGTCCTCGGCGAGGCCGCAAAGCTCGCGGAAGAGGTCCTCTTCCCGATCAACCTTTCCGGCGACCAGGAGGGCTGCAAGCGTCACGAGGACGGCTCCGTCACCGTGCCCAAGGGCTTCAAGGAAGCCTATGACCTTTATCGCGAAGGCGGCTGGCTTGGTCTTGCCGCCCCGGAGGAATTCGGCGGCCAGGGCTTGCCCTACACGCTCCACACCGCCGTCGGCGAATTCATGTCCGCGGCCAACATGTCGCTTATGATGTATCCGGGCCTGACGCAGGGGGCGATCGCGGCGATCCTGGTGCACGGTTCCGAAGACCAGAAGCGGACCTATCTGCCCAAAATGGTCGACGGCACCTGGACCGGCACGATGAACCTGACGGAGCCCCATTGCGGCACCGACCTCGGCCTGCTGCGCACCAAGGCCGTGCCGAACCGCGACGGCTCCTACAGGATCTCCGGCCAGAAGATCTTCATCTCCGCCGGCGAGCACGACATGGCGGAAAATGTCGTCCACCTGGTGCTGGCGCGCATCGAGGGTGCGCCCGACGGTGTAAAGGGCATCTCGCTCTTTATCGTGCCGAAATTCAAGCTCGACGCCAGCGGCGAGCCGAGCGAACGCAACGGCGTTTCCTGCGGCGCGATCGAACACAAGATGGGCATACACGGCAACGCGACCTGCGTCATGAATTATGACGGGGCGACCGGCTATCTGATCGGCACGGAGAACAAGGGCCTCAGCGCCATGTTCGTGATGATGAACGAGGCCAGGCTTGCCGTCGGCATGCAGGGGCTTTCGATTGCCGAAGTCGCTTATCAGAATGCTGCGAGCTACGCGCGCGAGCGCATCCAGGGCCGCTCCCTGTCCGGCCCCAAGGCGCCGGACAAGAAGGCCGATCCGATCATCGTCCATCCGGACATCCGCCGCACGCTGATGACGATCAAGGCCTTCAACGAAGGCGGCCGCGCCTTCACGCTCTGGACGGCGCTGAAGTCGGACATCGCCCATCGTTCGGACAGCGAAGAGGAGCGCCAGGCGGCGGACGACATCCTCAGCCTGATGACGCCGATCCTCAAGGGCGTGCTGACGGATAAGGGCTTCGATCACGCGGTGATGGCGCAGCAGGTATTCGGCGGCCACGGCTATATCGAAGAGCACGGCATGAGCCAGTATGTGCGCGATGCCCGCATCGCCATGATCTACGAGGGTGCCAACGGCATCCAGGCGCTCGACCTGGTCGGCCGCAAGCTCGCGATGAACGGCGGCCGCGCCGTCATGGCTCTGTTCAAGGAGATCGGCGACTTCTGCGAGGAGAACCGCGGCGACGAAAAGCTCTCCGGCTACACCAAGGCCCTTAAGAAAGGGCTGAACGACCTGCAGGCCGCGACCATGTGGTTCATGCAGAACGCCATGGCCAAACCCGACAATGCCGGAGCCGGCTCCACCGACTATATGCATCTCTTCGGCCTCGTCGTCCTCGGCTATATGTGGGCGCGGATGGCCAAGACGGCGGAGGAGAAGCTTGCCGCTGGCGAAACGCAGCGCGCGGACTATCTCAAGAACAAGCTGATCACGGCGAGGTTCTTCATGGAGCGCGTCCTGCCTGAAACGGCGCTGCGCAAGATCCGCATCGAAACGGGCGCCGACACGATGATGGCGCTGGACGCGGCCGCGTTCTGATTTCAGACTGGAGCCGGATCGAAAGCGAGAAGCGGTCTTCCGCCCGAATCCCGCTCCGATTGATAATGCGCGGCCCGAGGAAACGCCGCCGAAAGGGAGATCAAGAGATGACGAAAGTCTTCGTTTACGACCACGTGCGCACGCCGCGCGGCCGTGGCAAGAAGGACGGCGCGCTGCACGAAGTGCCCTCCGTCCGGCTCGCCGCCAAGGTGCTCGAGGCCGTGCGCGATCGCAACGGGCTCGACACTTCGACGGTCGACGACGTCATCATGGGTTGCGTCGACCCGGTCATGGATGCGGGTGCGGTCATCCCGAAAGCCGCAGCCTTCGAGGCGGGTTATTCGACGCGTGCGCCCGGCATGCAGATCTCCCGCTTCTGCGCCTCCGGCCTCGACGCCGTCAATTTCGGCGCCGCGAAGATCGCCCAAGGAGCGGACGATATCGTGATCGCCGGCGGCGTGGAGTCGATGTCCCGCGTCGGCCTCGGCATGTCGGGCGGCGCCTGGTTCATGGACCCCTCGGTCAACCTGCCCGCCTATTTCATGCCGCAGGGCGTTTCCGCCGACCTGATCGCCACGAAATACGGTTTCTCGCGCGACGACGTCGACGCCTATGCGGTGGAAAGCCAGAAGCGCGCCGCCAATGCATGGGAGAAGGACTATTTCAAGAACTCGGTCGTCCCGGTCAAGGACCAGAACGGCCTCGTCATCCTCGACCGCGACGAGCATATGCGCCCCGGCACGGACATGCAGGCACTTGCCTCGCTAAACCCCTCCTTCCAGATGCCCGGCGAGATGGGCGGCTTCGAGGCCGTCGGCATCCAGGCGCATCCGGAGATCGAGCGCATCAACTACGTCCACCACGCCGGCAATTCCTCCGGCATCGTCGATGGCGCCGCGGCCGTGCTCATCGGCTCCAAGGCCGGCGGCGAAGCCATGGGGCTCAAACCCCGCGCCCGCATCCGCGCCTTCGCCAATATCGGCTCCGACCCGGCCCTGATGCTGACCGGGCCGGTCGACGTCACCGAGAAGCTCCTCAAGCGGGCGGACATGAAGCTCTCCGACATCGATCTTTTCGAGCTCAATGAGGCCTTCGCGGCCGTCGTGCTGCGCTACTGCCAGGCTTTCGACATCCCGCACGACAAGATCAACGTCAATGGCGGCGCGATCGCCATGGGCCATCCGCTCGGCGCGACCGGGGCGATGATCCTCGGCACCGTGCTCGACGAGCTGGAGCGCCGCGACCTCAACACGGCGCTGGTGACGCTCTGCATCGGCGCCGGCATGGGCACCGCCACGATCATCGAACGCGTCTGATCCGATCCCGGGAGAGAGAATATGTCTTACACGAACTTCAAGATCGAAACCGACGCCGACGGCATCGCGCTGGTCACCTGGGACATGCCCGACAAGTCGATGAACGTCTTCACCGAAGAGGTGATGAAGGAACTCGACGCCATCATCGATCAGACGACGGCGGATCCTGCCGTCAAGGGCGTGGTCGTCACCTCCGGCAAATCCTCCTTCTCCGGCGGCGCCGACCTTTCGATGATCAAGTCGATGTTCACTTTCCAGGCGGAGGAGAAGAAGAAGGACCCGGACAACGCGGCCCGGAGACTCTTCGACCTCGTCGGCCGGATGACGGGTCTCTTCCGCAAGCTCGAAACCTCGGGCAAGCCCTGGGTCTCGGCCATCAACGGCACCTGCATGGGCGGCGCCTTCGAGATGTCGCTCGCGTGCCACGGCCGTGTCGCCTCCAATGCGAAATCGGTGAAGATCGCGCTTCCCGAGGTCAAGGTCGGCATTTTCCCGGGTGCCGGCGGCACCCAGCGCGTTCCACGGCTGACCAATACGCAGGACGCGTTGCAGATGATGACGACCGGCTCCTCGCTTACGCCGGCGCGAGCAAAGGCCATGGGGCTCGTTCACGAGGTGGTCGACCCGGACAAACTGATCGAGGCCGCCAAGGCGATGATCAAGAACGGCCTGAAGCCGGTGCAGCCCTGGGACGAGAAGGGCTTCAAGCTCCCGGGCGGCGGCATCTGGACGCCCGCCTCCGCGCAGCTCTGGCCGGCCGCCTCCGGCATCCTGCGCCGCGAGACCTATGGCAATTACCCCGGCGCGATCGCGATCCTGAAATGCGTCTATGAGGGGCTGCAGGTTCCCTTCGATACGGCCTTGAAGATCGAGCAGCGCTATTTCACCGAAATCCTGCAGACGACCGAAGCCTTTTCGATGATCCGGTCGCTGTTCGTCTCGATGCAGGAACTCGGCAAGGGCGCGCGCCGGCCGGCCGGCGTACCGAAGACCGAGCTCAAGAAAATCGGCGTCGTCGGCGCCGGTTTCATGGGCGCCTCGATCGCCTATGTAACCGCGGCAGGCGGCATCCCCGTCACCCTCATCGACCGCGACATGGAAGCTGCCGAAAAGGGCAGGACGCATTCGGAAGGCCTGGTCAAGGACGCGATCGGCAAGGGACGCTTGACCAAAGAGGAAGGCGAAGCGCTGCTTTCGCGCATCACACCTTCGGCGGACTACGGCGATCTCAAGGATGCCGGCCTCGTCATCGAGGCGGTCTTCGAGGACCGGCAGGTCAAGAAGGACGTGATCGAGAAGGTCGAAGCGGTGATCGCCGAGGACGCGATCTTCGCCTCCAACACTTCGACGCTGCCGATCACCGGCCTCGCCAGGAATTCCAAACGGCCGGACCGGTTCATCGGCATCCATTTCTTCTCGCCGGTCGAGAAAATGATGCTGACGGAGGTGATCCTCGGCAAGGAGACCGGAGACCGTGCACTCGCGGCCGCGCTCGACTATGTCTCGGCGATCAGGAAGACGCCGATCGTCGTCAACGACACGCGCGGCTTCTATGTCAATCGCTGCGTCTTCCGCTATATCCACGAAGCCTATGACATGCTGATCGAGGGCGTACCGCCGGCGATGATCGAGAACGCCGCCAAGATGGCCGGCATGCCGGTCGGACCGCTGTCGCTCAACGACGAGGTGGCGATCGACCTCAGCCAGAAGATCCTGAAGGCGGCCGACGCCGATCTCGGCGAGAAGGCCGTCGATCCCAGACACATGGCGCTGATCGACAAGATGGTGGACGAGCTCGACCGGCGCGGCCGCAAGAACGGCAAGGGCTTCTACGAGTATCCGGCAAAGCCGGCCAGGAAATATCTCTGGCCGGGTCTGAAGGAGCTCTACCCGCAGAAGGATGCCGGCGAGATCGAGGTCGGCGTGCTCAAGCAGCGCCTGCTGGTGACGATCGCACTCGAAGCCGCGCGCACGATCGAGGAGGGCATCGTCACCGATCCGCGCGAAGCCGATGTCGGCTCGATCCTCGGCTTCGGCTTTGCCCCCTACACCGGCGGCACGATCTCTTACATCGACGGCATGGGCGCAAAAGCCTTCGTCGAGCTCTGCGAAAAGCTCGCGGCCGACCATGGCGACCACTTCCGGCCGACGCCGCTTCTGAAGGAGATGGCCGAAAAGGGCGAGACCTTCTACGGGCGCTTCGATCCTTATGGCGCGGGGCAGAAGGCGGCATAAGCCGCCAGGTCAGCCGCACGGCGCAAAGATTGTCTCTCCGGTCGTTCTCGGTAACCGCGAATGACCGGAGAGAAACGTATTCAAGGCTTCAGGCCACTTCAGCCTTCTCACCGAGCTCGGCCGCCAGAAATCCGATCAGCTGCTCCCAGCCTTCGCGGCGATATTCCACCTTGTCGAGCCCATCCAGGAATGCCCCCTGCTCCGTGAAGACGACGCGTGTGCCGGTGCCTTCCGGTATGAGGTCGACGGTGGCGATCGACGCGGAAAGCCGCTGCTCGTCCTTCGCCATGGTATAGGCCGAGACGATCCGCCGGTTCTCGACGATGTCGAGATAGATCGTTTCATTGAAATAGAAAACCTTCCCGTCCTGGCTGAACCGGCCGCTTTCCCGGCCGCCGATGCGGAAGTCGTGGCTATATTCGGCGACCGGCCAGTTGTCGGCCTTGACGAACCAGCGGTCGTGCGCAGCAGGATCGGCGAAGGCCTCGAAGACCTGTTCCGGGGGTGAATTGAAAACGCGTTCGATGGTGAAATCCGCATGGGCGACAGAAGCTTTGGTCATGATCTTTTCCTCCTCGCTGGGAAACTGGTTGCGAAATGAAAGCGGTTGCAGGCTAACTTCACTGGTGCAATAATGCAAGCAGTTTTAGAGCGGATGCTCCGCTCGCGTTTTGCAGAGACCAAAATGACCGATGACCATCGCTCGGGTTGCCCGATCAATCTCTCGCTCGAAGTATTCGGCGACAAATGGAGCCTCCTGATCATTCGCGACATGATTTTCGGCGGCAAACGCCACTTCCGCGAGCTCCTGCGCTCGCAGGAGGGGATTTCCACCAACATCCTCGCCGACCGGCTGAAAACGCTTGTCGAGATCGGCATGCTGACGAAAGCGGACGATCCGAGCCACAAGCAGAAGGCGATCTACAGCCTGACGGAAATGGCGATCGCGCTTGTGCCGATCATGGCCCATCTCGGCGCCTGGGGCCGGCGCTACCTGCCGGTCACCGAGGAACTCAGCATCCGCGCCCAACTGATGGAGGAGGGCGGCCCCGAGCTCTGGGAGCGTTTCATGCGGGAATTGCGCGCCGAACACCTCGGCGAGGCCAGACCGGAGGGACCCTCCGTGCGGCAAACGCTTCAAGCCGCCTATGACCGCGTTGTGGCGCGCAAGGCGATGGAAGAGCAGCCGGCCTGAGCACTAATCTTTGACCCAACGCACTTCCGGACGGAAAACCGTTACACACTTTTCCTGGAAGTGCTCTAAAGCCCGAGGGCTGACAGCATGATGAAGGTGGCGAACAGCACGAAATGCGTCATGCCTTCGATGGCATTGGTCTGACCGTCATTGAGATTGATCGCGGCGGCGATGAGCGTTACCGCAACCATCACCGTCTGCACCGGGGACATGGCCATGATGAAGGGCTGGCCCGTATAAAGGGCAATCGCCTCCATGACGGGTACGGTCAGGATCACGGTCGAAAGCGAAGCGCCGAGCGCGATGTTCACCACTGCCTGCATGCGGTTGGCGAGCGCGGCGCGCATTGCCGTCATGACCTCGGGCGAAGCGGAGATCGCCGCGACGACGATCGCGGCCAGGGCCGGCGGCGCCGCCGTGCCCTTGATCCCGGCCGACAGCAGCCCGGACATGATTTCGGCGAGAAAGCCGATCACCACCACGCCCAGGATGAGCACGACGACGGAAGGAAGCACCGGCTCGCCCTCCAGCCGGCTTGCCGCGGTTCCCGCTTTGGCGCGCGGATAGCTGTAACTGAAGAAGTAGCTGTGGACGCCAACCTGCATGCGCAGGAACAACGTATAGAGCACGATCATCGCGCCGATGGTGAAGGCGGAATAGTAATGCCATTTCGACTGCGGCACGAATTCGGGGACGAGCATGGAAATGCCCATGGCCGTGAGAATCATGACGCTGTAAGTGCGCGCGGAATCGTCGTTATAGGGCTGCTCGCCGTGTTTGAGGCCGCCGAGCAGCGCCGCAAGTCCGAGGATCCCGTTGATATCGAGCATCACTGCCGAATAGATCGTATCGCGCACCAGCGTCGGCGAGGTCTCGCCGGTCATCATGATGGCGAGGATGACGACCTCGACCAGCACCGCCGAAAGCGTCAGGATCATCGTGCCGTAGGGATCACCCACTTTGGCGGCAAGCACCTCGGCATGATGGGCGACCCGCATGGAAGCAAGCACGATCGCCGCCACCATCAGGGCCGCACCGATGAGCGATGCGGCGCGACCGGCCTCGAGCAGATGATGCTCGACCGCGACGCCGGCAAGAGCAGCGAGAAAAGCGGCAACGAGATGCCGTTCCGATCTCAGGTTTGCAAGCAAGCACGCCTCTTGGCCCGGAGTGACGCTGTTTTATTTAGCACAGCTGCTGAAGAGTTCACCCCCGAAGTCCGCTGCATCTGCTGTATGCCGTCCTTTGATCGGATAGGAAGGACTATTTTCCTCGCTGTGCTTTACGGTCGCGGGGCGCTTGGCTAATGTATTCGCAGACCGCGGAACGGCTTGCTGTGCCGCCCGCATCGTCTCTCCTTCCGAAGATGGGTCGACATGCTCTCACATGACAGCATCTGGCGCGCGATCGACGCCTTGGCAGAGCGCCACCGGCTTTCGCCGTCGGGCCTTGCACGGCGGGCCGGCCTGGACCCCACCTCCTTCAACAAGTCGAAGCGCCAGTCCACCGACGGGCGCGACCGATGGCCCTCCACCGAGTCGATCGCGAAGATATTGCATGCCACGGGGGCGAGCGTCGATCAGTTCCTGGCGCTGATGGAGCCCAATGCCGCCGGCCGCGAAAGGGAGGAAGCATCGGCAGCGCCGGGCATTCCGCTGATCGGTTTCGCGCAGGCCGGCGCCGGCGGTTTTTTCGACGACGGCGGCTTTCCGGTCGGCCAGGGCTGGGACACGATCGAATTCCCCACGCCCGAGCGGCGGCAGGGCGGTGCCTACGCTCTGGAGGTTCAGGGCGACAGCATGCTGCCGCTTTACCGCGACGGCGATGTCCTGATCGTCGACCCGAGCGCGCAGGTGCGCCGCAACGACCGCGTCGTGGTCAAGACGCGCGAGGGCGAGGTGATGGCGAAGGTGCTGGCCCGGCAGACGCCCCGCGGCATCGAACTCGTCTCGCTCAACCCCGACCATCCCAACCGCAATTTCGAGATGAACGACGTGGAATGGATTGCCCGGATCATCTGGGCCAGCCAATAGGATTCTTCGATGCGGCCGAGGCTCTTCACCATCGCCGGCGGGCTTGCCGCCCTCGCCCTTTATGCCGGCATTCTGATGGCCGGGGCCGCGATCATCCGCAACCGCGACAGCGTCGCAACGCCTGAGTTCGTGCTCGAAACGCCGGAAGCAGCGGTCGACGAGCCGATTTCGGTGGAGCCTCCCGCCGAGACCGAAGCCGCTCCCCCTCCCCCCGAACCGGATGCCGCCCCAGGCAAGGGCTCGCGCGTGGCGGCCAGGCCGGTCGAGCCGGGTCTCTTCGCCCAGCCGGAAGACGGAATTGCCAAACCGCTGGAACGGATCGCACCGAGACCGCCGCTTTCAAAGCCTGAGGAAAAGGAAAAGCCCGCTTCCGCCGTCTTCCCGCGCCCGGTTGCGCTTGCCGCCGGGCTTGTCCGGTCCGGCGAGACGACTCTGCAGCTCAAGGATATCGAACCCGAAACGCCCGA
Organism: Sinorhizobium sp. P24N7; assembly: GCF_042436655.1. Lineage (NCBI taxonomy): Bacteria > Pseudomonadati > Pseudomonadota > Alphaproteobacteria > Hyphomicrobiales > Rhizobiaceae > Sinorhizobium > Sinorhizobium sp. P24N7. The sequence goes on along the minus strand of NZ_JBHMIW010000016.1, from coordinate 51,773 downwards.
GAAGGTCTGCGAAGCGAATGGCAGGAGCTGGCCTTGCGGCATGGTCGCGCGTACGGCGTTCCGCAACTTTTTGCGGGGCCGCGCACTCGTCTGCGAAGCGGCGGATGGCTCCTCGGAGACCTTGAACGCGCGGTGCAGCGTCGGCGGCCAGGACGTGGCCGAATGGCTCGTCGGCAACGGCTGGGCGACGCCGCTGCCGGGCACGGCGCTCGAGGCGAAGGCCGAGGCCGCCCGGGGCGCCAGGCTCGGTTTCTTCGGGGACGACCCGCGCGATCTTGCCCGAGCGCCTCTCGCGCTCGACGATCCGGCTGCGAGCATCGCCCCGGAAGACGCCGCGCCGGACTTGTAAGGCTTGGAGCAAGTCCTTAACTGTCACCCACCACTGCAGGTCCGCCCAAACCGCTATGCACCCGTCGTGTATCGCGGCCCCAATGAGAACGATGAAAGGATCGCGAGGCAGGATGTCCGCAAGTCTCAGCCAGCACGAAGCCCTTGTCCACGTCATGGTCATGATGTCCGCCGTCGACCGGAACATGACCGACGACGAGATTGCACGCATCGGCGTGCTCGTGCGGTTCCTCCCGGCCTTCGACGGTTTCGACGAAGACCATCTGATCCATATCGGCCGCGAATGCGCCGCCCAGCTTGCGGCCCCCGAGGGCCTCGACGTGGCGCTCGAAATGGTTCGCGAAGCGTTGCCGCAGCGGCTCTATGAAACGGCCTATGCCCTTGCGGTCGAGATCGCTGCCGCCGATCAGCGTATCCGCAACGAGGAAATCCGCTTGTTGCAGCTGCTGCGGGACCGTTTGGGCCTCGACAAGCTCGCCTGCGCAGCAATCGAGCGCGGAGCCATCGCGCGCTTCCGCAAGTAGGCTTCTGAAAAAAGGTCCTTGCCCGTTTCCGGCACGGAACGGGCCGGGGTCGATGCAACGGGGATCGATGCATGCTCTATTTCGGTCTCGCCGAACCGGTCTGGCGGCTCGCCGCCTTTGCCGCCGCCTTCGCCGCGCTGGCAGTGCTCGAGCTTATTCATCCGCGGCTGGAGAGGCCGGAGCTGGTGCGGGCACTGAAGGCACGCCGCTGGGTCACCAACCTGTCTATTCTCGTCCTATCCTCCCTCCTGCTTCGCGTCGCCTTTCCCGCTGCCGCTACCGGCGTTGCTATCTGGGCTCAGGGGCGCGGCTACGGCGTGCTCCCGGCTCTTGGCGTGACCCCGCCGCTTGCCGGCCTGATCGCCTTCATCGCACTGGACTTCGCCATCTGGTTTGAACACGTCGTGTTTCACAAGATATCTGTCCTGTGGCGCATCCACCGCGTCCACCATGCCGATCCCGGTGTCGACGTCACCACGGCCCTTCGCTTTCATCCCCTCGAAATTCTGCTGTCGATGATCTGGAAGAGCGCGGTTATCATCCTGCTCGGCGCGCCCGCACTTGCCGTTCTCCTGTTCGAAATCGTGCTCAATGCCGGGGCGATGTTCAATCACGCCAATTTGCGGCTGCCGAAAGGCGCCGACAGGCTGTTGCGCCAGGTCATCGTCACGCCCGACATGCACCGCATCCACCATTCCGTGGAAAAGCGGGAGACCGATTCAAACTACGGCTTCAATCTTTCGGTCTGGGATCGGTTGTTCTCGACCTACGTCGCCCATCCATCGCGCGGCGACGATGCGATCGAGACCGGGCTGAAGGCCTACGGGCGCGTTGCACCCGTGAAGCTCCTATGGTCGCTGATACTCCCCTTCCGGCGTCGCTAGGGCATAGCCGCGAGTGGAGCCGCCTCAATAAATCCCGTTCGGGAAATAGCGAAGATAGATCTCCTCAAGCCTGCCGCTGCGTGAGAGTGCCAGCAAAGCGTGGTCGATCGCCTGGGTCAGCGCCGGCTCGGCCTTGCGGTTCATGATCGTCAGTCCCTCGCCCAGGAAGCGTTGGGAAAAATAGGAGCCCTCCAGCATGGCGCAGCATCCGCCGGCCAGGTTGCCGGAGACCCAGAAGGACAATTGCATGCCGTCGGAGAACGCGGCCGCGACGGTGCCCCCGCGAAGCGCGGAGAGCAGCGCGTCCCGGTCCGGAAAGCCCTTGGCTTCGAGCTTCGGGAAAAATGCCTTGAGCATTGCCTCATGGGTGGTGTCGGAGACGACGCCGACGGGCTTCCCGGCGAGGTCGGCAGGACCGGTGATCGCGCCGGCGGCCTTGGTGTTGACGACGAAGCGGGCGGGAAGTTGCATGAAGGCGCGGGAAAAGGCGAAACTCTGCCTCAGCTCCGAAGTCACGGCAATGCCGGCGGCAATCGCTTCCCCTTGCCCCTGTTCGAGGGCCGGCATGAGCTCCGGATAGGTCACTGCCTGGATCTGGCACTTGGCTTCGATCTCCAGCTCACGGCATATCTCGCGGGCGAGGTCGACATGGAAGCCCGACAGCTTGCCCGACTGGTCGATGAAGTTGAAGGGCGGGAAGTCGACGGTGGTCAGGAAACGAAGCCTGGCAAGGCCGCTGAGGTCCGGCTTGGCAATCCGTTCGCGGGCATCGAACAGCCGGGGCAGTTCCTTCGGCTGTGCCAAAGCCAAACCCGGGGCGAAAACGGCCGACAGTACTAATACCCAGAGAATCCGCAGCGCTATGGCGCCTCTATGAAAGGAGGAATTGGAGCGGGTGATCGGGATCGAACCGACGACATCAAGCTTGGGAAGCTGGCGTTCTACCACTGAACTACACCCGCGACAGAACCGGAAATTTCCTCAACAGCCGCGATCTGTCAAGCACAATGCTCACTCGGCGCGAAAATGCTTGGAGAGCTTGAGCCCCTGCGCCTGATAATTGGAGCCGAGATCGAGGCCGTAAAGTCCCTCCGGACGTTCCAGCATGTGCTCGTAGACGAGACGGCCGACGATCTGCCCGTGCTCCAGAATGAACGGTACCTCGTGGCTGCGCACCTCGAGCACCGCCCGGCTGCCGCTGCCGCCGGCCGACGCATGGCCGAAGCCGGGATCGAAAAAGCCGGCATAATGGACGCGGAACTCGCCCACGAGCGGGTCGAAGGGTGTCATTTCGGCGGCATAGCGCGGCGGCACATGGACGGCTTCACGCGACACGAGGATATAGAACTCGTCCGGATCGAGCACGAGATCGTCGCGGCCGCGGCTGTAGAGCGGCTCCCAGAAGTCGAAAACGGCATGCTGGGCTTTCTTGTCGACATCGACCACCGATGTGTGATGCTTGCCGCGGTAGCCGATCAGGCCGTCCGGCCCGGTGCCCTTGAGATCGATGGAAAGGGCAATGCCGCCGCCGGAAACGTTGGGCCGGTCACTGGCGACGAGCACGTCGCTTTCGTGCAAGGCCAGAAGTTCCTGCTCGGAAAGAACCGAGTGGCCTATGCGGAAGCGTATCTGCGAAAGCCGCGAACCGCGCCTGACGACGATCGGAAAGGTTCGCGGGCTGATTTCGAGATAGAGCGGTCCGCTGTAGCCCGCCGGGATCTTGTCGAACTCCTGCGCCCTGTCGGTAATCACGCGTGTGAAGATATCCAGCCGGCCGGTCGAGCTCTTCGGATTGGCAGAGGCCGACATATCTGCCGGCAGCGACAGGCTTTCCATCAGCGGCACGATGTAGACGCAGCCGGTCTCGAGCACGGCGCCTTCGCTCAGATCGACGACATGCAGCTTGAGCCGGTCGAGCTTGTCGGCGACCAGATGAGAAGGACCGGGCATGAAGCTCGCCCGGACGCGGAACGCCTTGGATCCAAGGCGAAGATCGAGGCTAGCCGGCTGGATCTGGTCATCATCCAGCGCCTTCTCGCTCTTCAGTCGTCCCGAGGCATACAGCGCAGCAATTGCGCGGTCGGCCAAAATCCCTGTGTCGCGCCCCATTCCGATCCTCATTTACAGTTGCCAGACAAAACCAAACTCCGGGAATTGACGCAAGCGCGGCCACGCAGTATTGGAGCTTTATCCCGTGGTGATTTGGCCGGTCGGCTTGCAGCCACGTTAAACAAGTAGCTAAAAAGGCCGGGTGTCAAACCGGTCGTTTCGCGGCCGGTTTTTTTGTTTTTGAAAGTGACGTTCTCATGAGCAAGAATTGGCGCCCGGCAACCCAACTCGTCCACGGCGGAACGCTCCGCTCCCAGTACGGCGAGACTTCCGAAGCGATCTTTCTGACGCAAGGCTTCGTCTACGACAGCTCCGAAGCGGCGGAGGCCCGGTTCAAGGGCGAGACCGACGGCTTCATCTATGCGCGCTACGGCAGTCCGACCAACGACATGTTCGAGAAGCGCATGTGCATGCTCGAAGGGGCGGAAGACGCGCGCGCCACCGCCTCCGGCATGGCGGCGGTTTCCGCGGCAATCCTGTGCCAGGTGAAGGCGGGCGACCACATCGTCGCGGCCCGGGCGCTCTTCGGTTCCTGCCGCTGGGTCGTGGAAACGCTGGCGCCGAAATACGGCGTCGAGTGCACCCTGGTCGACGGTCGCGATCTCAAGAACTGGGAAGACGCGGTGCGTCCGAACACCAAGGTCTTCTTTCTCGAAAGCCCGACCAACCCGACGCTCGAAGTGATCGACATCGCCGGCGTCGCCAAGCTCGCCGATCAGATCGGCGCCAAGGTGGTGGTCGACAACGTCTTCGCGACCCCGCTGTTCCAGAAACCGCTGGAGCTTGGCGCCCATGTCGTCGTCTATTCCGCGACGAAACACATCGACGGCCAGGGGCGCTGCCTCGGCGGCGTGGTGCTCTCCGACAAGCAGTGGATCGACGAGAACCTGCACGACTATTTCCGTCACACCGGCCCGGCCATGTCGCCCTTCAACGCCTGGACGCTGCTGAAGGGGATCGAGACCCTGCCGCTGCGCGTCAAGCAGCAGACCGAAAGCGCCCGCCGCATCGCCGATTTCCTCGCGGAGCAGCCGCAGGTCGCCCGCGTCATCTATCCGGGCCGCAAGGATCACCCGCAGGCCGACATCATTGCGAAGCAGATGAGCGGCGGCTCGACGCTGGTCGCCTTCGAGCTCAAGGGCGGCAAGGAAGCAGCTTTCGCCCTGCAGAACGCGCTTGAAATCATCCGGATCTCCAACAATCTCGGCGATTCCAAGAGCCTGATCACCCATCCGGCGACGACCACCCACAAGAACCTCACCGACGAAGCCCGCGCCGAACTCGGCATCTCCGCCGGAACGGTGCGCTTCTCGGCCGGGATCGAGGACAGCGAAGACCTCATCGAGGATTTCGCACGGGCGCTGAAGGGCGTAAACGCCTGACCGACACCATGACGAAGCCCGCGTCAGCAGGCTTTGTCGTCAGTCTTGCCGAAACGTCTGTCTTGCGAGAACGATCCGCGACAGCGCGGTATAGAGGCAGACGAGCGCGAAGACGGTTGCGAACAAGGGGAACCACCCGGGCAACAGGCACGACAGCAGAAAAAAGACGATCGTCTCCGTCGCCTCTGCGAGCCCCGTCGTGAAGTAGAGCGACTTCGCACCGCGCACCTCGGTCGTGAGGCCGCGCTTCTCGGCCATCACGGCATAGGCGAGGAAGCTCGCGCCGTTGACATAGAAGGCGAAGAGCAGAAATCCGCCGGCAAGACCGTTCGCGGCCGGATCTGCGATGATGAAACCGAGTGGGACGGCCCCGTAAAAGGTGAAATCGAGAACGATGTCGAGAAAGCCGCCGAAATCCGTTTTCCGGCTCGCGCGGGCGACGGCTCCGTCGAGGCCGTCGCAGAGCCGGCTCACAAGGATCAGAGCGGCGGCGGGCAGGTAAGCGCCGAGACCGATGAGCAGGGCTGCCGCAAGGCCAAGGCAAAGGCCGAGGATGGTGACGGCATCGGCGCTGACCCCGCGGCCGGCCAGTGCGGCGCCGAACCTGTCCAGAACCGGATCGAGCCGCCTGCGAAGCACGCCGTCAAGCATTGCCGCTGCCTCCTGGGAAATTTGATACCACTCGCACAATCTCGCCGTTATTCTTGACGAAACCATATTGCTGTAGAATACGCGTACGGATTTGAAACAGGGTGTTGCACATGTACCGCGCGCTGACACGCGACATCGAAGTGACGGTCGAGCCGTACTACCTGGAAGAACAGTCGGATCCCGACGACAGCCGCTATGTCTGGGGCTATCGCATCATCATAGCGAACCATTCCGGGCGCGCGGTCCGGCTGATGACCCGCTACTGGCACATCACCGACGAGAACGGTCAGGTGGACGAGGTGAGCGGCCCCGGCGTGATCGGCGAGCAGCCGCTGCTCAACCCCGGCGATACCTACGAATACTCCTCCGGCTGCCCGCTGGATACGCCGTCCGGCGTGATGTTCGGCCATTACAGCATGGAGGCGGAAGGCGGGGAGACTTTCGATGTCGCCATTCCCGCCTTCTCGCTCGATTCACCAGGCCTCGTCCGCACGCTTAATTGATTCAGCGCGCAATTCAGCGCGGCTGCCCTATTGCGGGCGGACTTCGCTCGCCTCGAAGCGGTAGGTCGTCGAGCAGAACTCGCAGGTCACCTTGACCAGGCCGTCCTCGACGCTGGCTTCGATATCCTCGTTGCCGAGCCCCACCAGAACGTCCTTGATCTTCTCGCGCGAGCAGCTGCAGCGATCGTAGACCGCCTGCGGCTCATAGACGCGCACGCCGCGCTCATGGAACAGACGGTACAGCAATCGCTCGGTACCGACCGTCGGATCGGTGAGTTCATCGGTGTCGATCGTCTCGACCATCACCTTGGCTTCCGCCCAGAGGTCGTCCTCGTCGAAGAAATCCTCCTGGCCTTCGTCACCGTCGCCGCCCGGCAGATCCGCCTGGCGCATCCTGTCCGGCGCGTCGGGCAGGAACTGCGCGACCATGCCGCCGGCGCGCCAGCGGTGCCGCGGCTTGCCGTTCTCGTCCTTGTCGAGAAGCTCGGCAACGGCGAGGCGCACCCTGGTCGGTATCTGCTCCGACTGGCGGAAATAGGCGCCGGCGATGTCCTCGAGCGTCGCCCCGTCAAGGGCCACGATGCCCTGATAGCGCTGCGTGTGCGCACCCTGGTCGATCGTGAAGGCGAGGACGCCGTTGCCTAACAATTCATGAGGCTGGACGCGCCCGCTCTTTTCGGCGTCGGCAAGCGCCTCCTCATCATAGCGCGCATAGGCGCGGACGCGGTCCGGCGTCGAGAAATCCGCAACCACAAGATCGACCGGTCCATCGCCCTGTGTCTGAACGATCAGCTTGCCTTCGAATTTCAGAGACGTGCCGAGCAGGACCGTCAACACCACTGTTTCGGCGACAAGCCGCGCGACAGGAAGCGGGTAACCGTGCCGCTCGAGAATGGCATCGAGCATCGGACCAAGCTGGACGGCGCGGCCGCGCACGTCGAGTCCCTCGACCTGAAAGGGCACGACGTGATCGTCACCGGCAAAATCGAACTCGCCAAGTCCCGGCGCTGTTTCTGTCATCGCTTGCTCCTTGCCTCGACCATGGTCACGCGGATCGATTCAATCCGGGATGTGGCCATGACCCATTCCAAAAACTGCATGCGGGATGCGGATGGAAACCGCTCGTTCCTCTTGATTTCCGACACGGCTTGCATCGAGTGCACCGGCGCGCACCGGTACAACCGCCCGCCATTCCATTTGATCCCGTCATGGACGAATTTCTCCGCCGGCATTTGCTCTGCCTTAAAGCACCCCGCAGGGCGCCAAGCGCAGGATAGCCGGCGTGGGGCGACTGGCCGATTTGATGATCGGAAGGCCCCGCTCATCGCTCTAAATCGTGTTGCACCGTCCAGATTTCAAGAGAACGCCTTCAGCCGTCACACCGCGCCCATGCACCAGGCCAGGATCGATTTCTGCGCGTGCAGCCGGTTCTCGGCTTCGTCGAAGACCACCGACTGCGGGCCGTCGATGACCTCATCGGTCACTTCCTCGCCGCGGTGCGCCGGCAGGCAATGCATGAACAGCGCGTCCGGCGCTGCATGCTTCATCAGTGCGCCGTTGACCTGGTAGGGCTGGAAGACGTTGTGACCGCGGGCGCGATGTTCCTGGTTCATCGAGATCCAGGTGTCGGTGACGACGCAGTGTGCGCCGGCAACCGCCTGCTCCGCCTCGTGGCTGAGCAGGATCTCGGCCCCGTTGTTGCGCGCCCAGTTCAGGAACTTGTCATGCGGTTCGGAGCCGAGCGGCACGGCCATGTTCATGCGGTAGCCGAAGCGCGCCGAGCCTTCGATCAGCGAGTGAAGCACGTTGTTGCCGTCGCCGGTCCAGGCGATCGTCTTGCCCTTGACCGGTCCCCGGTGCTCCTCGAAAGTCATGATATCGGCCATGATCTGGCACGGGTGCGTATCGTCGGTGAGCCCGTTGATGACCGGCACGGTCGCATGCTCCGCCATTTCCAGAAGCCGGCGGTGATCGGTCGTGCGGATCATGATCGCGTCGACATAGCGCGACAGGACCTTCGCCGTGTCGCCGATCGTCTCCGCCCGGCCGAGCTGCATTTCCGTACCCGACAGAAACAGCGTCTCGCCGCCGAGCTGGCGCATGCCGACATCGAAGGAAACACGCGTGCGGGTGGACGGCTTCTCGAAGATCATCGCGAGCATCTTGCCGGCAAGCGGCTTCTCGGCAGTCCCTGCCTTGGTCGCCGACTTGCGGACGCGGGCATCGTCGATGATGGTCCTGAGGTCGGTGGCCGTCATGGCCGAGAGATCGAGGAAGTGTCTGGTCATACTGCCTTGTTTCCTGTCGTAGAATCCGTTTGTCGGCCCCGCCCGGGCCGGATCGATCCGAAACGTCGGGGCATTCAAGCCGCGGCGTTGCCGCTCTTGCCACTCACCGCCTCCGCGGCGCGTTCGAGCCGTGCCAGTCCTTCGCGCGCCTCGGCCGCGGTGGTGATCAGCGGCGGCAAAAGGCGCAGCACGTTTTCGCCGGCCGGGACGACGAGCAGCTTCTCGGCGCGGATCGCCTTCAAAAGGTCCGCGGAGGGCACCTTGGCCTTGATGCCGAGCATCAGCCCGTCGCCGCGGATTTCCTCGATCACGTCCGGAAAACGATCCTTCAGCGAAGCGAGCCCCTGACGGAAGGCGAGAGCAACCTCGCGCACCTGATCGAGGAAGCCTTCGGCGAGAACGACGTCGAGCACGGCATTTCCGACCGCCATTGCGAGCGGGTTGCCGCCATAGGTCGACCCGTGCGTGCCCGCCACCATGCCGGCGGCCGCCGCTTCCGTCGCAAGGCAAGCGCCGAGCGGGAAGCCGCCGCCGATGCCCTTGGCTACGGCCATGATATCCGGTTTGATGCCAGCCCATTCATGGGCGAAGAGCTTGCCGGTCCGGCCGACACCGGACTGGACCTCGTCGAGGATCAGAAGCAGGCCGAACTCGTCGCAAAGTTCGCGCAGCCCCTGCATGAATTCCTTCGATGTCGACCGAATGCCGCCCTCGCCCTGGATCGGCTCGACGAGGATCGCCGCGGTTTCTTCATTGATCGCGTTCTTGACCGCCGCGATATCGCCGAAGGGGACCTGATAGAAGCCCGGCGCCTTCGGCCCGAAGCCCTCGATGTATTTCTGCTGTCCGCCGGCGGCGATCGTTGCGAGCGTGCGGCCGTGGAAAGCACCTTCGAAGGTGATGACGTGGAACTTCTCCACGTGCCCCTTGGCGAAATGATAGCGCCGCGCCGTCTTGATCGCACACTCAAGCGCTTCCGCACCCGAATTGGTGAAGAACACCCGATCGGCGAAGGTCACCTGGGTCAGCCTCCGTGCAAGGCTTTCCTGCCCCGAAATCTCGTAGAGATTGGACAGATGCCAGACCTTGTCGGCCTGCGCCTTCAGCGCCTCGACGAGATGAGGATGGGCATGGCCGAGCGAGTTCACGGCGACACCGGCAGCGAAATCGAGATAGCGCGTGCCGTCTTCGGCGATCAGCCAAACGCCTTCACCTCGCTCGAAACGCAACGGCGCGCGCAGATAGGTGTCGTAAAGCGGCGTGGTTGCGGCCATGTCGAGCTCTCCTTCATTCCGGCGGCACGGACCATTCGGCCCGATAAAAATCAAAAATGCCGCCTTGCGGCGGCGACAGGCACTATTCCCATTTCGCACCGCGATGTCAACAAAACCAAGGTTTGCAGGCGCTTTGCCGATGCCGATTCCGAAGCGCGAAAAAATCGCACTCTGGGACTTGCAAAAATGCAACGCTCCGACAGCAAGTTGGGGAAAAACGCGAAATCGATTCGGCGCGATTCCGGCGACTCTTGCCACGGAGTCACCCTGCCGGTAGGTTAACATTCAATTACTAGACGCATGCGGCGGACCTAGTCACCAAAAGTATTATCGCGTTGAATCTTCGGGTTTTTCCCGGAGAGCGGTGACGGATTCCGCCATCCCAACGCCGAGAACGGGGAGTGCAGAGATGAACTGGACTGACGAGCGGGTCGAGAAACTGAAGAAGCTGTGGTCGGAGGGCCTGAGCGCCAGCCAGATCGCGGCGCAGTTGGGCGGCGTCAGCCGCAACGCGGTCATCGGAAAGGTTCATCGGCTGAGCCTGCCCGGGCGCGCCAAGGCCGGCGGAAGCACGACCGCTGCAGCCCGGCCCAAACGGGCGACGTCTGCCCCGCGCGCACCGAACTATGCTGCGCGTTCCGTAACACGCACCGTGACCCGCACGGCCGGTGCGACCGCGCTCAAGGAAGAGCTCGCAGTCGACCTGGAAATGGACCAGGAGCTGCAGATCGACAGGAACATCGTCCTGCCGATGTCGCGGCGGCTGGAGCTCACGGAGCTTACCGAACGCACCTGCAAGTGGCCGATCGGCGACCCGCTCAAGGAAGAGTTCCACTTCTGCGGCAACGACTCCCCGGAAGCCTCTCCCTATTGCACCTTCCATGCCCGGCTGGCCTACCAGCCCTCTGCCGAGCGCCGGCGCATGCGCTGAGGCGCCTTGCTCATCCCGCTCTGGATGCACGACGAAAATCGGGGCCGGAAAGGCCCCTTTTTCTTTGCCGTGCCGCAAGCCGGCACGGGCGGCAGCGACCTTCAGCCTCAGCTCTCCAGCGAATAGCCAGCGCCGCGCACCGTCCGGATGACGTCCGGCATGTTGGAAAAGTTCAGCGCCTTGCGCAGCCGCCCGACATGAACGTCCACGGTCCGTTCGTCGACATAGATGTCGTGTCCCCAGACACCGTCCAGGAGCTGTGAACGGGAGAAGACGCGCCCCGGTGAGGACATTAGAAATTCCAGCAGCCGGAACTCCGTCGGGCCAAGGCGCACTTCGCGACTGCGTCGGTGGACGCGGTGCGTCTCCCGGTCGAGCTCGATATCGCCGCAGCGCAGGAGCGTCGACAGAACCTCGGGCTTGGCGCGCCTGAGCATCGCCTTGACCCTCGCCATCAGTTCCGGCGTCGAGAAGGGCTTGACGACGTAATCGTCGGCGCCGGTGGCAAGGCCCCGCACGCGCTCGCTTTCCTCGCCGCGCGCGGTCAGCATGATGATCGGCAGACGCTCCGTTTCCGGCCGCTGGCGCAGCCTGCGGCAGAGCTCGATACCGGAAACCCCGGGCAACATCCAATCGAGGATGAGAAGGTCGGGCAGGCGCTCCTGCAGGCGGATCTCCGCCTCGTCGCCGCGAAGGATCGTATCGACCTCGAAGCCTTCCGCCTCGAGATTGTAGCGCAGGAGAACGCTCAGGGCTTCCTCGTCTTCGACTACGGCAATCTTCGGCAACATTCAGTAGGACTCCTTCCTACGCACGACAGCCGTCATGCCGCCGCGCACGGTGGTAGGCCGCGCCGAGGCGGCCAGAACAATTCTGCATAGGCACAGGATGCCGGGCGATCTCAGTCCGTCACGGAACCCAATGTCGACGTCATGTCGTCCTTCGGCCGTTCGCCCTGCGGCTGGGCGCCTGTCGCCATATAGTAGATCGTTTCGGCGATATTGGTCGCGTGATCGCCGATACGCTCGATGTTCTTGGCGCAGAAAAGAAGATGCGTGCACGGCGTGATGTTGCGCGGATCTTCCATCATATAGGTCAGCAGTTCCCGGAACAGAGACGTGTAGATCGCATCGATCTCTTCATCGCGTTCGCGTATGCTGTTCGCCTTTTCCGGCGAACGGGACGCGTAGACGTCCAGGACTTCCTTCAACTGAACGAGCGCGAGCTCGGCCAGGTGTTCGAGGCCGCGCGCAAGCTTGCGCGGTATGCCTGAACCGGCCACGGCAATCACCCGCTTTGCGGTGTTCTTGCCGAGGTCGCCCACGCGCTCCAGGTCCGCGGCGATGCGGATCGAACCCATGATCTCCCGAAGATCCGAGGCCATGGGCTGGCGTTTGGCAATGGTGACGATCGCCTTTTCGCCGATCTGCCGTTCCGCGTCGTCCAGAATGGTGTCGTCGGAGATCACCTTCTGGGCCAGGGCGAGATCGGAATTGACGAGCGCACGGACGGAGTCCGCGACCATCTGCTCGGCGAGACCGCCCATCTCGGAGATGCGGCGCGTGAGATACTTCAACTCTTCGTCGAAGGCGGACATGATGTGTGCGTGAGACATATTCGTTTCCTCGGGGGACGCGCTGTTCTGAATGGGCCTCGTTCGGTCTTAACCGGGAGGGACGGAAAAGCGCCGCCCCTCTCCGGCCATCAGCCGAAGCGGCCCATGATGTAGTCCTGGGTGCGCTGATCGTCCGGGTTGGTGAACATTTTGTCGGTATCGTTCTCCTCGACGAGATTGCCGAGATGGAACATGGCCGTGCGCTGCGACACGCGCGCCGCCTGCTGCATCGAGTGGGTGACGATCACGATCGTGAAATTCGCCCGCAATTCGTGGATGAGTTCCTCGACTTTCGCGGTGGCGATGGGATCGAGCGCCGAGCAGGGCTCGTCCATCAGAATGACTTCCGGGCTGACGGCAACGGCGCGGGCGATGCAGAGGCGCTGCTGCTGGCCGCCGGAAAGCCCGGTGCCCGGCTCCTGCAGCCGATCCTTCACCTCGTTCCAGAGCCCGGCCTTCTGAAGGCTCGTTTCCACGACCTCGTCGAGCTCGGTCTTGGTGCGTGCCAGGCCATGAATGCGCGGGCCGTAGGAGACATTGTCGTAGATCGACTTCGGGAACGGATTGGGTTTCTGGAACACCATGCCCACGCGGGCACGCAATTCCACCACGTCGATCGGACGGATCGTAGATATCGTCCTCGTCGAGCGTGATCTTGCCCGTAACGCGGCAGTTCTCGATCGTGTCGTTCATGCGGTTCAAAGTGCGCAGAAACGTCGATTTGCCGCAACCGGACGGACCGATCAGCGCCGTGACCGTGTTCTCGCGGATATTGAGGTTGACGTCGAAGAGCGCACGCTTTTCGCCGTAATAGACCGACACATCGTTGCCGATCATCTTGTAAGGCACCGTATTCATTTTCTGCTCAAGAGCCTTTTCGACTGCAGCTTCCGACATGATGTTCATAGTCCTTACCCCACTACCAGCGACGCTCAAAGCGACGCCGCAAGAGAATTGCGCCGAGATTCATGAAGATGAGAAAGATCAGGAGAATGATGATCGCTCCGGACGTACGCTCGACGAAGGCACGTTCTGCCTCGTTCGCCCACATGTAGATCTGCACCGGCAGCGCCGTGGATGGCTCCAGCGGCGACCCCGGAAAGTCGACCACGAAGGCGACCATGCCGATCAGAAGCAGCGGCGCCGTTTCGCCCAGCGCATGGGCGAGGCCGATGATCGTGCCGGTCAGGATGCCGGGCATGGCAAGCGGCAGCACGTGATGGAAGATGGTCTGCATCTTCGATGCGCCGAGGCCGAGTGCGGCGGAGCGGATCGACGGCGGCACTGCCTTCAGGGCCGCCCGGGTCGCGATGATGATCGTCGGTAGCGTCATCAGCGTCAGCACGAAGGCGCCGACGAGTGCTGCCGAGCGCGGCATGCCCGCGAAGTTGATGAAGACGGCAAGCCCGAGGAGGCCGTAGACGATGGAAGGTACGGCCGCCAGGTTGTTGATGTTCACCTCGATCAGGTCCGTCAGCCGGTTTTTCGGCGCGAACTCCTCGAGATAGATGGAGGCGGCGACGCCGATCGGCAGCGACAGCACGAGCACGATCAGCATCATGTAGAGCGAGCCGAGAAGGGCGACGCCGACACCCGCCGCTTCAGGCCGGCTGGATGCGCCGAAGGTGAAGATGCCGGTGTTGAAGCTCTTCTTGAGCACGCCGGCCTCGGCAAGCTGGTTCATCCACGCGACCTGCGCATCCTTCACCTTGCGTTTGGCTTCGTCGACCGACAGGTCGATCTGGCCCTTGAAGGCGGAGTCGATGTTCGCCTCGGCAAGCAGCGTGACGGGAACCGTCCTGCCGATCACCGACGGATCGGCGACGACGATGTCACGCAGTTGCGTCCGGGCGCTGGCGGAGACCATATCGGTCGCCTGCTTCACCAGCGGCCGCTTCGACGGATCGAGGCCGAGCTGCTTGACCAGAGCCTCCCGCACGAGCAGCGGATAGTTGGCGGTATAGAGCCGCTTCGGATCGGTCGCCCGTTCGTTCTTCGGATCGATCACCTTCTCGGAAAACTCGATCGGCAACGTGATCGTCGTCTGCTGGAAGGCGGTATAGCCCTTCGAAACGACGCTCCAGAGGAGAACCGCGAGGAAGAACAGACCGATGGCGATGGCGCTGATTCCGAAGGCACGGAAGCGGCGCTCCGCGGCATAGCGGCGCTTGATGCCGATATCGCGTCGGCTTGCGGCAGGTCGGGTGGAGACCCTTACCGTCGGGGAGGCAAATTCGGTCATTCGTACTGTTCCCGATATTTGCGCACGATGTAGAGCGCGTAGATGTTGAGGCCGAGCGTGATGACGAAGAGCGTGATGCCGAGCGCAAAGGCGACCAGCGTCTGCGGCGAGGTGAACTCGAGGTCGCCCGTCAGCTGATTCACGATCTTGACCGTCACCGTGGTCATCGGCTCGAGGGGGTTCAATTGCATGCGCGCCGCGACGCCGGCAGCGAGCACGACGATCATCGTCTCGCCCACCGCGCGCGAGGCCGTCAAAAGCAGCGCCCCGACGATGCCGGGAAGTGCTGCAGGCAGGATCACCTTCTTCACCGTTTCCGAGCGCGTCGCACCGAGGCCGAGAGAACCGTCACGCAGCGCCCGCGGCACCTGGGTGATGATGTCGTCGGACAACGACGAAACGAACGGGATGAGCATGATGCCCATGACGATGCCGGCGGTGATGACGCTCTGGGCCTGAATGAAGTTCTGGTAGTTGCCGGTGACGAGACCGTTCAGTTGCGCGGAGATGTCGCGCAGGAAAGGCCCGACGGTGACCAGCGCGAAGAAGCCGTAGACGATCGTCGGGATGCCGGCGAGCACCTCCAGAAGAGGCTTGGCTGTGGAACGCAGCCGCGGGCTCGCATACTCGGCCATGTAGATGGCGGCGAAAAGCCCGATCGGCACCGCGAAAAGCATCGCCACGAAGGCGATATAGAGGGTGCCGGCAAGGAGCGGCAGCAGGCCGAACTGGCCGGAGGCGCCGCCGCTTCCGGCCGCAGCGAAGCGCGGATCCCAGACCGTGCCGAAGAAGAACTCGAAGGGCGACACCATGGTGAAGAAGCGGCCCGCCTCCGAGAGCATCGAGGCGACGATGCCGACCGTCGTCAGAATGGCTATGGAAGAGGCGAAGATGAGCGAGCCGAGCATGACGCGCTCCACCCGATTGCGGGCACGGAAACGGACGTCGATATTGCGGATCGCGTAGAGCCCGCCGGCAACGGAGACGAGCAGCACGACGGCGCTCATCAGCCAGCGGCTATATTGCCGCATCGCATTGAATTGCTGGGCGGACTGGATCATGTAAGGCTCGCCCTCGCCGGCAAGCGCCACGCCCTTGGCGGCCAGGGCTTCCCGCATGTTGGTCGAACCGTTCTCGATTGCAGCGACCTCGCCCGCATTCAGGCGTTCGAAGCCCGCGGCCACGGACTTGACCTGACCGAGCGCGAGCTGAACGGTGGCTGCCCCCTGGTTCTGGACCGGTTCCGGAAGAGACGAGCGAACGGAGTAATCGACATAGATCGGAGCTGCGACGAGCCATACCGCAAGCAGAAGAAGAGCCGGCAGCATCGCCCAGATGGCGACGTAGCTGCCGTGATATCCGGGCAGGGAATGCAGGCTGGCGAGCTTGCCTCCGGACCGGGCGAACGAGCGCGCACGGCCGGCAAGAAACGCAATGAAACCGATCAAAGCGATGATCAGGAGAAGGAGCGAAGTACTCATCGGCACGTCTCCGCGACAGGCTTGTCGTAAGCCCCGACAAATTCGGAAGAATGCGGCTCCGGCGCTGAGAAGCGCCGGAGCCTGTCATGATCAGAGCAGGTTGCCTGCCTCGAAGGACGTGCGGATTTCCTCGCGCTCGGCGTCCGGAGCGGCAACGAGGCCGTATTCGGCAAGCGGGCTGTCGGGGCCGATCATCTGATCGTCGACGAAGAATTCGACATATTCCTTGAGGCCCGGGATCACGCCGATGTGAGCCTTCTTGACATAGAAGAACAGCGGGCGGGAAACCGGATACTCGCCGGAAGCGATCGTCTCGGTCGAGGGAACGACGCCGTTGACGGTCGCGACCTTCAGCTTGTCGGCGTTGTTTTCGTAGAACGAGAGACCGAAGACGCCGATGCCGTTCTTGTTGGAGTCGATACGTGCCAGCGTCTCGGTGTAGTCGCCGTCGATATCGACGGCCATGCCGTCCTTGCGCACCGCGATGCACTTGCTGTGCTGCTGCTTCTCGTCGCTGACGGCGGCCTTGATGACGTCCTGAGCGCCGGTGTCCTTGCAGCCGGCGGCAAGGATCTTCTCTTCGAAGACTTCGCGCGTGCCGTGCTTTTCGCCCGGAATATAGGCGGCGATTTCGGCGTCCGGCAGCGATGCGTCGACTTCCGACCACTTCTTGTAGGGATTGGCGACGAGCTTGCCGTCGACGACGACTTCGGCAGCGAGCGCCTTGTAGATGTGCTCCGGCTTCAGGGCGAGGTCGGCATTGCCGGCGTCGGTGGCGAAGACGATACCGTCATAGCCGATCTTCACTTCCTGGATTTCGGTCACGCCGGCAGCCTTGCAGGCCTCGACTTCGCTGTCCTTGATCTTGCGGGAAGAGTTGGCGATATCGATCGTGTCTTCACCCACGCCCTTGCAGAATTCCTTGAGGCCGGCAGAGGAGCCGCCGGACTCGACCACCGGGGTCTTGAAGTCGGGGAAGGTCTCGCCGAAATTCTCGGCAACGATCTTGGCATAGGGAAGAACGGTCGAGGAGCCGGCGACCTGGATCTGGTCGCGAGCCGCAGCAACGCCCGCGAAGGCGGCGGATGCAACCAGCGCCGCTACAGTGAGTTTAAGAGATTTCATGAATGTTCTCCCGGAATGGGCTTGTGTTGGTGCGCCAGGGTTCAGCGCTCTCTTCGCCGTTTCATCGGCCGCCCCTAGTTAGCCGCCGATGGCTACAGCTTTTATGTCAATTCGGTGAAACATTTATGACAGGCTAACGTGCTGAAAGTACTTCCTGATTTCCTCGTAGGAATATTTCAGCGCGGCGTGGTGTGTCAGAAGCGGACCTTGAAGACCGTGCCCTTCCCCACCTCCGAATGGATGAGCAGGCGGGCGCGGTGACGCGTGAGGATATGCTTGACGATGGCGAGGCCCAGGCCGGTGCCTTTCTTCGACCGGCTCGCCTCGACATTGACCCGGTAGAAGCGCTCGGTGATGCGCGGGACATGCTCGGCAGGTATTCCCGGGCCGTGGTCGGTAACCGTCACCTCCGCCTGATGACCGTTCCCGCCGGTCAGCCGGACATCGACCTGCTTGCCTTCCTGCCCGTATTTGCAGGCGTTCTCTATAAGGTTTTCGAAGACCTCCACCAGTTCGTCCCGATCCCCCTGGACGAAAACCGGCGTCTGCGGAACCTCCAGCGCGATCGTCACGTCGAGTTCGCCCGCAAGCGGCGCCAGGCTATCGCGCACGTGTCCGAGCAGCGGCCCGAGATCGACGGCATCGTCCGGCGCGATGTGCGATTTCAACTCGAGCCGCGACAGCGACAGGAGGTCGTCCACGAGCCGGCTCATGCGCGTGACCTGCTCGTGCATGATGCCGAAGAATTTCTCCTGGGCCTTCCGGTCGTCGCGGGCGGGGCCTTGCAGCGTCTCGATGAAGCCACGCAGCGATGCGAGCGGCGTGCGCAGCTCATGGCTGGCATTGGCGACAAAGTCGGAGCGCATCCGGTCGATGCGGCGGGCCTGCGAGATATCGCGATACGTCAGCAGGAAGATGCGCCGGCCGGAAACGTCGGAACCTATGTCCGCGGGCGCGACGCGAACCACGTAGACCGCCTCCGAAGGTAGCCGTTCCGCATGCTCGATCTGGTTGACTTTGCCTGTCGCGATCGTCTCGCGCACCATGTCGAGAATGCCGGGCGAACGGACGCGGGCGGAAAGATAGCTGTCCTGGGGGATGGTTCCGAAGGCCTTCTCTGCGGCAACGTTCTGGAAGACGACGGTCTCGTCGGCCGCCACGACGAGCACCGGCATGTCGAGTGCGTCGAGCAGGGGAGCGATCGGGTCGGCCTTGGTTTCCACGGCAGAGCCGACGCTTGCCGGCGCTGCCTGGACGGGCGGTGCCCCCCGGTTGAGGATGGCCGCGACGAGCACGATCCAGAACGGCAGAACGGCCAGCGGATGGATGCCCGCCAGTACGGCAAGGAAGGCGAGCACGACGGACAGGCCGAGAAGCCCGCGTTCCGCCTTCAACCTCGGCAGCAGGGTGCGCCAGAACACCTTCGCGCCATCCAACACGATACCCTCGTTCCTCAATTCGCTGCCTCCTGCACCTCGACGACTGCTGCTGATCCAGCCAGCGGCCCGGATGCCGCAGAAGTGAGGGTAACCGCCTCAAATCCTCCAACAGAATCCGGCCATAAGGGCGCAGAGATAGCGCTGCTTCATGACATGATTTTCACGACATGCTTGAATCCGCAATGTAATTATGGCCTCCTCCGGAGAAATCGAGCGAGCGGGAGGAAACAGATGGCACGCCACGAAGCACCGGCCGAAGCAAGGCCGGGGAACCGGGCGGTCGAACTGGAGATTGACGGCAGAAGCCGCATCTTCGACATCGACGATCCGGACCTGCCGAAATGGATCGACGAGGAAGCCTTCGGCTCCGACGATTATCCCTACAAGAAAAAGCTCGATCGGGAGGAGTACGAAGAAACGCTGACGAAGCTGCAGATCGAACTGGTCAAGGTCCAGTTCTGGATGCAGGCGACCGGCAAGCGCGTAATGGCGGTCTTCGAGGGTCGCGACGCCGCCGGCAAGGGTGGTGCGATCCACGCGACGACGGCCAATATGAATCCCCGCTCCGCGCGCGTCGTCGCACTGACGAAACCGACGGAGACCGAACGGGGTCAGTGGTATTTCCAGCGCTATGTCGCAACCTTCCCGACCGCCGGCGAGTTCGTCCTATTCGACCGCTCCTGGTACAACCGCGCCGGTGTCGAACCAGTGATGGGCTTTTGCACCGCCGACCAGTACGAGCAATTCCTCGAAGAGACGCCGCGTTTCGAGGAGATGATCGCGAACGAGGGCATCCATCTCTTCAAGTTCTGGATCAATATCGGCCGGGAGATGCAACTGAAGCGCTTCCATGACCGGCGCCACGACCCATTGAAGATCTGGAAGCTTTCGCCGATGGACATCGCGGCGCTGAACAAGTGGGACGACTACACCGGAAAACGCGACCGTATGCTGAAGGAAACGCACACGGAGCACGGGCCATGGACCGTCATCCGCGGGAACGACAAGCGCCGCTCCCGCATCAACGTGATCCGCCACATGCTGACGAAGCTCAACTATGACGGCAAGGACGAGGCGGCGATCGGCGATGTCGACGAGAAGATCCTCGGCTCCGGCTCCGGTTTTCTCAGGTGATTCCGACGCGCTGACGATCAGCCGCCCGGCTGCACCCGGATCGCAAAGAGATCGAGGCTGTTGCCGCCGCCGCTGAGATCGCTGTTGATCATCAGTTTTCCAGGGCTGCTGGGTGCCGAGCCGCGCTCGAAATTGATCTTCAACAGCATGTCGACCCGCTCGTCGTGTACGGTGAAGCGGTGCCGGCCGCAGTCGCCGAGCGTCGAGAAATCGCATTCGACCGAGAATTCGGTTGCCTTGCCCGGAGCCGCCTGGACCGTCAGGGCGAGTGTCGACGACTTGCCCGACAGCTGGGCAAGGACATCCGCGGGAATTTCGATCGCCACATCGCCCTCCTTGGAGGCCGCTGCCGAAATCAACCGCAGGCTCTCGCCTGCATCACCGCCGGACGGTTCCGCGCTGGCGCGCGGCCCCGGCGTGACCGCCGCAGTTTCTCCGGGAGCAAAGACCTCTATCCAATCGCCGGAGAAGCCCTCCTGGGCGCCGAGGGTCTGCAGGCCGGCCGCTCCGTCGAAATCCTCCGCATCCACCGTCGCGGGCGGATTGGCGACGCCGGTGTCCGTCGGCGGCCGGAGCAGGTCGTTCGTCTGAACCCACCAGACGGCGACGCCGGCCGCCGCTGCGAGCGTGGCAACGATCATCGCATAGGAGAAGAACCGGCTGCGCCTGCGCTTGCGCGGTCGCTGGTCGGCGACGCCCGGATCGGGAGCAGGCTTGCGCGCGGGTTCTATTCTTCCCTCGTCCGCCGTCGCTCTGAAAGCCGCCGGCGAGCCGTCGCGTTCGGGACGCAAAGCGCCGAGCCCCCCATCCGCCTGAGCAGGGGCGCCTCCTTCCGGCTTCAATGCCGGCTCGCTCCGTGGTGCGGCAGGTGCTGGCGCTTCGGGAGCGCGCTCTACCCTCTCGCCCCTCGCCTTCACTTCGCCAAGGCTCACCACCGGAGTCTGAGCGCGCTCCTTAAGGGCGGCGCGCTCTTCCATCTCGATCGCGCGGATGACCGCTTCGAGCCGGTGACGTTGCACGGAGATGACCTCCGGATCTTCGATCTGCTGCTTCTGCAGACCATTTTCCAGCGCCTGACGCGCCGACTGATAGATGCGCGCCCGGATCTCCGCATTGCTTCGATCCGCTCTTTCCAGCGCATTCCTGATCGCTGTCTCAAGTCCGCTCACGTCAAATCCTTCTGCGCGAAGTCTTCCGGTTGCCGCAATACGCTGCCGGATGTGCCTTTCTCGCGACGAGCCCCGCCTCTTCCCGTCACACGCCGTTGGTTTTATTAAGGATTGGGTAACCGCTGCATTGCGAATTCGCAAGTGCAGCCGCGACTTCGTCCGGTGTTCCCCAGGTAAAACATGGGCGAGCGTGGCCGAATTGCCGGAGCGCGCACCGCTTTGCGGTGTCGCAGCGTCTTATCGGAGGTGCAAAGGTCGCTATTGCCTTCGCGTTGCTGCATGTCCTTGCGCACCGGTGGACTTCAGGAACGATGCAGTAGGCAAGCGCGTCCGTTGCTGCTATCAGTTTTGACGTTTACGAGAACGTCAAAGTTGGGATGGAGATTTTTTCGATGTCGTTGCCGCCAATCCTGTCAGGGAAAACGAGGCTGCCGATCGTAGGGGCGCCGCTTTTCATCGTCTCGCATCCCCGGCTGACGATCGCACAATGCAAGGCCGGCATTATCGGCGCCTTTCCGGCGCTCAACGCCCGCCCGCAATCGCAGCTCGACGAATGGCTGGCGGAGATCACCGAGACACTGGCCGACCACGATGCCAGACACCCCGAGCGCCCGGCGGCACCCTTCGCGGTGAACCAGATCGTACACAAATCGAACGTCCGGCTCGAACAGGATCTGATGCTTTGCGTCAAGTACAAGGTTCCGATCGTCATCTCCTCGCTAGGGGCCGTACCGGAGGTGAATGCCGCCATCCATTCCTATGGCGGTGTCGTTCTCCACGACGTCATCAACAACCGCCATGCGAATTCCGCGATCCGCAAGGGCGCAGACGGGCTGATCGCAGTCGCGGCAGGCGCTGGCGGCCATGCGGGAACGCTCTCGCCCTTCGCGCTCGTGCAGGAAATCCGCGCCTGGTTCGACGGGCCGCTTCTGCTCTCGGGCGCGATCGCCACCGGCGGCGCAGTGCTCGCTGCGCAAGCGATGGGAGCCGACATGGCCTATATCGGCTCGCCCTTCATCGCCACGGAAGAGGCCCGCGCGAGCGATGCCTACAAGCAGATGATCGTCGACAGCAACGCCGCCGACATCGTTTATTCCAATTACTTCACCGGCATACACGGCAATTACCTGAAACCGTCGATCCTTGCCGCCGGGATGGACCCGGCCAATCTGCCGGAAGCCGATCCCTCCAAGATGGACTTCGGCACGGCAACGGAAGGCGCCAAGGCATGGAAGGACATCTGGGGCTGCGGCCAGGGGATAGGCGCCGTGCGCGAAGTCGGCACCGTCGCCCGCCTTATCGACCGGCTGGAACAGGAATACGACGCCGCACGCGCACGCCTCGGCTTCGCTTCCAATTCCGAAGGGCCGCCGGCCCAGGAATTTTCAAGTTCTCGAAACTGATGGCTTGAAATCTCGCCGCTTTGCGTTTATCAGCGCCTCACATTCGTTCCGCGACGTTCGCGGAACCGCCCCAAGGGCCGCTTTAGCTCAGTCGGTAGAGCACATCATTCGTAATGATGGGGTCACGTGTTCGAGTCACGTAAGCGGCACCATTTCTTCAGAGATCAGAGTGTTTTTGGGCGGCTCCCGGGTCTTCCGGTTGATAGGCTGACGTATGGCTCTATCGAAAGCTCGAACAATACACAGGCTGCTGACTTAAGCGTCTTCTAACCGCTGCAGTATGCCTCGCCGACCGCGGTGATCGCAGGATGTGCAAAGAAGGGAAATCTCTTTTCGGGCGTCCGACCGTGCTGAAAGCCGTGAGCGTGGCGGCAGGAAAGATAGCCACGCCCCGGCATTATCGATCGCCCCCGCGGACGCCGCTGATCTTTTAAGCGGATGGTCGTCCATGATCACGCCGTCGCGACTGGGGGGCCGTGCCGGCACAGCAAATCAGATCAGCGTATCCAGCCTTCGCGGGACATGATCTTCTGCGCTTCATCGGAGATCAGATAGTCCAGAAACGCTTTTGCTTCGGGATCGGCGTCGGGGGCCAGCGCCACGCTCAAGTCGCGCCATATTGCCCGATCGCTCGACAGCATCACCGCTTCCAGGGTGTCGGGGTTCGAAACCGGCCAATTCGGCCAGGTGATCCAGGCGTCTGCATCCAACGCTTTGAATGCCTTGAAGCTCGCGCCCGAACCATGTTCGAAAGCGACAATGTTCCTGCGGAACGCCGCGACATCCTCCAGCCGGCCGAGGCGGCCCGCGATGTCCTCCCATACACCCGTCCCCGATGTGTTGGCGACGCCAGCCCCCTCGGTTACGACGATTTTCGTCCCCACCGCCAGAAGGTCCTCGAATTTTGTGATCCCCTTGGGATTACCCGCTTTCACGGCAATCACTGCTGGACGAAGGTAAATCGGCGCGACCTGATCCGACGAAAATCCTTGATACGTCTCGAGAAAAGCAGTCATCGCCTGCTCGGAGGTACCCCAAATGACGTCCGCATCGGCCTGCGCCTTTTTCGACCATGTCTTCTCCGGCCCGGCGGTGATTTCGACCTTGCGGCCGGTCTCCTTCGTCCAGACGTCCGCAACTTTCCGGATGGCGGTGTGCGGACCGCCTGCACCGTAAAGACGGATCACCCCATCCTGGGCATCGCGGCTGATCGAAGGGTCATGGAGTGCGGTGTCCTGCGCCGAAGCAGGCGTGGCAAGAATCGTTGTCAGAACAATCAGAAACGCAATTCGCACGGGCTTCTCCTTTTTATGCGTGTTGGACCGCAGCAGTCTTTCGACGGCGCGGCAGGAGAAACGACTCTTCGACGGGTACAATCCTTCCCTCATGGAGGAACACGAAACCGTGATCCCCCGTCACCCATCACGTGTAAAAATATCGCGTCAGGTGAAAGAACACCGGTGCCGCGAAGCTCAGCGAATCCATTCGGTCGAGTACGCCGCCATGGCCGCTGATCATCGAGCCCCAGTCCTTTACGCCCATCGAGCGCTTCACGGCCGAGAGCGCCAGTCCGCCGAGAAAGCCCATGGCGACGATGGCGAGGGCCATGGCGGCCGCCTGCAACGGCGTGAAGGGCGTTATCCACCACAAGGCCGCGCCGGCAGCCACGGCCGAAAGCCCGCCTCCGGCAAGTCCCTCGACGGTTTTCGACGGGCTGACGACCGGTGCGATCTTCGTCCGGCCGAAAAGCTTGCCGAAGACATACTGCATGACATCGCTGAACTGCGCGATGGTGATGAGGAAGAAGAGCAGCAGAAAGCCTTCGCCCGGCCGGCCGGGGATGTCGAGCGTCAGGAGGGCCGGTGCGTGGCTGATGCAATAGACCGTCAGCATCAGCCCCCACTGGATGCGCGAGACGCGCAGCAGGAACTGCTCCGTGTCGCCCTTCAGCGCGGAAAGGCTCGGCAGGAGGAGGAAGCCGTAGACCGGTATCAGAATGGTGAAAAGCGCGTACCAGTCGATCGAGATCAGCCAGTATTGCAGCGGCAGCAGAACGTAAAAGGAAGCGACGAGCGGCAGGTGATCGGCGGCACGCGTCGGCGTCAGCGAAACGAACTCGCGCAGCGTGTAGAAGGAGGTGAGAGCAAAGAGCACGAGCGTGACGCCGCGACCGAGAGCGAAACTCACCGCGAAGATGGCGATCATCACCCACCATGCCCTGATACGGGCATTGAGATTGTCGATCGTCGCCCGCCCCGTTTCGGACGTCGCGCGGCGCGACAGCACGAAGCCGATCAGCGATGCCGCTCCGAGAAGAACGACTATGCCGGCAAAGAGGATAAAGAGTTTGTCGTTCAAGGACATGGCAGCCTCATCCGATGGGTTCGGGCGCAAGTGCGGCGACCGCTGCGCGGGCGCGTTCCAGAAAAGCCTCCTTCTCTTCGCCGGCGTGGCGCGCGACCGGCGGTCCGAAACGCACCGTGCAGCTGATGGGGACGGGCAAAAAGGTTCCCTTGGGAAAGGCGCGCGAGGGATTGTCGAGATAGGTCGGGATCAGTTCCACGTCGGGAAATTCCTGAGACAGCCAGTAGAGCCCGCTCTTGAACGGCCCCGGCAAGCGCTCGCTGCCGCGCGTGCCCTCCGGGAAAAGGATGAGCGACTCACCCTCGCAGAGCACGTCGCGCAAGGGTGCGAGAGCCGCTCCGGGCGGCCCCTGCGTCGAGCGCTCGACGAGCACGCCGTTCAGCACCTTCAGCCCGATATGACGCCTCACGGCCCCCCTGCCCCAATAGTCCGCCGCGGCGATCGGATGCGTCGACGCGCGCAACGCACGCGGCAGCGCCGACCAGATCAGCAGCGTATCGAGATGGCTCGCGTGATTGGCGAAATAGATGCGCTGGCGCATTTCCGGCCGCGAGCCCATCCAGTGCGCCTGCCCGCCGACGATGAACCGCGTGAGACCGATCAATGCCAGGTCGATCACGGCTTCGCGCCTTCCCGAATGCGCGCGACGATGGCCCTGGTGCGGGTCGCGCATGTGACGAGCGCGCCGGCAAGGATGATCCACGCCGTGGCGTAAAGCACGAGGCGCTCTGTCATTAGAAACGCTTCCGCGAATGCCAGCACGCAGGCGAGACTCATCAACGCCATGCGGTGCTGTTTCGCCATGGGACCGCGGAAGTCCTGGCCCTGGCCGAGCGACCCGCCGAAGACGCGCACATAGGCCGTCAAGGCGGCCGCAAGCGCTCCCGCCCAGCCGAGCCATCCCGCGCCGGCGGCATAGCCGAGTGCAACGATGAGCAAGGTGTCGGCGGCCCGGTCGGGAAACTCGTTGTAGAGCGCTCCCACCGGCGAACCGCGCCCGCCCTCGACCGCCACCATGCCGTCGAGAAGGTTGCAGAGGAGGCGCAACTGGATAGCGGCGAGCGCCAGGGGATAAAGGAACGGCCAGCGGACTGCGGAAAGGAGGGCCCCTGCCCCCAGCGCGGCAAAGACGACGCTTGCAAGCGAGATCTGGTTCGGCGTGACCGAAGTCTTCAGGAGAAACGCCGTCAAGCGCCGCGCGTAGCCGCTGTCGCGCGCGGCGATGGGGCGACGATCCGCGCCCGGCCTGTCTGCGTCTTCGCCGTCGGGTGCGACACTCATGTTCGAGAGGTACGGCCTACAAATGAAGGATTGCAGTCTGTCTTAAAACAACTTCCATGCAAATGCCATATCGCCGCGTGGCCGGCTTCGGTCTCACTTGGCGGAAATATCCACCCTGGGTATACCGTTGACGGTCGGCTCCGGCTGGCTCGTCACCTCGCGAAGCCATTCGCGCCAGATGGCGACGAGCAGCGCCATCAGGACCGGGCCGACGAAGAGACCGAGAAACCCCATCGTCTTAACGCCACCGATCAGGCCGAAAAACGTCGGCAGGAAGGGCAGCTTGATCGGGCCGCCAACGAGCCTCGGGCGCAATGTCTTGTCTACGATGAAGAGCTCAGTCGTACCCCAGGTGAACAGCGCGACGCCGTGGACGGGCGAGCCGCTTGCAACGAGATAGACCGAGACCAGGGTGAAGCAGAGCGGAGCGCCGCCCGGCACGAGCGCCATGACGCCGGTGATGATGCCGAGCGTCACCGGCGACGGCACGCCGGCCAGCCAATAGGCGACGCCGAGCACGATGCCTTCGCCGATCGCGATGATGCCCATGCCGGTGACCGTCGAGCTGATCGTAAGGGGCACCACGCGCGACAGCCTCTCCCAGCGCATCGGAAAGATCCGTTCGCCAAGATGGTCGAGCTGCTTCGAAAAGGACTGGCCGTCGCGATAGACGAAGAAGAGCGTGATCAGCATGAAAAGGAGCGTCAGGAAGGACTGGAAGGCGGAGGCACCGACCACGAGCACGCCGCGATAGATATTGCCGATATTGGAGCCGCTCACGAGCTGCACCAATTCCCCGAGAGCGCCGGGGTGACCGACATATTTGACCCATTGTTCGCCGAGCCAGGCGCCCACCGCCGGGATCGTCGCCAGCCAGGCAGGCGCCGGGGCGCCGTTCGCATTGGTCGCAACCGCCCAGACGAGCCAATCGCGCACTTCGTCCACGGCATAGATCGCGACAAGCGAGATCGGCACGACGATAAAGGCGACGACGGAAATGATGGCGATCGTCGCAGCAAGTGTGCGGTTGCCGTTCACGCCCTGAAGCAGCCGCCAATAGATGGGCCAGCTCGCGAACCCGATGACCACCGCCGCAAGCACCGGCACGAGGAAACCATGGAAGAAATAGACGCCGCAAAGCAGAATGAGAACGAGCAGCCACCGGGCCGCCGAAATCGGCACGACGAGGGCGGAGCGTGAATGGGCCGGCTGCCCGAAGAGCCGCGGCTCCACAGGTAGATTCTCTCGTTCGCGATTGCCCAATTGCACCAATTCTCCTCCGTCTCTTCGAACCTTACAACAAACCCGCAACCTTGCCAGCCCGTTCCGCTCCGCTGGACGCGGTTTCCGGCGCAATGATGGCGGCCGGCGCCGAATCGGCGCTTTACGCCAGAACGCGCGCATTTTCACCTAGCAAGGGGACGTGACAGGGAGATTAGAGCGGATGAGGAAAGCGCGTGCGGTTTCGCGCGCAGTCAGGCTACGCGTCCCCTCTCCGGCGATCAACGAACACCGAGGCGAGGAATATGGCGAAACCGCCGATGCCGAGCACGGCGCCGACGAGCCCCGGCGAAGTCCAGCCATAGCCGGCGGCGATGGCAATGCCGCCGAGCCAGGCGCCAAGAGCATTGGCGAGATTGAAGGCGGAATGACTAAGGGCTGCCGCGAGCGTCTGCGCCTTTCCGGCGACGTCCATCAGCCGGGTCTGGACGCCCGGAACGACGGCGAAGCCGCCGCCGATGAAAAGCACGTTGACGATCGCCATCCAAGGGCTCGTCATGGTGAAATAGAAGAGGATGTAGGCGAAGATGTTGAAGACGAGCGCGATGCCGATGGCGCGCGTAAGCGACCAATCGGCGAGCCGCGAACCCACGATATTGCCGAGGATCATGCCTGCGCCGAAGACCGACAGCATGACGGGCACATTGGCGACGGAAACGCCCGCGACCTGGGTCAGCGCCGGTGCGATATAGGTGAAGACGGCGAACATCCCGCCGCAGCCGATCGCACAGATGCCCAGCAGCAACCAGACCTGGAGGCTTCCCAGCGCGCTCAATTCCCGCAGCGGCGTCGCCTGCGGATCGCCCCTGTCCCGCGGCACGTGAAGCCAGATCAGGACCATTGTCATCAGGCTGATGCCGCCGACGATCGCGAAGGCGCTGCGCCAGCCGAGCGCCTGGCCGAACCAGGCGACGAGCGGCGTGCCGAAGAGGGTGGCGATCGTCAGCCCCATCATGACCCGCCCGACCGCGCGCGCCCGCTGGTTCGGTGCCGCAAGTCCTGCCGCGACCAGTGCCGCCACGCCGAAATAGGCGCCGTGTGGCAGGCCCGCGAAAAAGCGCGCGGCGACGAGCGGGTGGAAACTTGGAGCAAATGCGGACGCGAAATTGCCCAACGCAAAGACCGCCATCAGGACCAGCAGCACATGAAAACGGGCGAACCGCGCCGCAAGCACCGCGATCAACGGCGCCCCGACGACGACCCCGAGCGCATAGGCGCTGATGACGGCGCCGGCCGCCGGCACCGACACCGCGACGTCGTCTGCGACCTGAGGCAACAGACCCATAATGGCGAATTCGCCGGTACCGATACCGAAACCGCCGACAGCCAGCGCGATTTCCGCCGCGGAAACCCTGTTGCGGGACTTGCCTATATGGGTGGGGCCGATATCGGCGGAAAGGACGTCTTCGGACATGCGTTACCTTGGCTCGCGGCCCGTCGGCCGCCGCTTGGGAGGGATCTTGTAAAATATCTTGGGGACGTCGGCGCAGCCGATGTCGTGGCAGGGTATACTGCAGTGCAGTATAGGCGGGCCGGCTGCACCTGCAAGAACTGTGCTGCAGGGCACATCAATATTTCACAAACCGGTGCATGCCTGCCGATTGTTGACGTTTACGTCAAAGTTATATAATCCGGATTACGGCTTGAAGAGGCGAGCTAAAAGCAGCATCTTCGACGGAGAGGAAGATCGGGAGGGATTTTTCTTTGCCGCGATGACGGCCGTTCATTGGCGACCAGAGGGAGGAAGGTCATGGCGGAAGCAAGCACCCAGCAGTCGGGTTCCGGTACGGCGAAGATCTGGCTCGGATCCTACCCGCCGGGCGTGCCCGCCGACATCGGCCCGCTCACCTACCGCTCCATCGGCGAATTCTTCGATCACGCGGTTGCGCAATATTCCTGGCGGCCCGCATTCACCTGCATGGGCAAGGCGCTGACCTTCTCCGATCTCAATGCGCATTCGGCCAAAATCGGCGCCTGGCTCCAGTCGCTGGGGCTCGCGAACGGCGATCGGGTTGCGGTGATGATGCCAAACATCCTTCAAAATCCCGTCATCGTCTACGGAATCCTGCGAGCCGGCTTCACCGTCGTCAACGTCAATCCGCTCTATACGCCGCGCGAACTGGAGCACCAGTTGGTGGATGCCGGCGCCAAGGCGATCTTCGTGCTCGAGAACTTCGCCCATACGGTCGAGCAGGTGCTGCCCCGCACGAAGGTCAAGCATGTCGTGGTCGCCAGCATGGGCGACATGCTTGGTCCGAAGGGAACAATCGTCAATCTGGTGGTGCGCCGCGTGAAGAAGCTGGTCCCCGCCTGGTCGATTCCAGGTCACCTTTCTTTCAAGTCGGTTCTTGCCAAGGGCGCGACGCTCGGCTTCAAGCGGCCGAACGTGGCGCCGGGGGATGTTGCCTTCCTGCAATATACCGGCGGCACCACCGGTGTTTCCAAGGGCGCAACGCTGACGCACGCCAATCTCCTGTCCAACATGGCCCAGATGGAACTGTGGCTGAACACGGCCTTCCTGCGCAAACCGCGCCCGGAGAGTCTCACCTTCATGTGCGCGCTGCCGCTCTATCACATCTTCGCGCTCACGGTGAATTCGCTGATGGGGCTGGCAACCGGCGGCAACAACATCCTGATACCGAACCCGCGCGACATCCCCGCCTTCGTCAAGGAGCTCGGCAGGTACAGGACGAACATTTTTCCGGGGCTGAACACGCTCTTCAACGCGTTGATGAACAATCCCGAATTCCGCAAACTCGACTTCTCGTCCCTGATCCTGACCTTCGGGGGCGGCATGGCGGTGCAGCGGCCCGTCGCCGAGCGCTGGCTTGAGCTCACCGGCTGCCCGATTCATGAAGGATACGGCCTTTCCGAGACCTCGCCGGTAGCGACCGCCAACCGCCTCGACACCGACGATTTCACCGGCACGATCGGCATGCCGCTGCCTTCGACGGAGGTCGAGATCCGGGACGAGGACGGGCGCACGCTCCCCGCTGGCGAAATCGGAGAGATCTGCATTCGCGGGCCCCAGGTGATGGCGGGCTACTGGCAGCGCCCTGAGGAAACGGCCAGGGCCATTTCGCCGGACGGCTTCTTCCGCACCGGCGATGTCGGTTTCATGGACGCCGAGGGGCTGACGAAGATCGTCGACCGGAAGAAGGACATGATCCTCGTCTCGGGGTTCAACGTTTTCCCCAACGAGATCGAAGAGGTGGCGGCGACCCATCCCGGCATCCTCGAATGCGCCGCAATCGGTATTGCCGACCCGCATTCCGGCGAAGCGGTCAAGCTCTTCGTAGTGCGCAAGGACCCGAACCTCACCGAAGAAGAGGTCAAGCGCCACTGCGCCGCCAACCTCACCAACTACAAGCGGCCGCGACACGTGGAGTTCCGCACCGAACTGCCCAAATCGAACGTCGGCAAGATCCTGCGCAAGGATCTTCGCGGGTAAAGGCTTGGGCGCGAAAACGCCCCTTACCCGGCCTGCCGGCCACCTTCTGCCCGCTGGACGGGGAGAAGGGACTCGTGGCACCGGCTCCGTTCCATTTTGCCGCTGCGTGCGCGTCCGAGTCCCCTCTGACCGCCTGCCTGGAGAGGTTGGAGTGAGGGGAAGTTTTCGCCGCCCTGCCGATGGAGCGATGCGGCCACCTTTTTTCGCTGCAGCGCACACCTGCCCTTGATTTGCCGCGGTTAAACCGACTAGCTATCGCAGCCAAATTCCAATGCCCTCATTCCCATGCCCTAGTTGCGATGCAAGGAGCCCTGCGATGAAAGCGCTTGTCGAAAACCTGAAAGCCACTGCACGCGAAACCGATGCGACCGATATCCGTGCCGCCTTCGCGGCCGATCCGAACCGCTTCTCGCGCTTCAGCACGGCGTTCGACGACCTCCTCTTCGACTATTCCAAATGCGCCGTGAACGACCGGGTGATCGACGGCCTCGAAGCGCTCGCCAAGGCGGCGAAGGTCGAGGAAAAGCGCGATGCGATGTTCCGGGGCGATATCATCAACATCACCGAGGAGCGCGCGGTTCTGCACACGGCGCTCAGGAACAGGTCGAACCGGCCGGTTCTCGTGGGTGGCAAGGACGTCATGCCGGACGTCAATGCCGTGCTGGAGGCCATGGGCAAGTTCGCTGACGACGTCCGCTCCGGTGCCCTGAAAGGAGCCACAGGCAAGAAAATCACCGACGTCGTCAATATAGGCATCGGGGGCTCCGACCTCGGCCCCGTCATGGCGACGCTGGCGCTTGCCCCCTTCCATGACGGTCCGCGGCTGCACTTCGTTTCCAACGTCGACGGCGCCCACATCGCAGATACGCTGAAGCTCCTCGATCCCGAGACCTCTCTCTTCATCGTCGCCTCCAAGACTTTCACCACGATCGAGACGATGACCAATGCGGCGACTGCCCGCGCCTTCATCGCCGGCAAGCTCGGCGAGACGGCGGTGGGTCATCACTTCGCGGCCGTCTCCACCGCCCTGGATAAGGTCGGCGCCTTCGGCATCGATGCCGCCCGCGTCTTCGGCTTCTGGGACTGGGTCGGCGGGCGCTATTCCATCTGGTCTGCGATCGGCCTGCCGCTGATGATCGCGATCGGCAAGGAGAATTTCGGCCGCTTCCTCGACGGCGGCCACGCCATGGACGAGCATTTCCGCAGCGCGCCGCTTCGCCGGAATGTCCCCATGCTCCTCGGGCTTATCGGCTTCTATCATCGCAACGTTCTCGGCTATCCGTCGCGGGCGATCCTGCCCTACGACCAGCGGCTGACGCGCTTCCCGGCCTATCTGCAGCAGCTCGACATGGAATCGAACGGCAAGGGCGTGACGCTCGACAGCCAGCCGGTCGAATTCGCGACGGGTCCCGTGGTCTGGGGCGAGCCCGGCACCAATGGCCAGCATGCCTTCTATCAGCTCATCCACCAGGGAACCGATATCATTCCCGCCGAGTTCATGATCGCGGCGAACGGCCACGAAAAGGACCTGCGTCACCAGCACCAGCTCCTGATGGCGAACTGCCTGGCGCAGTCGGAAGCCCTCATGAAAGGGCGTACGCTGGCGGAAGCCAAGGCGCAGCTGACCTCCAAGGGAATGAACGAGGCAAAGGCCGACAAAATCGCACCCCACCGCGTCTTCACCGGAAACCGGCCGTCGCTGACCATCGTCTACGATCAGCTCGACCCCTTCGCGCTCGGCCGTCTGATCGCGCTTTACGAACATCGCGTCTTTGTGGAAGGCGCGCTCTTCAACATCAATTCCTTCGACCAGTGGGGCGTCGAGCTCGGCAAGGAACTGGCGACCGGCCTGCTGCCCGTCATCGAAGGCAAGGAAAGCACCGAGGGACACGATTCCTCAACCGCCGGACTGGTTGCTGCACTGTTGAAGGCGGCACGCTGATCGACGACCGATCGGAGTGATCGGTCAGCCGCGCAGATTCTCCCCCCTTGCGGGGGAGATGGAGGAAGCCAGAGCGGGCATAGACGGCCGCGCGTGCTGCTTGGACCCGCCGAGACCCGGCGTGGCCGGCACCGACCTCACAGCCCGAGTTCGTGCCGCCAGGGCGGGTTGGCGCCTGCGCGCGAAACAGTGACGGCCGCCGCCTTCGCTCCGAGCGTCAGGGCCTGACGGATGGCCTCGTCGGTCAGGCTTGCCACCTTCTTCTTGGTCAGGAGGCCGTTGAACTTCAACGCGGCCAGTACACCGGCGTCGAAAGTGTCGCCCGCGCCGACCGTATCGACGACCTCGACCCGTTCGCTCGCGACCTCGACCTTGTGGCCGTCCGTATAACCGACCGCGCCGTCCGCGCCGCGGGTGATCAGCACCAGCTTCGGGCCGCGTTTCAGCCATTCGGCCGCGAGCGCGTCGTGGCTGCCCTCCATGCCGAACCAGGCGAGGTCCTCGTCGGAGAACTTGACGATATCGGACATGGCGGCCATTCGCTTCATGCGTCCGACATGCGCCCCCCGGTCTTTGATGAAGCCGGGGCGGATATTCGGATCGAAGGAGATCACCCGTTTTTCGTGCTCCCGCGCCATCAGCGCCTCGTAAGTGGAGCCGCAGGGCTCGGGAATGAGGCTGATCGCGCCGAAATGCAGCGCCTCGCAGAAATCTCCGAGCGCCGGAAGGTGCTCCGTGGTGATCATCCTACCGGCCGTGTTCTCGTCGAAGAAGGCGTAGCTCGCATGCCCGTCGACGAGCTTCACGAAGGCGAGCGTCGTGTGCAGCGGCAGCGTGGCGCAGGGAGCGAAATCGACATTCGAGGCCTCGAGCGTCGAGCGAAGGATGTCGCCGAACATATCGTCCGAGAGGCCGGTGAAGAAGCCTGTGGGGACGCCGAGCCGGCCGAGCGCGACGGCCGTGTTGAAGATCGCGCCGCCCGCATAGGGCGCAAAGGCGCTCTCGCCCGCCGTCGTCTCCCGCGGCAGCATGTCGATCAGGGCCTCTCCGCAGCAAACGATCATGTCCATTCCTCCCCAAACATATTCATCGATCCGGCAAATCGCGCCAAGCCCTTCGCTACTGGACCGCGAGCGCGCTGACGCCCCCGTTACGGCCCGACCAGTCGAGCGGAGCGTTGAGGAAGGCTTCGACCTCGTTCAGCGTCTTATCGTCGAACAGCGCCAGTTCGCGCGCGACGGCAAGCACGTTGCGCCAGGTGGCGATGTAGTGCAGGTCGACGCCCTTCGACTTCATGTCGCCGCGGGCTTCCGGAAAGATGTCGTAGTAGAAAAGCGCGATGCCGTGCTCGACGACGCCGCCGGCCGCGCGGATCGCGTCGATGAACTTGAACATCGAGCCGCCGGCGGTCGTCAGATCCTCGATGACCAGGACGCGCGCGCCCTCCGGCATATGGCCTTCGATCTGGGCGTTGCGGCCATGTCCCTTCGGCGCCTTGCGCACGTAGATCATTGGCAGTCCTAGACGCTCGGCAAGCATTGCTGCAAAGGGAATACCGGCAGTCTCGCCGCCGGCCACCACATCGAACCGCTCGAAGCCGGCTTCGCGCAGGATCGTCGCAGCGGCAAAATCCATCACCGCGGAACGGATTCGCGGATAGGAGATCAGCTTGCGGCAGTCGATATAGACCGGGCTCGCCATGCCGGAAGAGAGCTTGTAGGGCTCGTCGGCCCGAAAATGCACCGCCTTGATTTCCCAGAGCATCTTCGCGACCAGTTCGGCCATCACCGCCTTATCGGTGAACGCGTTCGAAAACATGGATTCTCCTTCTGCAATCAGGGCTGGACGACGGCCCAATGAAGCGGAAACATCGGGTCGAAGACCGTGACCGGGCCGGCCTCGGTTTCGATCTTGGCGGGATAGCGGACGGGCTCCTCCTGCTTGTGCAGCGTGATCGTTTCCTCGTTTGCTGGCAGGCCATACCAGGCTGGCCCGTTCAGCGAGGTGAAAGCTTCCAGCCGGTCGAGCGCGCCCTCTTCCTCGAAGACGTGAGCGAGGCAGCTCAAGGTGTTGATCGATGTGTAGATGCCGGCACAGCCGCAGGCGCATTCCTTGAGCGGGTCGACATGCGGGGCAGAGTCCGTTCCGAGGAAGAAGCGGACGTCGCCCGAGATCGCCGCCTGGCGAAGCGCCAGCCGATGCGTCTCGCGCTTCGCTACCGGCAGACAGTAGTAATGCGGCTTGATGCCGCCGACGAGGATGGCGTTGCGGTTGATGATCAGGTGATGGGTGGTGATGGAGCCGGCAAGATTGGCCGCATGCTCCCGGATATAGTCGACGCCGTCCTTCGTCGTCACATGCTCCATGGTGATCCTGAGATCGGGCAGTCGCCGGCGGAGCGGGTCGAGAACGGTTTCGATGAAGACTGCCTCACGGTCGAAAATGTCGACCTCGGCCGTCGTCACCTCACCATGGACGCAGAGCGGCAGGCCGATCTCGGCCATGCGCTCCAGCACCGGCATGGCCTTGTCGATATCGCGGACCCCGCTCGACGAATTGGTGGTGGCGCCGGCCGGATAGAGCTTGACCGCCTTGACGAGGCCGCTCCTGAACCCGGCTTCCACATCGCCCGGATCGGTGCCCTCGGTAAGATAAAGCGTCATCAGCGGTTCGAACCGGTCCCCTGCGGGAATGGCGGCGAGGATGCGCTCGCGATAGGCGGCCGCATCGGCCGAAGTCACCACCGGCGGCACCAGATTGGGCATGATGATGGCACGCGCGAAATGGCGGCTCGTATCGGCGATCACGCCGCGAAGCATGCCGCCGTCGCGCAGGTGAAGATGCCAATCATCAGGGCGGCGTATGACGAGGTCTTGCATATCAGCGTTCTCCCGATGCTCGCGCCCGACCCGCGCGGCCGGCATCAGGCGTACCGGTGCGCTCGAAAGGGCGGCAACTCATGTGGTGAAACCGCGCCTCGATAACACCATTGCGCCGCCGAAGACAATGGCGATTCGAAAGGTCACCGCAGTCCGCGGCCGGAAACTGCGGGACGAATGCCGAGCACTCTAAAAGTCCCTGATCACGACATCCGCCGGCCTGCGACTGTCGAGGACCCGGCGGGCATTGGGCAGGTCGTTGCCATAGGCCTTGCTGCGCGCCGCGTCTTCGTCATAGCCGTGATCGTACCAGCGCTGCAGGAGCCGCCGCTCGATCACCTCCAGACCCGGATCTATGAAGATCGAATAATCGAAGGCGCCGTCGAGGCCGTTCCAGGGCGCTTCCTCCAGCAGCAGGTAGTTGCCCTCGGCAAGCACGATACGCGTCTCGGGCGCGATGATCCTCGCCGAGGCGATCGCCAGTTCCCGGGAGCGGTCGAAGACCGGAACGAGAACCTCGCCGTCATCGGCGCGCACGGCAGCAAGCGTTGCGAGAAAGGATCGGACGTCGAAGGTCTCGGGTGCCCCCTTGCGGGCAAGCAGCCCTTTTTCTTCGAGAACGGCATTGTCCATGTGAAACCCGTCCATGGGCAACACCGCCGCCTTTTCGCCCGCCTGCGTGATCGCCTCCGCCAGCGTTTCGGAAAGCGTAGACTTGCCGGCGCCGGGCGGACCGGCGATGGCAACGATGAAGCGGCCGGAAACGACCGCCCGCTTCAGGATTTCATCCGCAAGGGATTTGACGCTCATGCCGCAATCGCCTCGCGCGGCGGCTCCTTCGCGCCGGTCATGAAGGCCACCGCATCGGACATGGTGTAATCCTTGGGATTGATGACGCAGAGGCGGCGGCCGAGACGATGGATATGGATCCGGTCCGCGACTTCGAAGACATGCGGCATGTTGTGCGAGATCAGCACGATCGGCAGACCGCGGCGACGCACGTCGAGGATCAGCTCCAGCACGCGGCGGCTCTCCTTCACCCCGAGCGCCGCAGTCGGCTCGTCCATGATGACGACCTTGGAACCGAAGGCGGCGGCGCGTGCCACCGCGACGCCCTGGCGTTGTCCGCCCGAGAGCGTCTCGACCGCCTGGTTGATGTTCTGGATGGTCATCAGACCGAGCTCGGAGAGCTTCGCCCGCGCCTGCTTTTCCATGGCGGCCCGGTCGAGCGAGCGGAACCACTTGCCCATGATTCCCGGCTTGCGGATTTCCCGGCCGAGGAACATGTTGTCGGCGATCGACAATGCCGGCGACAAAGCGAGGTTCTGATAGACCGTTTCGATGCCGGCTTGCCTCGCCTCCATCGGCGAGCGGAACTGGATGGGCCTGCCCTCCAGCCGGATCTCGCCCTCGTCCGGCGTGACGGCGCCCGATATCGCCTTGATCATCGAGGACTTGCCGGCGCCGTTGTCGCCGATAACGGCCAGGATTTCACCGGGATAGAGGTCGAAGTCGGCGCGATCGAGGGCAGTCACGCGGCCATAGCGCTTGACGAGGCCACGGGCGGTGAGAATGGGTTCCTGTGCCATCAGGCTGCTACCTTTCTGATCCACTGGTCGATTGCAACGGCGATGATGATCAGCAAGCCGATCAGGAGATAGGTCCATTGCGGGTCGGTGCCCATGAGGCGCAGGCCGAGCGAGAAGACGCCGACGATCAGCGCGCCGAAGAGCATCCCCATGATGGAGCCGCGGCCGCCGAAGAGCGAGATGCCGCCGATCACCACGGCGGTGATCGATTCGATATTCGCAAACTGCCCCGCTGTCGGGGAGACGGAGCCGATGCGGCCGATGAGGGTCCAGCCGGCAAGGGCGCAGATGAGACCGGAGAGCGTATAGATGGAGATGAGCATGCGCGTGACGTTGACGCCGGCGAGCTTGGCAGCCTCGGGGTCGTCGCCCACGGCATAGACATAGCGCCCCCAGGCCGTGCGGTTCAGGACATACCAAAGAAGGCAGACGAGGAGCACCATCACCACGACGCCGTAGGTGAAGACGGCATTGCCGATGCGGAAGTTCTGGCCGAAGAACTGCAGGATCGGGGCATTCGCGGAAATGTCCTGAGCCCGGATCGTCTCGTTGGCGGAATAGAGGAAGTTGGAGGCGAGCACGATCTGCCACATGCCGAGCGTGACGATAAAGGGCGGCAGCTTCATCCGCGCGACGAGCGTTCCGTTGATGTAGCCGCAGAGCGCCCCCACCCCAAGACCGCAGATGACGGAGAGCACCGGCGGGAAGCCGTAGCGGAAGGTGAACTGCCCCATGATGACGGATGAGAGCACCATGATGGCGCCGACCGAAAGATCGATACCGGCGGTCAGGATCACGAGCGTCTGAGCGGCACCGACGATGCCGACGATTGCCACCTGCTGCAGGATCAGCGTCATGGTGAAGGCGGAAAAGAACTTGCCGCCGAGAATGACCCCGAAGGCGATCAGCGACAGAACCAGCACGATCAGCGGCACCGCGGCCGGGCTCGAATGCAGGAAGTGCTGCAGCTTCTGAAGCAGCGTCTTATCATGTGCGTCGAAAGACGCTACGTCCGTCGAACTGTCGGTCAGGACCTTTTCGAATTCCTGGGATGGCTGTGCGGCCGTGTTTGTTTCGCCCATGGGGACTCCTCCCGTGAACCCCGCTCAAGAGGGGGTGCATTGCTGCAGGATGCGCGGCCCACCGGTCGAAGCGGCGAGCCTCAGAACGCTCGACGACAATCCCGCTTGCGCCGCGATCGGTTCTGAGAAGCCAGAGCGGAACGCGGGCAAGAAGCACCTCGCGCTTTCCTCGCCCCGCCCTGAAAATTGCGCAGGTTTTCGATGCCTTGTCAAAGACCTCGGCACTTGCGGGAAGGGCGGCCGGGGCCGCCCTTCCCCTCACGCCTGTGCGCGTGGCCGATCAGCCCCAGCACTTCTCCATGCCGGTCTTGGTATCGATCGACTCGACGCCGGATACCGGCTTGTCGGTGACAAGCGCGACGCCGGTGTCGACGAAGTCCTTGCCTTCGGTCGGCGTAGGCTTCTCGCCCGTATCGGCGAACTTCTTGATCGCCTCGATGCCGAGCGCCGCCATCATCAGCGGATACTGCTGCGACGTCGCGCCGATCACGCCCTCGGCGACATTCTTGACGCCCGGGCAGCCGCCGTCGACGGAAACGATCAGCACGTCCTTCTCGCGGCCGACGGACTTCAGCGCCTCATAGGCGCCGGCGGCGGCCGGCTCGTTGATCGTGTGGACGACGTTGATGGTCGGATCCTTCTGGAGGAGGTTCTCCATCGCGGTCCGGCCGCCCTCTTCGTTGCCGTTGGTGATGTCGTGGCCGACGATGCGCGGGTCATCCTCGTCGCCGATCTTGTTCGGGTCCTTGGGGTCGATGCCGAAACCGATCATGAAGCCTTGGTCGCGCAACACGTCGACGGAGGGCTGCGACGGCGTCAGGTCGAGGAAGGCCACCTTGGCCTCCTTGGCGGCATCGCCGAGCGTTGCGGCCGCCCACTGGCCGATGAGTTTGCCGGCGAGCAGGTTGTCCGTCGCAAAAGTGGCGTCGGCGGCATTGAGGGGTTCGAGCGGCGTGTCGAGCGCGATGACCAGAAGGCCCGCATCCCGTGCCTTCTGGACCTGGGGCACGATACCCTGGGTATCGGAGGCGGCAATCAGGATACCCTTGGCGCCATCGGCAATGCAGGTCTCGATCGCAGCGACCTGGCTTTCGGAGTCACCGTCGATCTTGCCGGCATAGGACTTCAGGGTGACGCCCAGTTCCTTGGCCTTGGCGGCCGCGCCTTCCTTCATCTTCACGAAGAAAGGATTGGTATCGGTTTTGGTGATGAGGCATGCCGACACGTCGGCTGCCTGCGAGGGCGATGCGAAAGCAACGCCCATGGCGAGCGCGCCGAATGCGGCAGAAAGAACTGTCTTCTTCATTAAATCCTCCCAAGGATGAAAAATGCCGGCGCGCCGGCTTTCAGGACCCGCTGCAGCATTCTCCTCGGCTGCAGACGGCGCTTCCGACGGTCAATCAAGCACCAAAAATCCAGCCTGTCAATAAATAAATCAAATTGAATTATTATTTCGTTGTGGCATTCTGCGCGTAATGTCGCTTCCGTCCAATCGGGAGGATCGGGCATTGACAATCGCGGGCCGAATGCGGACAGGCCCACGCGAACCGAGCGGCGTCAGGACGCCGCGATCAGGGTGCGGTCGCGGTAAAGCTTTAGGTACTGCATGGCCGTACCGGATCGGGGAGTAACCGTACGGTACCAATGGGAGGAAACGGTGGCATGTCACTGACAGATGGCCCCTATACGGGGCCGCCCCAGCCGGATGTGGTCGACCCGAGCGGCGGGGCCAATCAAACGCGCGTGCGCGCCTATAACGAACGGCTGGTCATGTCGCTGGTGCGCCGTCACGGCAGCTTGTCCAAGGCCGAGATCGCGCGCCGCTCCGGTCTCTCGGCGCAGACCGCCTCCGTCATCATGCGGTCGCTCGAAGCCGACGGGCTGCTCGTCCGCGGCGCGCCGGTGCGCGGCCGCGTCGGACAGCCCTCCATCCCCATGCGGCTCAATCCGGATGCGGTCTATTCCTTCGGCGTGAAGATCGGCCGGCGCAGCGCCGATCTGGTGCTGATGGATTTCCTCGGCACCATTCGGCTGCACCTGCATCAGATCCATACCTATCCGCTGCCAGAGGAGATCGTCAGCTTCATCGTCGGGGGCATCGGCAAGCTCGAGGGACAGCTCGACACCGGCGAGCGCGGCCGCATCGCCGGCGTCGGCATCGCTACGCCGTTCGAGTTGTGGAACTGGTCGGAGGAGGTCGGCGCGCCGCGCGAAGAGATGGACCGGTGGCGTGATTTCGACCTGCAGGCGGCGGTCGCCTCGCGCATCCGGCATCCGGTGTTTCTTCAGAACGACGGAACCAGCGCCTGCGGCGCCGAACTCGCCTTCGGTGTCGGCGCCAGTTACCCCGATTTCGTCTATTTCTATATCGGCTCCTTTATCGGCGGCGGCGTCGTGATCAACTCCGCCCTCTTTTCCGGCCGAACCGGCACCGCCGGCGCCGTCGGCCCGCTGCCTGTCGCCGGCAAGGACGGCAAGTCGACGCAGTTGCTGAAAATCGCCTCGGTCTTCGTCCTGGAAAAGCTGCTACGCGAACGCGGCATCGACCCGGAGCCGCTCTGGTACTCGGCCGACGACTGGATCGATTTCGGCGAGCCGCTCGAAATATGGATCCAGGATGCGGCGGCGGCGCTTGCACAAGCCGTCGTCTCCGCGGTTTCCGTCGTCGATTTTTCGGCGGCCGTGATCGACGGCGGCTTTCCGCCCTGGGTGCGGGCGCGCCTTCTTGCCGCGACGCGCAAGGCCATCCAGACGCTCGACCTGCAGGGCGTCACGGTTCCGGACCTCGTCGAAGGCACCGTCGGCAGTCACGCCCGCGCGATCGGCGGCGCAAGCCTGCCGCTCTTCTCCCGCTATCTTCTGGACACCAATGTCCTCTTCAAGGAGCTTTGACCGTTGCTGAAAGGAATAAGCCCCATTCTGAGCCCGGAGCTTCTCTCCACATTGAGAGCGATGGGGCACGGCGACGAGATTGCACTCGTCGACGGAAATTATCCCGGGCTGGAGCACGCGCGCCGGCTCATCCGGCTGGACGGGCACCCGCTTGTCCCCGTGCTCGACGCCGTCTTGAGCATCCTGCCGATCGACGATTTCGTGCCGGAGGCGATCTTTCGGGCAACGGTCAAACAGGACCGCGATGCGCTCGACCCGGTGCATCGGGACATCATCGCCTGCTGTCGGAAACATGAGCCGACACAGCCGGTCGTTCCTTTGCTCGGAGCGGATTTTTATCAGCGGGTGAAGGCTGCTCATGCGGTGGTGCAGACCAGCGAGCCGCGGCTCTACGGCAACGTCATCCTGCGCAAGGGCGTCATCTATCCTTAAGAAGGTGACGCCTAAACAAAGAACCCGCCGGCGAGCCGGCGGGTTCTTCTCGATCAGAGGTGCCTGCGTTAAGCGGCGACCGTGTTTCCGGTGCGGGCATCGAGCGAGAGCGCGCCCGGGCCGAAGCCTGCCAGCACCAGGAAGGCGCCGGCGATCGTGATGTTCTTCATCATCATGATCTGGTTGAAGACCGTCAGCAGCCCGTTTGCAGCCGGCGGGAAGTCCGGGACGTTGATTGCGCCGCTATGGAAGACGAAGGCGGTGACCACGCAGAAGGCGGCAAGCAGATAGGATGCGATGCGGGTCTGAAAGCCGACGAGGATCGCAAGACCGGCAACGAGTTCGAAGAGACCGGCGAGATAGGCGAGCGCCGTTGCGGCAGGCCAACCGGCACCGGTGATCATGCCGGCCGTCGCCGACGGGTCGGTGAGCTTGCCGAAACCGGAGGTGATGAAGATGATCGAGAGAAGAATGCGCCCGA
Organism: Sinorhizobium sp. P24N7; assembly: GCF_042436655.1. Classification (NCBI taxonomy): domain Bacteria; kingdom Pseudomonadati; phylum Pseudomonadota; class Alphaproteobacteria; order Hyphomicrobiales; family Rhizobiaceae; genus Sinorhizobium; species Sinorhizobium sp. P24N7. The sequence continues at coordinate 9,597 of NZ_JBHMIW010000016.1, read as the reverse complement.
TGAGCACGATGACATTCTGGGACATGCGCAAGGCTCCTGTTGGAAAACGTGTTGGCAGCAGAGATAACAAGATTTTCGAAATCCTCTAGCCGCCCACCCGGCGACAGATCGTTCACAATCTAGAGACGGAATCGATTCGTCGTCAACTGATGCCTTACCGCTTTGGCTTCGGTCGGCCGATCAAGCGCTTTTCTGTTGCAAGATGAGGCAACAGAGTCAAAACTCCCCGACGCGTAAAGGGGAACGCAGGGGTAACCGCAATGGCTGAAGTCATCCGGAGTTCCGCCTTCTGGCGGTCCTTCCCTATATTCGAAGAATTCGACAGCGAAACCCTGTGCGAGCTCTCGGGCATCGCCAGTTATCGCAAATGGTCCGCGGGCACGGTCATTTTCCAACGCGGCGACCAAGGCGACTACATGATCGTGGTGGTTTCCGGGCGCATCAAGCTTTCGCTGTTCACGCCGCAAGGCCGCGAACTCATGTTGCGGCAGCACGAGGCAGGAGCGCTGTTCGGCGAAATGGCGCTGCTCGACGGACAGCCGCGATCGGCGGATGCGACGGCCGTCACCAACGCCGAAGGCTATGTGATCGGCAAGAAGGATTTCCTCGCCCTCATCACGCAGAGGCCGAGGACCGCCGAGGCGGTGATCCGCTTCCTCTGCGCGCAATTGCGCGACACGACGGACCGGCTGGAAACCATTGCGCTCTACGATCTTAACGCCCGCGTCGCCCGCTTCTTCCTGGCGACGCTCCGCCAGATCCACGGCAGCGAGATGCCGCAAAGCGCCAATCTCCGGCTGACGCTCAGCCAGACGGACATCGCCTCGATTCTCGGAGCGAGCCGGCCGAAGGTGAACCGCGCGATCCTGTCGCTGGAGGAGAGCGGCGCGATCAAGCGCGCGGACGGCATCATCTGCTGCAATGTCGGCCGCCTGCTGAGCATCGCCGATCCGGAGGAGGATTGACGCCGCTCGCCTGAAAGCGGGCGGTTTCAAAAACTTGGAGCGGTTGAGCGTAAGGCCGAGGATGCATCACCGCATAACCCCGCTTTCCGGAGGGATCATCGCCAGCCTCGCCGTGGCGCTGCTGCTCTATCTCTCTGCCGGAACCATCCTCAACACCCAGCGTGAGCTCTTTTTCGATAATCTCACCCAATGGGTTCCCTCGCCGAGGTCGCCCGACATCATCGTCGTCGACGTCGACCGCAAGGCCTATGAAGCGCGTGGCGGCAGTTGGGACAGGGCCGCAACCGCCGATCTGATTACACGCCTGGCCGCGGCCGGGCCGAAGACGATCGCCGTCGATTTCGTTTTCAGTTCCGCCTGCGACCCGGCTTCGCCCGCAAACGCCGCGCTCGCCGCGGCGATCGGCAGGGCACCCGCGGCCCTCGGCTTCCTGGCGGCCGACCGCGTTCTCGAACGGCCGCGCCCCGTGCCGCCTCTGGCCCTCCGGCGCCAGCTGGCCGTCCCCGCGCAGTGGTTTATCGAAGGGGCAGAGACCTCTTGCCCGGCCTTCATGGACCAGGCGAAGGCTGCGACGGCGGCTTTTCTCGTCGGCGACGAAGACGCGCGAGTCCGGCGCGTTCAGGCTTTCGCCATACTTGGCAACGATGCCTACCCGGCGCTCGGCATCGAAGCGGGGCGGCTTGCCGCCGACAGCAGTACGCCCGTTCTCGGCGGAGAACCCGCCTGGCTGAGGCTCGATCACGCGATCATCCCCCTCGACGAGAACGGCAACCTGCGCTTCCCTGCAAGTTCCGAGGAGGCGATCGCCGCCCGCACGGTCTCTGCGGCCGAAATCCTCGCCGGTCGCTTGGAGAAAGGTCGTTTGGCGGGAAGGCTCGTCTTGATCGGCAGCAGCATGCCGAGCCTTGGCGGCCTTCGGCCCACCGCCTCCATGCCGCTCCAGCCGTCGGTTCAGATCCACGCTGATGTTGCCAATGCGATCATGACGGGGTTCGTGCCCTACCGCGGCAGCAATCTGCCATTGATCGAGGCGGTCTTCGCCTTCGCAGCGGGAGTCGCCGCAGCATATGCAGCAACCAGGCTTCGCCCGATGGCATCCCTTATGCTGGGCGCTGCGACGGTGCTCGCCGTCATCGCCTTTGCCGGTGCGATCTATGCCTCCACCGGTTGGCTCTTCGACGCGGTCGGCACATCATTGGCACTGGTTGCGGTGCTCGTCGTCACCAGCGCATTGCAGTTTGCGCGCACGCGGCGCGCAGAGGCGATCGCCCGGCGGAAATTCTCGCAATATCTGCCGCAGTCCGTGGTGGCGCGCTACATAGACGAGCCCGATCGCGGGCGCATGGCCGGCGAGGAACGCCCGGTGACGGCGCTTTTCACCGATATCGAGGGTTTCTCGACACTTTCGCAGAAGCTTGCTCCCCGCGAACTCGTGGCCCTGCTCGACGTCTATTTCGCCGAGGTGAACGCGCTTGTCGCCGGGCATGGCGGCATGGTCGACAAGGTCGTCGGGGATGCCGTCCACGCTCTCTTCAACGCGCCAGAGGACCTGCCCGACCATGTAGACAAGGCGATCGGCTGCGCCGCGGCGATCCATGTACTGACCGAGGAGATGCGCAGACGTGCGCAATTTGCCGAACACGGTTTCGGCAGGACGCGCATCGGCATCGAAACCGGGCCGGCGGTACTGGGAGAGGTGGGCGCCGGAGGGAAGCTCGACTACACCGCCCATGGAGATGCGGTGAACCTCGCCGCTCGCCTTCAGGAGGCGAACAAGTTTCTCGGCACCGCCATCTGCATCGGCCCGGCGGCGGCTGCGCAGTCGAAAGCGGCGCTCAGATCCCTTGGACGCCACGATATCAGAGGCTTCGGATCGATGGAGCTGTTTACGGTAGCGAGCAATGAGCTGAACAAGCACCTTCGAGCGGAATGAGGACAGCCACCGCAGCGCGGGATGCCGGCCATCGCCCCTACCTCAACCCGACGCTCGCATAGGCCTGACGAATCCGCACCTCTCCCCAGCGCGTCGGTTCGCTGGGAGCGGCGCCCGGGCGGCTGATATCGACGCCCTGGCCGGCCGCAACTGTCCGTGTAACGCCGCCGCCCTGAACGGACACCACGCCATGTTCAACGAAGACCGCGAACGCCGCTCGGCTCGGGCCGCAGAAGAATTTCGTTCCGCGAACGCCGATCATGCCGAAGGCGGTGCGCACCGCGACGTCCGTCTTGGGCAAGCCTTCGGGCCGGTCGAAGACCATCCGGCCCAGTCCCAGCTCCAGCGTCCCGCCCTGGCCGGCGATGTAGCTGTCGATCAGGAGTTCCGTTTGCGGCCCCAGCAGGATACGCGTTTCGCTGAGGGCGAGATCGGCGAAGCTGTTGCTGCTCGTCAGGACATAATCCTTGTCGAGAACCGCACCGCCGATCGCCAGCCGTTCCTCGTCCCCGCCCTGCCGACGGCGGACGTTGCCGCGGATCTTTGCGGCCTTGCCCACGACCGGAGCTGCTGCCGTCGAACGGCCGCCCGATACGGCGGCAAGCAACACCCCGCCAAGAAAGATCCGTCTCCTCACGTCGAACTGCCGCATCGGCTTCTCCGCTGGTTTTCGCAGCGCTCCCTGTTCGGCCTCCGGCTCCTGACGAGGATAGACCGAGGCGTGCCCGATGCAAGGCGCATCTTGGGGTCTGCCTGAACTCACCGTTTCATCGCCTTCGCCGCTGTTTCCCGCGGAACAGATACCGGGTCGGAGCGACCCTAGAATGTGCGGGCAAGAGGGAGCGCACCATGACGAAATACGTTGAATCGAGCCTTCGTACCGGCCTGCATCATCTGCTCGCGACGGCCGTGCTCCTGCCCCTCTTCGCGACCATGCCGTCCGCGGCGCGTGCAAGCGATCTCACCGCCGCCGAGCAATGCGACCGCGAGGCCGGTAGCGAATTCGATCTCGAACGCAACAGGGCTTTCCCGGCCGTTGCGACGCAGAACATCCGCATCGGAGTGGCGCTTTCCGCCTGCCGCGAGGCCTATAATCAGAACGGCGGCGCCCGGACGCAGTTCCAGCTCGCACGCGTTCTCGACAGGGCTGGACAGAAGCTGCAGTCGGCACGAATTCTCGCCGAAGCCGCCGCGAACGGCCACGCTCTGGCAATGGCAAGCTATGCCCATCTCCTCGCCGAGCGCGGCATGGCCGGTAAGTCCTCCGGCGATTTGCTGACCGTCCGGCGCTTCGCGCAGGCAACCGCGGACCGGTTGCAGTGATGGGGGCGGCAGTCCGGTCTTCCGCATAGGTCCGACCCGCCCGAAAATGCCGCTTGACGCCTGCGAGCAGGCGCAGGAGCGTGACCCGTGAGACATCAACGCGGGACGCACATGACGAAGCTCATCATTTTCTCCGACCTCCACATGGTGCCCGAAGGCGAGACGATCATCGGGCTGGACCCGTATCGGCGGCTCGCAAACGGCATCGCCCACGTCAACCGCTATCATGCGGATGCCGACCGGGTGATCTTCGCCGGCGATCTGACGCATCGGGCGGACCGCGCTTCCTACGAGCGGCTGAAGGCCCTTCTCGGCGAACTCACCCCACCGGCGGCGCTCATGATCGGCAATCACGACCGGCGCGAAGTGTTTCTCGACGTCTTCGCCGAAACGGCGACCGACGCGAACGGCTTCGTCCAGCAGGTGCTCGATTTCCCCGATTGCCGCGCGATCCTGCTCGATACGCTGTTTGCACCGCCCTACGACTATCCGGTGAGTCACGCCGGTCACCTATGCGACAGGCGGCTTGCGTGGCTCGGCCGGCAACTCGAAGAGACCGGCGGCCGGCCGGCGCTCGTCTTCATGCACCACCCGCCGCATGTCAGCGGCTTTGCCGGTATGGACATGATCCGCCTCATCAACGAAGACGACTTCTACGCCCTGGTGAAGCGGCACGGCAATGTTCGTCATATCTTCGCCGGGCATGTTCACCGCACCATCAGCGGCTCCAGTCGCGGCATTCCCTTCTCGATCTTCAAAAGCCCCGTGCACCAGCAGCCGATGCCCTTCGACACGGCGGACGCATCTCTTTCGGTGGACGAGCCGGCGGCCTACGGCATAGCGCTGGTGACCGGCGACGGCGTGCTCGTGCATACGGAAGACTACGAGATAGCAAGGCGCGACGCGGTGGGGGCGTGACCTTCCGGCGCGAGCGGCAGGCATTCCGGCGCCACCCGCTTCGTGATAGGCTGATGCCATGAGCCAGTCCGTTCCCGCCAATCAGAATTTCGACTGCCAGAGCTGCGGCGCCTGCTGCGCCTATTCGGCCGACTGGCCGCGTTTTTCGCTCGAGACGGAGGAAGAGCTCGAGCGCATACCAGCAGACTATGTGGCTGCGGATCTCGGCGGCATGCGTTGCGAGAGCGGCCGCTGCACGGCGCTCGAGGGCAAGCTCGGCCGTTCCGTCGCCTGCAAGGTCTACGATATACGCCCCATCGTCTGTCGCACCTGCATGCCGGGGGATGACGAGTGCCTGATGGCGCGGGAGCAACTTTTCGGGGCTGCATGCTGACTTTCGTCCGGAACATTCGCCTGCACTCCGTATAGTTCTCCCTTTGTCTTGCCTGTCGTGGAGAAACATTCGGCCATAATGCTGATTTGCCGGATGGATGTTCGGCGATGGCACGCGTATTTTCTGCCACGACATCAGGGCGTCGATAGCGCCCGCTACCGTTCCGTGGAGGACAGCGTTCAATGAGCCCGAGCCCGCTTCAAAAAACCCCCGTCGAGGTCGCCCCGGCGCCGTTCGCCGACTTCGCACCGCCGGTCCGGCCACAGAGCACACTGCGCCAGGCGATCACGGCCGCGTACCGCCGCCCGGAAACGGAATGCCTGCCGCCGCTTCTCGAAGCGGCCACGCAGCCGAAGGAAACGCGCGACGCGGCCGCACGAACAGCCCGCAAGCTGATCGAGGCGCTGCGCGGCAAGCACAGCGGCTCCGGCGTCGAAGGCCTGGTGCAGGAATATTCGCTTTCCAGCCAGGAAGGCGTGGCTCTCATGTGCCTTGCGGAAGCGCTGCTGCGTATTCCCGACACGGCGACGCGTGACGCGCTGATCCGCGACAAGATCGCCGACGGCAACTGGAAATCGCATCTCGGCGGCAGCCGTTCGCTCTTCGTCAATGCCGCGACCTGGGGCCTCGTCGTAACCGGCAAGCTGACCTCGACGGTCAACGACCGCAGCTTGTCGGCGGCGCTCACACGTCTCATTTCGCGTTGCGGCGAGCCGGTGATCCGGCGCGGCGTCGACATGGCCATGCGGATGATGGGCGAACAGTTCGTTACCGGCGAGACGATCCAGGAAGCGCTGAAGCGTTCGAAGGAACTCGAGGAAAAGGGCTTCCGCTACTCCTACGACATGCTCGGCGAGGCCGCGACCACGGCCGCCGACGCGGAACGGTATTACAGGGATTACGAGAGCGCCATTCACGCGATCGGCAAAGCCTCCGCCGGCCGCGGCATCTATGAAGGCCCCGGCATCTCGATCAAGCTCTCGGCGCTGCATCCCCGCTATAGCCGCGCGCAGGCCGCGCGCGTGATGGGCGAACTGCTGCCGAAGGTCAAGGCGCTCGCACTCCTCGCCAGGAATTACGATATCGGCCTCAACATCGACGCCGAGGAAGCCGACCGGCTGGAACTGTCGCTCGATCTCCTCGAGGAGCTCTGCCTCGACGGCGAGCTCTCCGGCTGGAACGGCATGGGCTTCGTCGTCCAGGCCTACGGCAAGCGCTGCCCCTTCGTTCTGGACTTCATCATCGATCTCGCCCGGCGCTCCGGGCGGCGCATCATGGTGCGGCTCGTGAAGGGCGCCTATTGGGATGCCGAGATCAAGCGGGCGCAGCTCGACGGGCTCGCGGATTTCCCGGTCTTCACGCGCAAGATCCACACCGACGTCTCCTATATCGCCTGCGCAGCCAAGCTGCTTGCCGCGACCGATGTGGTCTTCCCGCAATTCGCGACACACAATGCCCAGACGCTCGCCGCCATCTATCACATGGCAGGCAGGGACTTTCAGGTGGGCAAATACGAATTCCAGTGCCTGCACGGCATGGGCGAGCCTCTTTACGAAGAGGTCGTCGGCCGCCGCAAGCTCGATCGTCCCTGCCGCATCTATGCGCCTGTCGGCACCCATGAGACGCTGCTTGCCTATCTGGTCCGGCGCCTGCTCGAAAACGGCGCCAACTCCTCCTTCGTGCATCGCATCAACGACCCGAAGGTTTCGATCGACGAACTGATCGCCGATCCCGTCGAAGTCGTCCGCGCCATGCCGGTCGTCGGCGCCAAGCACGACAGGATCGCCTTGCCGGCCGAGCTCTTCGGCGATGCGCGGACCAATTCCGCAGGCCTCGACCTTTCCAACGAGGAAACGCTTGCGTCGCTTACGGAAGCGCTGAGGGAAAGCGCGGCCATGAAGTGGACCGCCGTACCGCGGCTCGCTACCGGTCCCGCTGCCGGCGAGACGCGCACGGTTCTAAATCCCGGAGATCATCGCGACGTCGTAGGCTCGGTGACCGAGACCTCGGAAGAGGACGCACGGCGCGCCGTGCGCCTTGCCGCCGAAGCGGCGCCGGATTGGGCGGCCGTCCCGCCGTCCGAACGGGCCGCCTGCCTCGACCGCGCCGCCGAGCTGATGCAGGCCCGCATGCCCACGCTTCTCGGGCTGATCATCCGCGAGGCAGGCAAATCGGCGCTGAACGCCATTGCCGAGGTGCGCGAGGCGATCGATTTCCTGCGCTACTATGCCGAACAGACGCGGCGCACGCTCGGCCCCGGCCACGGGCCGCTCGGGCCGATCGTCTGCATCAGCCCGTGGAACTTCCCGCTGGCGATCTTCACCGGGCAGATCGCCGCCGCACTCGTGGCCGGCAATCCCGTGCTCGCCAAACCCGCGGAAGAGACGCCGCTGATCGCCGCCGAGGGTGTGCGCATCCTGCATGAGGCCGGCATCCCGGCAAGCGCGCTGCAGCTTCTTCCGGGCGACGGACGCGTGGGTGCGGCGCTGGTCGCCGCAGCCGAGACTGCGGGTGTGATGTTCACCGGGTCGACGGAAGTCGCGCGGCTGATCCAGGCACAGCTTGCCGACCGCCTTTCGCCTGCCGGCCGGCCGATCCCGCTGATCGCCGAAACCGGAGGCCAGAATGCGATGATCGTCGACTCCTCGGCGCTTGCCGAGCAGGTGGTCGGCGACGTGATCACATCAGCCTTCGACAGTGCCGGCCAGCGCTGCTCGGCGCTGCGTGTGCTGTGCCTGCAGGAGGATGTGGCCGACCGCATCTTGACGATGCTGAAGGGCGCGCTGCACGAATTGCATATCGGCCGCACCGATCGTCTTTCCGTGGATGTCGGGCCGGTCATCACGTCAGAGGCGAAGGACAACATCGAGAAGCACATAGAGCGGATGCGCGGGCTCGGCCGCAAGGTCGAGCAGATCGGGCTTGCCTCGGAGACCGGAGTGGGCACCTTCGTGCCGCCGACGATCATCGAACTCGAGAAGCTTTCCGATCTTCAACGCGAGGTCTTCGGGCCGGTGCTGCACGTCATCCGCTACCGGCGCGACGATCTCGACCGGCTGGTGGACGACATCAACGCCACCGGCTATGGCCTCACCTTCGGGCTCCACACGCGCCTCGACGAGACGATCGCGCATGTGACAAGCCGTATCAAGGCCGGCAACCTCTACATCAACCGCAACATCATCGGCGCGGTGGTGGGCGTTCAGCCCTTCGGCGGGCGCGGTCTTTCCGGTACCGGTCCCAAGGCCGGCGGTCCGCTTTATCTCGGCCGCCTGGTTACCACCCCACCGGTTCCGCCGCAGCACAGCTCGGTGCACACGGATCCGGTCCTTCTCGATTTCGCCAAGTGGCTCGACGGCAAAGGCGCGCGCGCGGAGGCCGAAGCGGCCCGCAACGCCGGCAGCAGCTCGGCCCTTGGCCTCGACCTGGAACTGCCCGGCCCGGTCGGCGAACGCAACCTCTATACCCTCCATGCGCGCGGCCGCATCCTCCTCGTGCCGGCGACGGAGAGCGGGCTGTACCACCAGCTCGCCGCCGCGCTCGCGACCGGCAACAGCGTCGCGATCGATGCCGCCTCCGGTCTGCAGGCTTCGCTGAAAAACGTGCCGCAAACGGTTGGCCTGCGCGTCTCCTGGTCGAAGGACTGGGCTGCCGACGGCCCCTTCGCCGGTGCGCTGGTCGAAGGTGACGCCGAGCGCGTCCGCGCCGTCAACAAGGCCATCGCCGCCCTGCCCGGCCCGCTCCTGCTCGTCCAGGCCGCATCGAGCGAGGAAATAGCCCGCAACCCGGACGCCTATTGCCTGAACTGGCTCGTGGAAGAGGTTTCCGCCTCGATCAACACGGCGGCAGCCGGCGGCAATGCCAGCCTGATGGCGATCGGCTGAACGCTCCTGTTCAACCGGGTTGATGGTCGACATTTTGGACCGGGATGATTGTCGACAATCTACCCGGTCTGAACCCCTGTTCAACCGGGTTGATGGTCGACATTTTGGACCGGGATGATTGTCGACAGATTTTGGGTTGCGGCAGGTTCAGCGGGTTCGCGAAGCCCCGGACGGGGCGGAGCGAACCGGCTGTACCTGCCG